>NTJU01000009.1 GCA_002457195.1 Marine Group II euryarchaeote MED-G33 | reverse complement strand
GATGGTTGGCCTTCGTATTCTCGTTCGAAAACCAAGTTTGTATTTCCGTCGAATCGTACCCGCAATGCTTGCATTCGGCTATAGCCGTGCAAAGTACTACGGTTGGTGAATCAATGCAAAAACTCCTTGGAACCGCATTGATGCTTCCATTTTCAGCCCTGATGTTCCTATTCCTAATCGATGCCTCAAGCATAGAATATGTTTGGAACAATGGGGGTTCAGATCTTCCACTTCTATACAGGGTTAGTGCAATTTGGGCCGGTCGTGAAGGGCCGTTACTCCTTTGGGTTGCAATGCTGGGTGCTCTTCTCTTAATCGATGGCAACCAGCACGCGACCGAAACAGATTCTCAACATCAACTTCGCATTCGATTGTTGGTTGGGTTCTCAGCCCTTCTTCTCTTCATCGCTTTGATGTTGAACCCATTCCGAGCAACCCCTAGTGACGCACTTTCCCGTCCAGGGTTGAACGCTTTACTACAGACGGATTTGATGGTCATCCATCCTCCTGTGATTTTTGCCTTCTACACACTCTGTATTGGTGTAGGTGTACACGCAATCTCAGCAATGCTTCACGCGGGTGCGCCCGCGAGAGACAGAATTCTCCACCTTGCTCGACCTGCACTGTGGGTTGGTACACTCGGTGTCGGTCTGGGTGGACTGTGGGCTTATACGGTGTTAGATTGGGGTGGTTATTGGGCTTGGGATCCAGTTGAAACCGGATCATTGTTACCATGGATCGCATTGATTGTCCTACTACATCTTCGATTACCGAAAGGCATGGCAAACGAAGATCATTGGTTTGTAGGGGCAGGGGTTGTACCCGCCTTCTTCGCCATTCATGCCACTCTCGTCACTCGTGCCAATGGTGTATGGGCAAGCGTTCACGCATTTGTTGCCGAAGGTGATATTGACCCTTCAATGGGTCCAATTCAGCGAATTCTACAATTGGGTTTTCAAGATGGGCCGGGTCTTGAAGTACATCTCTATCTGCTGATTCTGTTCGCAATGATGTGGCTGGGAACCAGGCATTTCGCAAATTCAAAAATGCAAGAATGGGCTCCTGTTGCGATTCTTGTAGGTGCACTTCTAGGCACCTGGATGGATACGGTTGAGGTTGGAATCCTTGCAGGTGTATTCGCTTTCTTGTTGTGGAATCAACGTACGGCCAAAGAGCGAGTTGTCTGGATGGCTGCAGGTGTGATGTTGATGCTCTTCAGTTATTGGGCCTTCCTAATCACAATGGAACCCGCACTTATTGGAATGCTCGGTTTCTTGTCGCCCATGTTTTTGATGGATGAAGAAGAAGAATCACCGTTGAATCTGAAAGACGGTCGATGGCAACAAAGAGTGGTTCTATGGGTGCCTTTGGCGATTGGCACTCCATTCCTTTTACTCACTTGGCTATTGTTACTGGCCGAAGTTGACGGCACAAATCTGGCTTGGCACGAAATCTTTGGTTTACCTCTTCTCTGTCTTTCAGCGATTGGTCTCATGATTTACAGCTGGCGCAAAGTCGTCGAACCACGTAAGGTTCCTGGTTTGTTGGCTGGCATGATTCTGCTCAGTATCTTATTCGCAGTATACATGGGGGATTCATTACCCGGGGATGCAGACCACGAATTCTCAGAAGGAATCACTCGGGGTATGATTGCAGGTTTCGCCCTACCCTTGTTCTTGTTTTCCATTCCTCCAATGGCTCGCTTGGTTTGGGTTCGATTCGGTGAATTTCAATTGCGTCGTAAACCGTTACAATTGCGTCGAATGGCCATCCATGTCGCTCACCTCGGCATCCTACTATTGCTCGTCGGACACGTATTCACCACAACGCTCGTTCAACGCGGCGACCCCAGCCATATCGTGATGCTCGCAAAAGATACCCCCATTGAACACGGGGATTATTGGTACACATTTACCGAATTGACGGCGATTGGGCCCGAAGACGAAGGATGGAATGAGAAAGTAGGTGATGGGAAAATCACAGTGACAGTTGAAGTTCGTAAGGAAGTTGACGGAGAGGTCGTCGCGACCTTGACTCCAGGCATGCTCCGTTTCGATGAAGGAAGTATCAATGCACGCCCAGAAACAGATATCTGGCACCGTCCTCATGGCGACTTAGTCATGATTTTCGATCAAAGTCAGGCCAATGATCTCTCTTGGATTTCAGTAACCATGCAACCTGGAGATTCGGTTGAACGGGTGCGTGTTGTCATCTATGATTTGACGGGCAGCCACTTGGTTTGGACGGGGTGGAGTTTGATTCTGATTGGGACTGCATTGAACTGGGTCATGATTCCTTCTGCAGAGAAAGAAGAGGAAGAATGAGCCCTACGGGCTCGCGGCGACCCCATCCGCACGCTCATAAAGGGGAAGTCGGTCGCCGGCTCGCCCACAATGCTGGGTAGGTGAATAAAATGGAAAACGGTTCCATCGTACATATCGACTATGACCTATACAATGCAGACGACGATGTCCTCATCGAGACCACTCGTGAGGCCGTCGCGAAAGACGCTGACAGTTATGATGAGAATCGTACCTATACCCCTCTCATCACAGTGATTGGAGATGGACGTCTCATCGCTGGTTTTGAATCTCACTTGCTTGAGGCTGATGCAGAAAAGGATTACGAATTCGATATCGCACCTGAAGATGCATATGGCGAGCGCGACCCAAATGCGGTCGAAACAATGGGTCAGGATGTCTTGGCCCGCTCAGTTCGCGACCCGGAGAACATCTCCATCGGCGGACCCGTTGAAATCAATGGGAAGCAAGGAATTTTGCAAATGGTCCGAGCCGGCCGTGCTCGTATCGATTTCAATCACCCACTCGCAGGACGAACTCTTCGTTACAAGTACCGCATTGTCAAGGTTGTCGAAGACCGTGCTGAGAAAGTGACAACCCTACTAGAGACCAACACTGGTCGAGATGGGTTTGAGGTTGCTTTTGAGGGGGATGATTTGACCATTACACTACCTGAATTTGTAGCATATGACCAGAATTGGGCATTCACCAAGTTCAGTCTAATTCGCACATTGCGCGATCATGTAGGTGTCCAAACAATTGTTTTCCGAGAAGTTCACGAAGCCCGCCAAGTAGGCGAAGAAGAGTGAAACTAGTTGCTTTGAATGAAAGCATGGGCGATTTCCATGGCAGACCAAAGTTCAGTACTTACTGAGACACCATTGCCCGACCATCAATTTGCATTGATGGAGCGTGGCGCTGCTACTTTGATTCTCACCGCAATGATTCTGCTATTGGGTGCAATCGCTGGCCAAGAAATTGCCCCAGGCAATGCACTCACTGAAACATATCAAACCTATTTTATCGAACCACATTCGATTGATTCAATCACTGGTGATGCTGGCTACAATCCAGTTGACACAATTGCCTATTCGTTATTGCTGGTGTCTTTCGTCGTCGTGATTTCTGCTTGGCTACGGAGAATTGGGGTGCCTGCTAGAGACAGTTCAGTCCTTGCATTACTGCCATGGGTCATTTGGGCATCACTGGGTGAGGTCAATGAAGATGCCAGACTCTTCAACCCCGAGGGCCTAGGTGGCTTGTTTGTATCACCTCTCGTTCATTTCCATGTAGCTGGTTGGGTGATTCTGACAGGATGGATGAGCCACAGTGTATCCAAGAATGTAGGTCCGGATAATCGCGCGGCAATCACCCAACTGTCATTCATTCTGATCTGTTTACAGTTCGTATTTTTCATGCCAGATATTGGTCAGCATTGGGAAAAAGAAACACTTTCGTGGCTAATTTCACCTTTGTTTTGGGCTCCGGCAGGTGGGTTGTTGCTGATTATCCTCATCCATCCATTCATGGAATGTTGTACCGCCATAGAGCAAGGACTGATTCAGGTCGGTTTGGGTGGTTGTTTCATACACCTATCTGGTTGGTTGATGCTCTACTCCGAACCTCTCAACGGTCGAACACCCATCTCATTTGTACCGTTTGTGATTATTGTAATCGCTCCACTTATCCTCTGTACAGCATTGTGGTTCACTGGTCAAAAAGCACGTGCTGAACTCCATCACATGGGTCTTGAACCGGGAATTATACCCGAAGGAATATCTCTTGATGATTGGGATCGCCAACATTCCTCAACGTGGGAGAGGATGGAAGCACTCACACCTCGTGCGACCTTCGGTCTCCCTGTCGTCCTCTTGGCCATGTATGGTCAGATGGTTGACGGACTTGCAACCAGTATTGGATTAGAGAATTACGGCTATGCTGAGAAACATGTTCTTTCTCAGAAGGTCATCGATGTTGCAGGGACTGCTTGGGGCTTCGGTGTACTCAAGTTTGGGCTAGCAGCGATGATTTGGTGGCTGTTTGCAACGGCACGATTTGAGTATCGTCATCGCCATCTTCGCTTACTCGTCATCCTATGTCTACTAGTGGTTGGTTTAGCCCCTGGTTTGAGGGATGTCCTCAGAATGACTCTAGACGTTTGAAACGGGCCAGTGTTAAGGCCAAGTTCGTAGTCGCACCCCCTAAGGGGTGCGTGCATGGACCGACTTCAGACTCGAATCAATTCCTCGGACGAATCTTTCAAGTCAAACCATGAGCACAACAGTGCCCTCCTTGCTACATTGCGTGAACGGTTGGAAGTAGTTCAACAAGGTGGTGGGGGAAAATATGTCGAGAAACACCGAAGTCGAGGCAAGGCACTGCCTCGTGAACGAATCACTGCCATTTGTGATCCTGGCACCCCATTTCTTGAGTTATCTCCACTCGCAGCCTACGACCTCTACGATGGTCGTGCTGCCAGTGCTGGGATGGTTACGGGTGTGGGAGTTGTGCATGGAAGGGAATGTCTCTTTGTAGCAAACGATGCAACCGTGAAAGGTGGATCATACTATCCAATGACAGTCAAAAAACACATCCGAGCGCAAGAAGTCGCGGACACCAATCATCTCCCCTGCATCTACTTGGTCGATTCGGGTGGAGCCTTCCTTCCGATGCAGGACGAGGTATTCCCTGATCGAGACCACTTTGGGCGAATCTTTCGAAATCAAGCCATTATGAGTGGAAAGGGGATTCCTCAAATCGCAGCGGTATGTGGTTCTTGCACAGCAGGCGGGGCATATGTTCCAGCAATGTCTGATGAGTCGATAATTGTCAAAGGCAATGGAACTATCTTCCTTGCAGGACCTCCTTTGGTCAAAGCCGCAACGGGCGAAGAAGTCACTGCAGAAGATTTGGGTGGTGCTGACCTCCATACAGCTCAATCTGGAGTCGCAGACCATTATGCGGAAGACGAACCTAGCGCATTGCGCATGGTGCGCAACATCGTTGAGAATCTGAATACTGGGGTGAAGACGAAATTAGACGTTCAACCCCCTGAGGATCCAGCTTATTCAATCGATGAAATCCTCGGTATCATTCCAGAAGACAATCGAACCCCGTTCGATGTTCGAGAGGTCATATCTCGAATCGTCGATGGTAGCCGGTTCCATGAGTTCAAAGCCAGGTATGGCCCAACCCTCATTTGCGGGTTTGCCCGAATACATGGTTATCCTGTTGGCATTGTCGCAAACAATGGGATTCTCTTTTCAGAATCCTCACAGAAAGGAGCCCACTTTGTCGAATTATGTGGTCAACGTGGAGTACCTTTGGTATTCTTACAGAATATCACGGGATTCATGGTTGGCCGTGATTACGAAGCAGGTGGAATTGCGAAGGACGGTGCGAAACTCGTGACGGCAGTATCTTGTGTCCCAGTTCCTAAGTTTACAGTTATCATCGGCGGGAGTCATGGAGCGGGTAACTATGGTATGTGTGGACGTGCTTATGACCCACGCTTCCTCTTCATGTGGCCAAACAGCCGCATATCAGTAATGGGTGGCCCACAAGCAGCTGATGTTCTCGCGACGGTGAAACAGGATCAGAGGGCCCGCGAGGGTCTTGATCCCATGACTGACGAAGAGTGGGCAGATTTCCAAGCACCGATTTTAGAGAAATATGACGTTGAAGGCTCACCGTATTATTCGACCGCACGTTTGTGGGATGATGGAATCATCGATCCTCGCGATACTCGTGATATTCTCGGCTTGGCGATTAGTGCTAGTTTGAACGCCCCGATGCCAGATACAAAATTCGGAATATTTAGAATGTGAAAGGAGCAATTGAAATGTTAAATTTTACAATTGAAGATTCAAAGCCAGAAACCAGCCTCTGTTCACTCAAAATCGAGGGTTCGGTCGCGCATCTAACCCTCACTCGTGAAGATGTGTATAATGCGCTCAATATCACCCTCATCAGTGAAATCATCTCGATTCTTGATTGGACCAAGGATAGATCAGTTGGTGAGCGAGGTACATTACTTGATTCGGCTGGAAAACCGTACCTGCGTGTAATCGTGTTTTCTGGAGCGGGTAAACATTTCTGCGCAGGCGCTGATATCAACATGATGCGGGATGCTGGCGCAAAAAGTCCTGAGGAAAATAGAATTGATTCTGAGAGATTAGATCGATTATTCAACAGCCTATGGGCACACCCCTGTTTTACTATCGGCAAGATCCAAGGTGTTGCACTGGGCGGGGGGGCTGGTTTGATTGCTTGCCTCGACCACGTAATCGTTGGGCCTCGAGCAAGTATCGCGCTTTCAGAAGGCAAATTGGGAATCTTGCCCGCAGTCATTGGCCCCTATGTATATCGAAAAGTGGGTAGTGCAGAATTTCGCCGTCTCGCCATGATTGCAGGACGAATCGGAGCCGAAGAGTCACTGCGAATTGGATTGGTGAACCAAGTATCGGAATCACTCGATGGTGCAGAATCCACAGTCGTGGATGAAGTCTTGACAACAGGGCCGATGGCTATTGCAGAGGCCAAGAAATTGACCCTCACTTTTGATCGTTGGACAGGTTCCGATGAAGAAATCAGGCAATGGACGTTGGACAAAACCAGTGCAATGCGAGGCTCGGATGAAGGACAAGAAGGCTTGGCGTCATTCCTTGAGAAGCGCCCGCCCAATTGGAAAGAGGAGTGAATCCACATGGTTGGACCGGACTGGATGGAGGGCGCCCCACGCCCAATATCCAAGATTCTGGTCGCAAACAGGGGTGAAATTGCTTGCAGGGTTTTCAGGTCATGTGCTGAACTTGGCCTAGGTTCGGTCGCAATATACTCAGAGGCTGATCGCGGTTCATTACACCAACAAACTGCCGATGAATCAGTGTTCCTGCCAGGTGACAACCTCTCTGATACCTATCTCAACATTGAGGCAATTTTGGCAGCAGCTGAAGAGACGGGTGCAGATGCGATTCATCCAGGTTATGGGTTCCTCTCAGAGCGAAGCTCCTTCGCAAATGCGGTCAAGGGTGCAGGGCTTGTTTGGATTGGACCATCCGCGCATGCAATCGATGAGATGGGTGACAAAATCAGCGCAAGACGGGCCATGGTCACCGCAGGGGTCCCCGTCATACCGGGTGAGGAATTACCCTTGGAGAATCCAGATGATATGGTGGATGAACTCGTTCGTGCGGCTACTCGTGTAGGCTATCCTCTGTTATTGAAAGCCAGTGCAGGTGGTGGTGGAAAAGGAATGCGAATGGTTCACGAGCCACGAAACTTGCAGAGGGAATATGCAGCCGCAAGTCGAGAAGCTGCGACATCATTTGGTGATGGAACAGTCTATGTCGAACGCTTACTAGAGAAATCACGTCACATCGAAGTCCAAGTTCTGACAGATACGCTAGGGAATGCAGTCCACTTATTCGAGCGAGAATGTAGCATTCAACGCCGACATCAGAAAGTCGTCGAAGAAGCCCCCTCTCCAGTTCTCGATGCGATCACACGTGAACAGATGGGTGAGGCGGCGGTGAATGCAGCGAAGGCTGTAGATTACGAAGGTGCTGGAACCGTCGAATTCCTTCTTTCAGAAGATGGAGAGTTCCATTTCCTTGAGATGAATACACGCTTACAGGTGGAGCATCCCATCACAGAATGCATCAGTGGTGTCGATTTGGTTGTGGAGCAAATTCGGGTTGCTGCAGGTTTGCCATTGCCCTTCACACAATCAGATCTTACGATACGAGGTCATGCGATTGAAGTTCGTATCTATGCAGAAGATCCATCCAACAACTTCCTACCAGCAATCGGTCCATTGGCCATGTTCCGTCCACCAACCGGTCCAGGTATCCGCCTTGACACAGGTGTTCGGGAAGGGGATGCGGCCAGTATTGACTTCGACCCAATGCTTGCGAAATTGGTTGTTCATGCACCTGATCGGGATTCAGCGATTCGTCGAATGAAACGGGCCTGTGAGGATTTCGTGTTGCTTGGTGTGACGACAAATTTGGGATTCCTCAGTGATATTATGGGGCACCCTGCATACCATGCTGGTGAAACTACAACGGATTTTATCGATGTGAATTGGCCCGAAGGTTGGTCCCCTGAAACATCGGATGTTGCTCCCTTTGTTGCTGCAGCCTCTGAACACTATGGGCTATCTCGTAAGGTAACTACAATCGAAACTGAAGGTGGTCGGGGTAGTCCATTCAACCCCTTCTTGTCTCTCAGGAGGTCATTTCCATGAGGTGTTCAAATGGTTGAACTACGAGATTCTAGTGGCCGTCATTGGCAGATTACAATCGGTACATCGGAGGCCACCTGCGATGATGAAACAATCGCCAACGAACACATATTCGAAATTGATGCAAGGCCCAATCGTTTGTGGGCCGATGGGCAATTGGCCCATGTTGTCAAGGTGAAAGATGATTGGTGGGTCCACATCAATGGGCGTATCCATGTCCTATCGATCGATGAGCAAGGGGCCGGTGGTTCCGGTGATGAAGGTGGGATGACTGCTCCTATGCCTGGAAAGATTCTGGAAATTCTTTGCAACGTTGGTGATCAAGTGGAAACTGGACAAACTCTGATTGTCATGGAGGCGATGAAGATGGAACATAGGATCGCAGCAAATGGTCCAGGGACAATTGCGGAAATACACTACGACATTGGTGATCAAGTTGACTCTGGATCGACATTAATCGATATTACTGGTGAAGAATAATCAATTGGAAAATCAAATTTCCAATTGAATATATTAAATCGTAAATCACCATTCACATGGCTCGAGATGGGTCTTTCCACCCATTCTTGATACCAAACAATCTGGGACTCTAACCCGGCCATCTTCCAGTTGATTTTGTTCCATGATTGCCACCAATGCTCTGCTGGTAGCGACAGCAGTCGAATTGAGCGTGTGAACCGCTGCATTCCCTTCCGTTGTCCGATACCGCATCCGCAAGCGATTGGCTTGATAGTCTGTACAATTTGAGCATGAAACGATTTCTTTGTATTCGCTACGTCCAGGCAACCAAGCTTCGAGATCATACTTCTTCGCAGCCACAGTTCCCATATCGCCAGTGCAGATGTTCACAACCTCGTAGTGTAGTCCAAGGCTATCCCATAGATCGACACAATTGGTGAGCAATTCTTCATGATGATTCCACGAGTCATCAGGATGTGAGATGATGACCTGTTCTACCTTGGTAAATTGATGAACACGCCAAATTCCCTTGTCACCTTGACCGTGTGCCCCTACTTCACGACGGAAGCAAGGTGAAACGCCTACAATTCGAATTGGCAACAAACTGGGTTCGATGACTTCATCCATGAACATCGCCGTTAACGGGTGTTCACTGGTTGCAATGGTGTAGTATCCATCTGGTTGGATATTGTACATCACCGATTCAAAATCAGATAGGTCAGTGACGCCTTCGTAGGCTTCCCGATTCATCATTATAGGGGGTTGGACAAAGGTATAGCCTCTTTCTGAAATGAAATCCACAGCATATTGCTGCAATGCCAAATCCATGTGTGCCAAATCTCCTTTGAGGAAGTAAAATCGACTCCCTGCAATCTTTGCAGCCCTGGGTAAATCCACCCATCGATTCATTTCGATGAGATCATTGTGCGTTCTCGCATCAAACTCAAAAACGGGCTTTTCACCATGGAAACTGTGTTGCGTATTTCCTCCTTCATCATCTCCCACTGGAACATCTGCGTGGAGGATGTTTGGAATGGACATTCGAATTCTGTCCCTTTCGGTTTCATGACCGTCAGCGACTTCTCCAAGAGATTCAATCTCGGCTGCAATGGTGTCGACCTCAGTTTTGATTCTGTGGAACTCAGCATCATCACCAGCTTTCTTGGCTTCTGCAATTCCACGGGCTGCCTCGTTTCGTTTACGACGCAATTGGTCAGCATCGAATCGGGCTTTCCTCCATGCTTGATCCAACCGAATCACTTCATCGATTGCATCGTGTTCTAGACCCCGACGATCGTGATCTGCACGAATCACATCAGCCTGTTCACGGAACATTCGAATGTCTAGCATGGGCCTCCACCGGTTCCTACGGAACCGTCCTTCATGCTTGAAAGCGACGGAACATCAGAATAGACTGACATTGAAAACAAAGGCAGAACTGCCAATGAAGATGGCTGCAGAGATGAAGTATCCAATAATGGCTCCACCATTGAGCAAAGGAAGTCCTGCTTGAGGTCTGCCACGTGCGACGTAAGTCATCAAAACGCAATAGCCGATCAAACTGCCAATCATCGTTCCAATCGCAACCCAAATGGGTGCTGAAAAGCCCATTGGTCCAGAAACATCTGGTAACCAAGTCATTGCAGAGATACAGAGCAATCCAGGGAAAATCACATCTCCAAGTCCCATCAACATACTCTCTTGACTCAAGTTACTCTTGGGATGGGGAACTCCATCTTCAGGTCGTACAAATTCGCTACGCACGCGCCCATGCATTGGTTTCTGTGGGGCCACCAACATCACGGGCAATTCCAAATTGACCATCGTATCCGCCAATTCAAGCATATGCTTGCTCTTGTAGACAGCCCATGCATCGTATACAGCTGCAAGTACCATGAAGAGGATGATAATCCAAGGAACAAATGATACACCGAGCATCGTAATGGTACCTGCTCCAACAAGGATTCCAACTGTATTGATTACATACCATTGTGGTTGAACGATTAACACGATCAGCAAAGTGATTGCAAGTACGAGAGAAACAATTGTCGTCAATGTATAATCTGAGATGTGTGCTGTATAGCGCACTGATGACCAAGAGCCACCTTGTTCAATCAATAGAATGCCATCGTCAAAATCAGATTCATTGTTTTCCACATTGTGAAGAGCCATCACTACTCGCGAGTAGTCTCCTCCAATCTCAAGACTACGAGGCATTTCCCCCAAACTGCTACCCATGAAAATACGTAGGTGGTCATCCTCGATTACCCAGAGGTCATTACTTCCACCTGAGCAACAATCTGCGAGTAGAATGCCTCTGATCTCGCCAGATAGGTCCATTGAGAGCCCTTCTTCCACTGCACCATCGTCGCCGATTTCCCACCCCGTGATATGTCCTGAAGATGTACTGAGTACCAACGAATCCTGACCACTTGAGTTGATTCCTGGTGCTGCACCGTAGGTAGCACCTGTAAACACTTCACTACCGGAAAGCGATTTACTCCAAGTCGTTGTAATGTTGGCACCTGCATTTCCGTTATGGCCTGCAGTTGGATACTCAACCATTCCAGCCCATTGTTCAGATACAATCAGGAAGTGTTCGGTTCCAATATCTTGCACAAACAAAACATTGGTTCCATCAAACGGTGCAGGGAAGTCCCTCCTCCAATCTTGGCAATCGTAAATTCCCCCACTAATATCGCCATCATTGATCATAGGAATTGCTTCCAACCGATTGTCTTCAATCGCCCAATCTTGGTGTACGGCTCCATCTTCGGGATCTTTTCCATCACAGGTTTCATCCATTTCTCCGGAATCCCATTCGTATCTTAATCCAACATGACAATCTCGACCATGATCATCAAGTTGGGTTCC
Source organism: Marine Group II euryarchaeote MED-G33 (assembly GCA_002457195.1). Lineage (GTDB taxonomy): Archaea > Thermoplasmatota > Poseidoniia > Poseidoniales > Thalassarchaeaceae > MGIIb-P. The sequence continues at coordinate 16,057 of NTJU01000009.1, read as the reverse complement.
ATCTTCAGCATCTAGCAGAATCCATTGACTTCCTTCACACATGATGATTCCATCAGCGGTCCTAGAGATCTGCACAGGATTTTGTCCATTCCCTTCAATTTCAGGAACCACATCATGACTCCAGTATTCGACCTCACCCCCATTGCCAACATATCTGAGCGTTACATTGTCAGACAAGGGGTCATCAACAAAGAAGAAATCAGAACCACCCTCATCGACATAGACAATGTATGCCTCTGAAGTATCCATAGAGGTCTCGGTCAAAGGTGGGGCATCGGGAACAAGTACCATCTGAGTCAGCGGGATAAGTGCGTACAGCATGGCAATCCAGAGGACACCAAGTACGCCCCAGCGGATGAATCTCTGCATATTTTTCCTTGCGAGATAGATGATGAGAGCAGTGAAAATGAAGATAAAAATCAGTTCTAGCAGAACAAAACCAGCCTTCGTCGCCCCCTCAGCGCCAAAGGCCCGCAACTCATCACGGTCATAGAACGGTTGAATTTTCATCGCTAATAGAATCGTGATAATGAACATCCCTGCCATTCCAGCCATGGAACCAGCTTGCCCTTTCAGGTCAGCCAAAAGAGATCGAGGATTTTCTTTAACTGGAGTTTTTACAGCCTCCTCAGAACGCCGCTTTGCGGCGAATCCGTCTCCCGACATGTATTGGGCGACTCTCAAAGGCCATTTCAAGGCGACCGTTCACGCAGGTGTGGGGCGGCCGTATGACTGATGATGTGTGGTCGTGGCTGGATTCGCTGAAATCATTCGGCTACAACCCCTCTCTAGACAACACAGCAACCCTTCTAGCACGCCTTGATATGCCACAACATTCCTTCCCAGCAGTTCACGTTGCTGGTAGTAATGGGAAGGGTACTTGCTGTGCTATTCTAGCCAATGCATTCACATTATCTGGAAAATGTACAGGTCTATTCACTTCCCCACATTTGATGTCGGTCAATGAGCGGGTGCGCATTGACGGTTCACCTATTCCGGATATCTTGTTTGAGGATTGTCTGAAACAGATTCAAGAAGCTAGTGAACTCGATCCCGTTGTATCTCCGACTTTCTATGAAGCCACTTTCCTTGTTGCAATGTTGGCATTTCGAGATCAGGGTGTCGAGAGAGCGATTATTGAGACAGGATTAGGTGGCAGATGGGATTCAACTCGTTTGGTTGATGCTGATTGCTGTATCCTAACTGAAATTTCTCTTGAGCACACCGAGATACTCGGAGAAACATTGGCTGAAATCGCTGAGGAAAAGGCAGCAATTGTCCGTCAAGGTAGACCCTTGTTAGCAACTTGGCCTTACGACAATTCAGTGCGAAAGGCGATTGAACGTGCAGTTCGAGATCATGATACTGCATGGTGGTGGAGGGGGGATCGAAGACGTGCATTCAAATTTTCAAATGCGGGTAAACCATTCCGCCCCCTCTCTAGCAAGACGTGGTATGACGGGTGGATGCCTTACCAGCAAGAGGCATACCAACTCGCCAGTATGGCTTTGTACATCATGGGTGAGAAAAAAGCGTATCAAGAAATTGAGAGAGCCCGAACACACACGAATTGGCCAGGCAGGATGCAGTGGATTGATCATGATGCTCCAATCCTCCTAGATTGTGCCCATAATCCCAGTGGAATGGCACGCGCCTGTGAACAAATTCGGTTCCTAAAATCAAGAGACATGGCCCCAATGCCAGGTGTGATTGTGCTCGGGACAACCATGCAGAAAGAGTTGGATGCATTCTTGCAACCTCTGGTGGAACTGATTGTAGAGGGCAACATTGGCCACATTTACGTTACACAACCACCCAAGGGGAGGAAAGACCCGGTGGATTGTAAACGACTAGCAGAGGAATTACGTTCCCATGGAACAGATGCCGAAATCATTGCGATAGAATCGATTGATCTTGCGCTGAAGAATGCCTTGGAAACCGCTCAACAATTAGATGACGAATTACCCCAACCAGTACTTTGCATTGGCAGTATTTACCTCATTGGTGCCATTCTAGAAATCATAGATGAAGATGGGCTCATGGACTTTCAAAATATCCTGATTACACCAGAAGGGGAAGATGGCGTCGACCCGATTGCGTGAGAAGACTCAAACACTACGACCCGTAGCACGGAATGGGTGAAGTCATGAGTGCGAAGTGGGACCATCGATTTCTCAAACTCGCTGAACATATTTCTGGCTGGTCAAAAGACCCTTCAACAAAGGTTGGATGTGTTGTTGTAGGTGAAGATCGTGAGATTCGAAGTACTGGATTCAACGGTTTCCCTCGAGGCATTGCAGACGATGCTGCGAGGCTTGAAGATCGCGAACAAAAATACCCCCTAATTTGCCATGCAGAAGAAAATGCAATCATGCATGCTGCCCGAATCGGTTTGTCCCTCAAGGGCTGCACAGCCTATGTTACATGGCCACCATGCACTCGATGTGCACGTTCCCTGATTCAAGCAGGTGTAATCGAAGTCGTTTACCCAGAAGACAGCGATGTTCCAGAGCGATGGATGGCAGACTTTGACATGTCCACGAATATGATGGAAGAAGCTGGACTTAAGATTCGTCAGGCCTGATTAACAGTTCTAGAGCCTCTTGGAGACTTTCAGTATCACCATCATTGATGATGATGATATCGGCCATTTCTGCGGTTGCCTCAAGAGCTTGCCCACTGGCATCAGCAGCGACCAATTCCGATTCTTCTTGGGTGACAAAAGTTTCCCAATCCGTTGGATCTCCATCTCTCCCTCTGGATTGTAATCGACTCCAACGAACTTCTCTAGAAGCGCGTACTTCAATCAATCTGAAATCGGGTCGTTCTCGTAAAGCCTCAACCTCGGCAGGTGTGCGAATCGAATCGATGACTAGACTTTCTACAGCGGTGTTTGCATCACGAAGCATTTCCGCCAGAATCGCAGGACCATGAGCAGCCCGTAATTCTCGTCCGCCAGCAATCAAATTGTCACGATTGATTTCTTTCCCTTGGGTTTTCAGATGAGCTCGAATTGAATCTGAACATGAGGTTGCAACGTATTCGTTGTCTACCAACCAGTCCACAACTGTAGTTTTGCCCGAGGCATTCCGACCCGTCAACCCAAACCACATCGGGGCGATGTCTAACCCCGCCGTCCATGAGGCTTCCTAACCCCAGAATCGCCGCGTTCTTGCATATTGAACCTCAGCCTCATGGATTGCTTTGAGCAATGAATCGCGCTCTGAACCGGGTGGATATGCTCGTAAAATTCTCGTTGCCGTATTTTCTCCAACACCGCGTGCCATGAGACAAAGAATGGCATCGATGCCCCGATTTTGAACCATCTCAGCATTTCGCATCATTCGGCTGCGTACATTGTCTTCCTCAGACGCAACCCACTTTGCCAGGTCATCACCCAATCCCTCTCTAGCAACCGCTCGCATTGTCGCTTGACAAATTCCACAGACTCGATCAATACTTGGATATCTTGCAACACGGAATCGAGTCGACGTTTTGCACCGCAGACAAATCATTACAACACGCTCGTTCATCAATCGACTTTCCAAACGTCGTCGGACTTCGACATTGGACCAATCGGGTAGTTGCATATCCCGTTCTGATCTTGGGGAGACGCCTAGGGCTCCAGGTGAACGTTGTTCGACCGTTACAATTCCATCTTGAATCGCATGTAGTAAATCGGTTGTTCCTTCGACATCCATACGTTCGCTGAACAATTTATCCATCGCTTCATCCATCAGAGGTGTGCCTTTGTATCTCTGTGCAATGCCATGTAAGTTGACCTTCCTTGGATCAACACCTGAGCGCAAAACACCCATGACCTTGCAAACTTGGACCAGCCGCCAACGCAATTGTCTGCCGTTTGGAATTGTCACTCGCAGAATCGTGGCTAAATTTTCTGGTTTGGTTTGAGTCAGCCATTCGACAACATGTGTTGCACGTAATCCTGGAACCTGCAAGCTGATTCGATATGGGTCGACCAATACACGCCCCATATGTCCTTCAATTGTTGAGGCCATTGCTTGTAAGAAATGTGCTAATGTCTCGTTGATTCGACTTCCATGGCAAGAATGAACGATAATCGCATCGCGTCTTGTTTCAATGTCAAGAGCCCTCTCATCTGGAAGACTATTCGATGCATCGACATGTTCGACAACTTTGTCGATTAATTTTGACAATGCATCTGGAGCGAGTGGGTACTCATCAATGTCGTGTGATTCAGGACGACCACCGATTCGATCTAGACGGACGCCATCTTCCGGGTCATCTCTTTCTTCTCCCGTGGCCAATTCTCGAATGGCTCTTCTCAGTGCACCTACCTCACGGGCAATTTCAGCAGGTACAGGTGGTAATTCTCCGCTCCAAACAGGTGCAGTTCCACCAGATCCAACTGGTGCTACCAACAATTCTGTTTTCTCAGGATTCGCTTCTACAATTTCCCATGTTCTCCCCATGATGACAAATCGTCTTGGAGCACCATCTGTTTCTTCACCTGAATTATTCAGAGACAACACAAATGCTTCATCTACAGAACCGATTGCACGCCTTGAAACAACATCTCGTACAGTGTATCTTTGTTCATCAGGTATCATTGACAAATGTTCCATCATATACGATCGCGTTCTAGAACCCGCCGATGTCCACCCGTGTTTGAGATGCTTGGGTACCAATTTTCGCATACCATTCCTGAATAAATTCAATTTTTTGTCAGATAACTCAGCGATTTCATCTCGAGTTGGTCTTTCCGCTGGAAGAGTCGTTCCTTCTGCAAGTTGTCTCCATAACGATGGGGCCCATTCTAGGGGGTCAGATGCTTCTGGATCTTCAACCAATTTTAGCAGCCATCTGTCATCAAGGATTCTTGCCAATTCTCGAGTATTGTCATCAGTCCATTCACTGAAAATCGAAGTTCTCTGAAAAATTTTAGTTGTGGCTGGAAGGGGAACAATACCTTCACAGAGTGTCATCATTACCATTTGATTTGCAGCAACAACACGGGGCATTCTACGCCATTGAACTCCTTCAATTTGGCCAGCAATACCCCTTCTTGCAATTACAGCAGATTCAGCGATATCGTCACTTTCCCAGGAAATGAGGTCCCCCCTCCCAGTTCCTCCAAGGGTATGCTCCGCCCTTCCAAGCCGTTGCAAGAGCCGATCCACGGCGCGTGGGGATTGAATTTGGTGTACATGCCGAATGGCGCCTACATCAATCCCCAATTCCAAACTGCTCGTACACACCAATGCATGTAATTCACCGCGTTGTAACCTGTCTTCCATATCTCGTCTCAAATCAGCGGCAAGGGAACCGTGATGTATTCCAATTTCTAGGGTTTCATCAAAGGTTGACAAACGGCTTGCAACCGTCTCTGCAGCATTTCGACTGTTTACGAATACCAAGGCGGGAGCATCAGCCTTGAGGCGCCCTGCCAGCATGCGAAGACTTGCCATCGCTTGGGGTGACGTATTGTGTTCCAGTGCAATTGCTTCATCAGCCTCTTCCGGTTGAGAGCAAGTGATTCTTACTTCGGTGTTTCGCGGTGCATTCGCAAGAATCGCCTCACCTTGTTCAGGTGAGAGCCAACGGGCAACTTCATTTGGATTGCCGACCGTTGCTGAAAGTCCAATTCGTTGGATCACCCTCTTGGCCATTTCTTCAATTCTTGTCATTCCTACGAGGAGTTGAGATCCTCTTTCTGAGGCGGCGACTTCATGCACTTCGTCAACAATGATTGCCCGAACATTTTGCAAATGTCTTCGCAATCGTTTCCCAGTCAACATGATTTGCAATGTTTCCGGGGTGGTTACAAGGAGATGGGGTGGTTTTCGAGATTGACGGGTTCGCACTGATTGGGGCGTATCTCCATGTCGCAATCCAACCTCCAAGTTTACAACTGCAGCCAATCCCTCTAATCGTCTGTCAATATCCCGGTTGAGTGCACGTAATGGTGTAACATACAGAATGGACATCGGCCCCCATTCCTGTGAATAACATGCTGAAAGAATAGGTAGAACTGCAGCCTCAGTTTTTCCAGACCCTGTCGGGGCAACAAGAATTCGATCATGCCCGGAGAGTAGAGACTCGATAGCAGCTTCTTGGATTGGAGTCGGTGACCACTTTTGAGATTCCAAATGTGCCTGAAGTGGCTCACAAAGTCCCTCGTAGACCGACATCGCCCTCTCCCCGTAGGGGGAGGGCGGGAATGCGTGAGCCTTCAATCCGCCGAATCATGATAGGGAATTATTCCCACCCATCATCGTCGTCTTCCTCTTCCCATTCTTCCTCATCTTCATCTTCGTACATGAGCTCTTCATCGTATAGGCTGGTTGAACCTGAGAGCGATGTTTTCCATGTGATGATTGCGATCACTGGAAGCAGAATCAACGCAAAGATGACACCGATTACTGTGAGTGGATTTTGTCGCCAACTGTCTACCCATCCAAGACCCCATGAATATTCAACAGAAACACCCGCAGACATTGAGTTGCCTTCTTCATCTACTTCGATGATTTCATTTTCAGCATCGACGACAACTGTGATTCGATCAATTCCTTCAGTGGCTGTCCAAGTACTGGTAAGCCTATGTTGCCCGCCACTGGGTAATCCTGTGAGCCTAACCGTGTCAATCACCTCTTCATCGACAATGAATTGTACAGAGAATGAGGACTCAGTCACGCCTCCAATGTTGGCGATTATTGCGGTGACTTCAATTTCTGTACCTTCACTCACAGTATCTTGATCTACGGTCACACTCTTGACGATGAGTTCTGCAACAGTCGCTCCTAGTCGAACCCATGCGAGGTCTTGGTCACCATCCAGATCTTCACGCTCACGAACGGGATCGCTCTCGGTATTTGCGGCTCTTGGGAATTCATTCCCGGCCGCGTCGTGACCAGTGACCCAGAATCCAATCTTGTATCCACTTCGAGGGGTAACAAGGCCTCCACTCGTCAAGTCTACTTCTCCAATCCATTCCAAATGTGAACCATTCAATTGCATCGCCAGAGGTGAGATGCCAGCGGCAATTGTTCTGGCATCATCGCGCATCACCCAGTTCACCCATTGTGGTGACTGACTAAATGCGGCACATCGGTCGTCACCTTCGAGCAATGCACATTCTTCCCAACCGGAAAATCGTACTGGTAATGAGGTCAAATCAGATGCCGCTGAAATATCGATGACATCGACAGGAGACAATCGATGATGGACGCGAGGTGGTGTGTGGTCTACCTGCAGCTGGAGTGTGGTTGCAACCGTATCGCGAGTCATATCCTCTCCACGACCGGGGACATTTCGAACACCAGTGAGGAAGGTTCTAGTTTCTGCACTCTGCAAAGCTGCGGCTGCTGTCAATGGCACTTCGATACTGAAAGCACCATCATCGGTCAAGCTTCCATCTGACCAATATTGGACCCCATCGAAAACTTCGACAGTTATCCCAAGGTCATTTGGAGCCGGTATACCACTGCTTTCATACACCACTCTTCCAGACCAGCGTAGCCGGTCATCGGGTCGTACAGGTGTTGCATCATCTAGTGAACCTGTTCGCGGTTCAGCCACATCTTCTACGATATATGATGAAGCATCTAGAACCAAATCATTCTCGACGCTGAACGTATGTTCGATGAATTCGATTCGGGTTGGTGAGGCTGAACCGAGTTCCTTGTATTCGAGTGCAAGATCAGAGATGTCTTCATCTGGCCAATCCCACGAAAATTGGAAGTCAAAGTTCGTGTGAATCCACGGTAAACCAGTATCATTGGTCGAAACCTCAGCGGAACTGCTTGGTAGAACGGTGATGTACTCACTATCTGAAGTCCATGTATCCGTTCTTCCGTTGAATGAGATCCGTTGTTGATCACGTTCTGGATCAGGGCCTTCAAAGTCAAAGATGAGTGAAATATATTCGAAATCAATGATGCCGTTTGCATCGACCAAGCCAACAGAAATTGATTGATCAGTTCCGCTGTAAACATCAGCACCATCGGCATGACCTTCCCAATTTAGACCGGTGAATACAGAGGCCATATCTTGACGGGTTCGATAGGTCGCTAAATCGTAAGAAAATCCGGGACCATCGGTACCAACGATGACATTGCCGGCAGGGTCATGGCCTGATACGAAATAGGATACTCTGGCCATATTGGGATTTCTCGAATCGTCGATTTGGGCAAAGAAAACCTTCTCTTCATCCATAGATGAATTGGTCATCGTTTGGGTTGCATACTCTTCAGAATCAGGTTGTCCATTCCGATTTGAATCATGGTCTGCTTCAACCCAATAATTGAGCGTCAGAGATTGAGGCTGACCCACTTCATCAGAGACGGTTACGGCGATTTGTTGAGTGGGTGAACTGGCTTCATAATCACCCTCAGTCGGCCAAGAATCAGTAATTTCTGGAGACGAACCATCGATCCTCAATGTACGTTGCCACGATTCGTTGATTGGCATTACCTTGGTCGGGTCTCGTACGTTGTAAGCCTGAACCTCAAATGTGACACCTTCGGGTATATCCATGTCTGGGACCGTGACTGAGATGAAGAACGAACCGTTTGGATTGGAATTGTCCTTCCAATTGGAAGCGACAAAATCACCCTGACTGTCCTTGCGCGCTACACGGATGTCGAAGACAGAGTTGAGAGGGGCATCTTGTGTGCCTTCAAACCAAACTTGACCTTGGAAGTGAACGGTTTCGCCAGCGACGACCCAATCATCATTTTGCAAGTCATCATTGACAACTTCACCTTCAACATCACGGATTGCAAACCAACCGAGTCCATACGATTGATTCACTATGATTCCAGCCCCTCCTGTGGACATAGTTGCAGGGGAGAATCCGTTGTCGTCCGTACAACTAATGCGCCATCCAACATTATTTTGCTCTGGGAAATCATCCGTGACGCGGAACATCCAGTGAATCTCAAAGATTCCATTCGACAAATTTGTCCAGGTAGCACTTTGGTCAGGGATAATCCAATCTTCAGGATCGTCATCAACCAATGTTCCATCCTCAGCCCAGGATAGTTTCGGAGCATCGCTATTGGGGGATGCGAGGAAGGTCAATTCTGCATTTGTAATACTCAGTGCCTGATCACCGATGACATGCCGTGTCACGATTTCATAGGCTTCGCCACGCTCGTGTAGGACCATGTTTTCATCGAAATTGATATCTAAATTCACGGTCACCATCGTGTATTCGATCCGTATCGATTTGATTTCTACCTTGCCTGCAGTGGAGGAATGAACCGCCAGACCGATAACTTCTGTTCCTGAATCCATTTGAGGGACAATGCAGTTGAAAGCATCCTTCAAATCACCATTCACACCTGTAGATCTTGCAGTGGTTCTGCCCAAGAGGGTTCCATCGTATTCCCATTCTTCGCCACCAACATTACAACCAGGATTGAGCGGTGTACTGCTATCGATGTCAAAAATATCAATCTTGACATCTTGGGGTGCATTTTCGAAAAGTGCGACATTGATATCATACAGGGTGGGCGAATACTGGTTCGAAGTCCCAGCGTCTAAATCAATACAGAGAGACAGGTAACTTCCAGATAACTGAGAGAATGTAATGGTCGAACCAGAACTAGGAATGCTGACCCGAGTTCCACTTGAACAACTCGATGAGGCTCTGAAATAAATGTCCAGCGAACTGCCGCCGGGTGTTGTTGCATTCCACCAAACCATTGCTGCATCGGGGAATGATCCTGAAGTGATCCGGTATGTTCGCCATTGTCCACTTGCCGCATAGGTGGAATCGTAACTCAATCCAACCGTATCGATCAGTGGAGCGGCAGAAGCCGTTCCATTGAGCCATGCACGCCATCCCAATTGATTCCCAGCGTTTGCAAATGTGATGGTTTGACCAACGCCACCATTCGCCCGCTTCCATGTGGTTCCACCATCATTGGTCACTTCAAAATCAACGGAAGTCCCAGTTGGTTCCCAAGTGACAGCAACGCCAAGAGAGAGTTGACTGATGGAACGGAGAAGGGTTTGTGTACTCGAAGTAATCGTTGCACTGGTCGATGATGGTGTACCCATCCAATCAGCTGAACCAGCACCGCGCATCTTGATTTTCCGCATGGTGGTGGAACTTGGGCAGTATGAATTTTGGTTTCCATAAAGACAGGTAGTCGCCAATTCCCCATCGATGTTCTCTATGCCCATTATTGCGTAGGAGCTTGGATATTCTCCTTGCAATTCTGGCCAATTTGATCTTTGATGATAGACATTCATCCATGAAACACGATTGGAGTCACAATAGTAGGTGTATGCATAGTGGTAGCAGTGAACATTCACAGAAATTCTAGGCATTTGCACATCCAGTCCAGCCGGTCGAGCATAGGAATTGAGATTTGAGAAACCACCAGTCGGGGAAATGGTCCCTAAACTCCACGTTTGAAGTGCGATGTTCGGATTACTACGACTAACTTCCCAGAGATTCATGTCATACGAACTTGTGCTACGAATCCTTTTGACAATGTACATATCATTCGTGGAAGGGTCAATGGAAATTCCGCCAACTTCGGTCAATGTCCACGCTCTCTCACAACTGTATGTGGCCCCATTAACAGACCATTTTGTAATTGCACCGTAGGTAGTGCTCGTGTAGAACGAAGTCATCCAAACCGTTCCATCACCATCACTGGTTGCGTCTGTAATGTAGTAGACGTTGCTCGATGAACAGTTGTTGTATTGTATGGTCGCAGTGCCCAAGGATACTCCAGTTGTTGCATTGAATCTTTGAATCGAATTCAATTGATATCCGCCATAACTGCTGACACTTCCATAGCGGATTACGTGGATTTCATGACCCTGTTTGACAACAGGACCCATGTATTGCCATGTACCTCCAGAAACGCTCATTGTTCTAGTATCACTCATTCCACTGTAACCCGCTTCAGCACTTGAGAAATGTTCGCCGGTGGTATTCATGCTGCCACCATTCGATGCAGCTGCCTGATTCTGATTGTCCATCGACCAGTACGTAGTAGCCTCTGTCGGCCGCAACTCTAGTTGACCGTTGTCGACCTTGACATTTTGTCGATAACCGTAATTCCATCCGTTCTGATTGATTGACCATCCTAATGAACTGGAACCGGTAACCCCTTGTCCTCCAAAGTCAGCATTGCTGGTTCGATTGAACCAACTTTGAGTCGAAGATGATCCTTCAAGTTCGATTTCAACATCACTCACATCTGCACCAAATGGAAGTGTTACACCGGGTGTAGCAGCATCTCCTCCTTGGCTGAATACATGTGTAAAGGTAGAAGATCCATCAGAAAATTGAGTTTCTGTCACAGCGGATGCAAATGGCATAGCCGTGGAAAAAAGAAAAGTTGCAACAATAAAGATGGCTATTTTTCGCATGATTAACACTGCCCCGCCGACTGTCGGCTATGCCGACACCCGACGCCTTCGGCTTTCAACTTATTCCGGGCCCGTTAGGGCCCGTCAGAGGCGAACACTCAACAGTGCCAAGATGGTCGGCGGTTTAGGTCAGGAGGACATTCTGGCTTGGAGTTGGTTGTGTGAGTGGAATATTAGCCCCGTTGAAAAATTGGTGGGAAAGTCAGCGAGATCGCCATCTTTTTCTGCTTGGTACAATTACATTTATTTCGACATCAATCTTGTTGTGGTCTATCGTTTACTTCTTCTTCCTCGGGGGCGCGCAAGACCCTGATTTGGAGCATCTCAGAAATTGGACTTGGGCTGGTCTATTCGTTGGTTTCACCATCCTTGTATTCGTCGCTCCTGAATTCATTCATTACCAAGGCAAGTGGAGTTTCTTGATGGAGGTCCTACAATCGACATCTCGAGCTGAGTTGGGTCGTCAGCGCAAAGAAGCTGAGGAGGCCGCAACCTTGCTCGGCTCAGTTTGGAGTGCACGTCTGAAATCACACTATGTTGAACACGGACTTGCCAAAGGAAAGGCAGCGAAAGTAAATCCTGAAGAAAAAGTGCCTGAGGACCTCATTATCAATTGGTGGGGTACTGAAGATTCACGACTTTCTCGAATGATTGGTGCTGAAGTATTCCGTGAACCTTGGTTGAACAGATCCTTGGGTTCGGTTGGATTTATTGTCACTATACTGCAATTTTGCAATATGGCATTTGGCATCGCACGCAATGCGGCTCTAGAACGTGAAAACACGATCATTATCTGGGATTGGTTGAATGGAGAAACAATCAATTCAGTACCAGCACCCTATTTTGATGACATTTCAGGATGGATTGTATTGTTCATCTCCTTATTCTTACTCTGGGCCTCTTTCCCAGCATCTGGAGAAAGGCCTGAACCAACGGTCACCGAGACGGATGAAGAGGAGTGAGGTTGGTGGGTGAGGCTTGGTCTTGGATTAGAGAGACCATTCTTGCCGGAGGACTCATCGCGACTTTGATCACTGTACTCGTATTGATGACGGGTTCTTGGCCGCCGATGGTAGTCATCGAATCCAATTCTATGCAACATGATGCCAATGGCGAAGTGGGTTCAATCGATGCGGGCGATCTGGTTCTCGTAATGTCTGATGAGCGAAAAAACATCATTACGTTTGCCGAGGCGACTGAGGAAGGTGGTGTTTACGAAGGCTACGAAACCCATGGGATGCCCGGTGATGTCATCATCTATCTGAAAAACGGTGGAACCGATACACCCGTAATTCATCGAGCACTACTCGAGGTAGTCGCCAACGAATCAGGGGGGTGGGATGCTCTTGGTACTACTCTGAGAAATGTGTCCACCATCACATGGACATTCGACATACTGTGCTCTTACCATGGTGGGGAATACAACCTCAAGATTGAGGATTGGAATCCAGTACACGCGGGTTATCTGACGAAGGGTGACAATAACGATTGCATGATTGATCAGCCTGCTGCAAATTCTCAGAGCCAGGGCCCCGGCCTTTCCGCCACCAACTCTGATGGCAGTGTAGGTCCGGTTGAAACGGTCAAGCAAGAATGGGTTGTTGGAATTGCTGGAGCCGAAATACCATGGGTTGGCGCCATCAAGTTGGGTTTGTCTAACAACAGTGATTCGGTTCCGGGGTCAAGCTGGACAAAACTTGTCATTACGGCATTTGTACTGCTCGCGATTCCGGCAATATGGGAACGATTTGCCAATCGTGTGATGGAAACATCTCCTGAGGCATTGCAAGCCCAACGCGAAGAAGAAGAATGAACTCAAATTCTCTGGGCAATGATGATCAGTAGCAACCCCATCATCAAGAATAAACTACTGAAAGAAGAGATTTTTGACACGGTCGCTTCTGTTTTGAGTGGATGATAATTTTTCGAAAAGCCATGAATTTTACCAACCAAAACCCCGAGGAAGTCCTTCATCAGATGTCCGCCATCAAAGGGAATAATTGGGATTAAATTGGCCAAACCAAGCCCTACGTTCCACCAGATGAACCAAAAGAACAGCGTGATGATTGCCATGAGAATCGTGGTGCCGAGAAGACCCCCCAACCATCCATCAGCCTCGATATAATCCATTTCATGCGGATCCATGATTTGCCCATCTTGATTGATGGGAATGCCAATCATCACAATCGGTTGATAGGCGAAACCCAAGGCGTCAACATACCACGGCATATCTTGTTCCCAAGCGGTTGGTCCAGCCAATCGGTCGATTCCACTCGACCCGCTTTGCATCCCTGATACGCCTAGGAATGCACTTTTCTCATCTATTCCGAGTAACTCAATTTGCTCATCGGTGAAATTTTGTGATTCTGCATAAGCGAGTTTGCTGCTCAGCGTCACACTCAACATACGTTCGGTTCGAACACCATCCGCATCGGGATGACTGAGAACGGTGAGGGTGACCGTATCACCTGCTGAATGGGTACTGAGTTCGTCAGTCATATCGGATGCAGTTTCTACCGGTGTTCCATTGAAGTGAGTAATGATTTCCCACGGTTCCAAACCTGCTTCTGAGGCGGCTGAATCCTCGACAATTCCGGTGGCATGGACACCTGGATTCACCACTGCAAATTGTGTCGCCAATAGACAGATCAGCAACCAAGTAAGTGTTGCAGCATAGAGATTTGTTGCGGGAGCAGCGGCAAACAACCGTGCTCGTTCACGTCGAGGTGCTTGGGTGAGTTCATCATATTCAGGTTCTACAAAAGCTCCTGCTGGAAAAGGTCCCAGCATTAAGAGACCCACAGACCGAACCCGCATGCCGTGTGCGCGTGCCTGAAGAGCATGAGCAAATTCATGGATGACAAGAGCGCCAACGAATGCGATTGCAGGCCACCAAAATGGAATGATTGGACTGACGCCAGGGAATGGAATCAATTGACTGGCCGGTGCATCTGTCTTTTCGACACCCATGAACAAAGCCAACCCAAAGGAAAGCAACAGGAAGAGGACAATGAATACCATCACAAATGCACAAGTCCAAAGAGAAAACTCACCATATATGCGCCAGAATTTCCGAGGTGTTGCTGCTTTCTCAATCGTATCTTGACCTCGCGTTGTTCGAAGCATCAAGAGCCCCCCTAACACTCGGGTCGCGTTCCAACGATCGAGTATTCCTCGACGTTCTAATTGACCTAGGAGAAGAACCCACAGACAGAGTGCGCCAAATGCCCAATGAACTTGTACGGCTAGAAAAGCACTCAAGAAAATCAGAATGAGGGCGCGTCGGTCGCGCGCTCGCCGTGCATCGCTCACGGCCTGTCCTACTCCCGCTTCTTCTTGAATCATCGGGAGAGGACTCAAGGAGACAACCCCTCTCCCCACACCATGGTCGACACCGATGAAGCGCGCCGTATTCAGCGTCGAATCAATACACTACTCAGAGATCGAGACGCCATTCGTCGTATGCTAGAGCAAGCTGATTATGAGCGACTGGGCCGCGATGTTGGTCGTCAGAGTGTGGCTATTGACAAACTAGAAACTCTTCTTTCAGGCGAGGATGTTTAGACTCGAAATCGCCGCATCCAAGTGGGTGCCGGTTCAGGTGCAACTTCGATGACAGGTTCAGATTCGACTTGAATCGCCAAAGCTTCTGTGACAATTCTTGACAATCCATTGCCATCTGAATTTCGGCAAACAACACCAAGGAATTGGTGCAGGGGCAACCCTTGATCCCAATCGAGATGAGGTTTACCCGTTCGTGTCAGTGGCAGTGCAGGGATCCTCTTTGCAAGTGTGGCCAATCGGCCAGAAAGAGTTGATGTTTCGACACGGAAGATGCGCCATGAATCTCCGCGAACCCCTTTGAGACGGTGTGCATACAGAGGCATTAACTCACATTTTTCACCGATTTCTTTCATGGCTTGCAACTGCGTTTCGGTTTGACCTGAAAAGTAGACTTTTTTGTCAGCCCTTGTTTTGACTTCAATTGGAAAACAAATGTCACCGCGTAAAGCGAGTAAATCTCCGCTTCCATCCATGCCACTACCCGCTGCACGAACCACCAAAAAGGGTCTTTGAACCACTTGCATAGCCTTGGCTCGTTCTAGTTCGGTGCACGAACGTGTAACAGCACGAACTCCATCGGGCGAACCGGCCAACACCGCCCTTAATTCGCGCTCGTAAGACGAGGCCATCGGCGAAGCCGGCCCATCCGCGGCTATTACAGTGTTCGCTCAACCCCCGCGAATCCGCACGATTTGTTTCACAAATTGCCAAATTCGGTCCCATGTGATGCGAAGGTTTGACTATCGACAGGGAGACCCATTAGCGTGGGTGAAGTCGTCGTACGAACGGCAGATTTCCGTTTGGCCTATCGATTGTTGGCCGGACTGAAGGCGAGACGGATTCGATGTGCTCACCTTGAGATGGACGCAACTTTACCTCCAACGGCCATGGTTTGGCTGGCGACACACGAGGAAGTTGAGGCCGCTGCTGACCCTCTTGGGATTGGTGCCACTCTAGAGTCTGTGGAATCTGCAATTGATCAAGCTCTGCGATTTGTGTCCAAAGGCGGAGTAGTCAAAGATTTGACATTTGGAATCGACCCCGGCCCACGTCCAGGTCTAGCATGGGTTGGCGATGGTCGCGTGTTGGGTTCTGCTCAATTCGAATCAGTGGATGC
>NTJU01000008.1 GCA_002457195.1 Marine Group II euryarchaeote MED-G33 | reverse complement strand
TTTAATGGGCGAACAACCCCACCCTTGGGTCCTGCTGCAGACCCAGGATAGGAAGAGACGACATCGAAGTAGCAAGCCACCAGGTCGATGTGAGCTCTTGCTGGTGACAACTCAATTATCCCCAAGGTAACTTTTCTGTTATCTACTGCCCCCATAAATGAGGCTAGTAGGTTCGTTAGGCCCTGCTTTCGCATCGTCGATCGTTATTGTGCCGATCCACGTCAAGCCAGCTTTTACCCTTACATTTAGCGGTGGAGACTGAACCACCTAAGCTGACCTTTGGGCACGCTTGTTATCATTTCGAGCGCGTGGCGCCCCACCCAAACTGCCCACCTACCGGTGTCCTCGTTAAGAGTGAGTGTAGTTGCACTTCAAGGACGGTGTCTCTCTTGTCGACTAACCACCAGGCTGGCGCCTGGTGGATCAATGTCTCCCGTCTACGCAGCACGTGGAGTGCCACTACACAACGACAGGCTGCAGTAAAGCTCTATGGGGTCTTCGCTTGCAGGCTGAAGGTACTGGACTGTGCGCCAGTAAAGTCAATTTCGCCGGACCAACCGCGGGGACAGTAGGACTCTCGTTAGACCATTCATGCAAGTCGCCAATTAAGCGACAAGGTATTACGCTACCTTAAGAGGGTCATAGTTACCCCCGCTGTTTACCGGTCCTTCGTCAGGTTGTACCCCGATTTCAGATACCGGCACTGAGCAGGATTCAGAGACTATACACATCCTTTCGGACTGGCAGTCTCCTATGTTTTTATTAAACAGTCGGAGTCCTCTAGTCACTGCGACCAGCCTTTCTCAAGGCTGGCACCCCTTCTCCCGAAGTTACGGGGCGATTTTGCCGAGTTCCCTCGCGGTTGTTTTTCCGTCACACCTTAGGCTACTCACCCAGGGGCACCTGTGTCAGTTCTCGGTACGGTCATCTGTACGGTTTTTCACGGGACCTTGGTATCATTCGGATTGCTTTCACGCCTTCTCGATCTTCTCACCATGACGGTTCTCCAATCGATTATTGAACGCTTCACGGGCCTGCTATATGACCCGCCGAACTAACCATAGCCGTCACCATTATTGTACAGAGGCATACGAATATTAACGCATTTCCCTTTCGAATATCTCGGTTAAGGATATCCTTAGGACCGGCTAACCCTCGGCTGACGATCATTGCCGAGGAACCCTGGCCCCTCCGGTGGTGCGGATTCTCACCACACTTTGCTGCTACTCTTCCCTGGATTCTCATACATACACGGTCCACGAGACTTCACAGCCTCGCTTCTGTCCGAGCATGTCGCCGCGCTACCACATCAGCTTTCGCTGGTCTAATGTATCGGTATCCAACTTAGCCCCGTCCCTTTTCCCGGCCCGCAAGCTTGACTAGTGATCTGTTACGAACTCTTTCAAGGGTGGCTGCTTCTAAGCCCACCTTCTAGTTGTCTTCGACCACGGACACGGTTTATCTTTACATTTAGTTGGAATTTTGGGACCTTAACACTAGGCTGGTTTGTTCACCTTTCGTCACGGTAGCTTACCCACCGTGGCTCACTCCCTGCTTCTTCAACGATTACACCTTCGGAGTTTGGCAGGATGCCGAGAGATTGCTCTCCCTAAACACCCAATCAGTGCTCTACAGCGTAATCTGTCTCTACAGAGGTCTACCTACGAGTAGTCTCGCGCGGAACCTGCTATTGCCTATCTCGATTGGACTTTCACCCCTATACCCAGCTCGTCCGAGCGATTTGCACATCAGCAACGGTGCGATCCTCCACCCAACTTTCGTCGGGCTTCAATCTGGCCAGGCATAGATCGACAGGCTTCAGGTTCTCCACTATTGACTTCGGACGAGCACATCCCGTCCCTCACCCCGAAGGGCTGCGGACTTGTCGGTTTCCCTACGGCTTCGCAGATTAACTGCTTAACCTCGCCAATAATCAAGACTCCCAGGGGCATTTTTCGAAACGCACGAGTGAACGCTGCTCATATCATCGCTTTCACGCTCACTCAGCCTGTTCCTAACTGGTTTCAGGTACTTTTCACATCCCGTCAAGGATACTTTTCAGCTTTCGATCACTCTACTTGTCAACTATCGGTCTCGAGTAGTATTTAGAATTGGAAGTTTATGCCTCCCACATTCACGCGCGATATCCAACGCACGCTACTCTGGATTCGTCACTTGGCCATGTTCGTTGCGTATACGGGACTTTCACCCTCTGTAGTGCGCCATTCCAGGTCGACTTCTACTTCACGAATTTAGGCAATAGACGATCCGAACCCCACATCTCCCCAAGGTTTCCCAAGGGGATTCGGTTTGTTCTGTTCCGTTTTCGTTCGCCACTAATCACGGAATCTCATTTGATTTCTATTCCTCCACCTACTAAGATGCTTCAATTCGGTGGGTTCCCTTTCCCAGGTATTTTTGGGAATGACGACTTTGCGTCAGGAGGTCCTATTAGGCGACCTACGGATCCAAGGCATTCATGCGCCTCCCCGTAGATTATCGCAGCTTGTCACGACCTTCATCAGCTCTCGAGCCGAGCCATCCCCCAGTCAGGTTGTAGCATCAATTTATGATTAATTTCCACACTCACATCTGTGTGAGTCCTCTGGTGTCCAGAAACGTCGATTCTGGTTTCTCTGACCACCCCGTCACCCCCGCAGGGCGGGACGGTCTCCACCTCTTCCCCACGATAGTCAAGGCTACCGGGGTGCACTTTTGAGCATCCCGCCGACCGACCCCCCGTATATGAATGGTTCGGGGGACGGCCAGTGGAGGAAATGGCAGACTGCGCCCTAAATAGTGCCTTTTTTTGCAGATTTTATCATATCCGAGAAGGTAGTACGTCAAATCGTAGGTCTAAGACGGCGCAGATTTCGCAATATAATCGCCTCAGAAGGTGTGAGTTCTCTAGCTCGCATCAACAGACCAGATGCGAGATCAAATTCACCCATGGCAATGAGTGAAACAGCCTTTCCGTTCAACGGTGCAGCATCTTGAGGCGATAGTGAAATGGTAGCATCCCAAATCCGATTGGCGACACCGTGGCGACCACATGTGGCCAAACATGTTGCCAAATTGTAAAGGATAATCGGGTTGTGTTTGTCTTGTTGTGCTGCTTGTCTTAACGCCAATACAGCTGCCTCGAAGTGAGGCTCTTCCGCTGGAGTCGCCGTCGGTGATTTTTCATGGACTTGAATTGCGAGTTGAAGTAAGGAGAGGCCGAAATCATTCAACGCTGCCGAGTCCCCTGGCAACGAATTGCAAACACTTCTGAAGTGATCAGCAGCATCTTTCCAACGACCTTCGCCAAGTGCTTCAAACGCGGAAATTGATTCGATGGCGACACTTGTATCGCCTCCATCATCAATTGGCAAGGCCCTAGCCGGCATTAGTTCCGGTTCGCCATCGGAAAGCAACTCTGGATCGAAACGGATTGTTTGTTCAGCAGGGTCGACAAGTTCATCGAAATCAACCACGATTTCAGAAACCTGTAATTCATCGCCGAAATCATGGATGACAACATCTTCTTCTACAGAATACACTTGTTCGGCATCAAATTCTTCAGCATTAATTTCAAATGCGTTTTCAATGAATTCGGGGGACTCGGAAAGTTGTTCTTCTTCTGCTGCAAGGGGGCGTGCTTGAAGGACCACCAATTGCGCCTCTTCCGGAGCAGATACCTTGGCTACAAGTAATGTGTTTTGGTCAGTTTCTGGCAATGACCAAGGGTCATCCTCTGGTGCGTCTTCAACGGATACTTCATCAGCCAACATCTCATCTTGAGATTGATCTGGAATGTCATCCTGACGATCTGCGACTATACCTGCCGGGGCCCCGACGCCGAATGGTAGGGATGAGGCGACAGTACCTTTCCCTCCAACTTGAAAAGGAAGTGAGGATGTTTCAATTGAAGTTGGTGAGCCAGGGATGCTGAGGTCCAAACCCTCCATCCCTTCCTTTGCTTCATCCAAGGCCGAGCCGCCGGGGAGAGGGCCTGTGGGCCGGTCGCCGCGCCCATCATCGACATTCTCGGGTGCAACGTGAGATACCCGGCTACCGCAGGCAGGGCATTCGTCGCCCCCTCCGAAGAGTAAGCCGCATGCGTCACACTCCTGCATAACCATCTTGCAGGCGTGGTGTGATTTGATGCTGCCGACGTGAAGTGCAGCCAGATTCCATCACGAACTGTAGAGTGTTCCGTGGAAAATAAACATCGAAATTGAGGCCATTGTGCAGGTAATCAGCATCACGGGAAGCCCGATTCTCATCCACTCTCCCGTTGTAATGGGTTGTGGACTTCGCTCGCTGATGGCGATGGTCACAACGTTGGCACTCGAGCCGATTGGTGTTGCATTGCCACCGAATCCTGCGCCCAATGCAAGAGCCCAGAACAATGGTGCAATATCCAAAGTCGGATCCTGTGTTCCAATCGCAAGAATGACTGGAATCATTGCAGCTGTAAATGGGATGTTGTCAACAATTGCACTGGCAATCGCTGAGACCCAAATAATGACAACGGCTAACACTACATGATCAGCACCGAAATTATCGAAGATCCAATAGGCCAAATCTTCGAGATATCCAACATTGTCCATTGCTCCGACAAGAATGAACAGTGCAGCGAAGAACATCAATGCAGCCCATTCGACTTTCTCACTCACAGTATGCATCAGTCCATGGCGCATTTCAGTGTCTTCAGGCCGGGCAGCAATCAGTGCAATGCCTGCACCCGCCAACGCCAAAGCATGAATGTGAATTCCAAGGTGAAGTAATTCAGTCAGGGTAAACATTGCAATCGTAATCGACAAGACAATTGATGTCATAATCAGTAAGTTTCGATCTTCGATCGCATCCCATTCATCTTGTTCCATCAACGATTCAACATGGGATGGGACTGATTCAGTCCAATCACGGTAGTACCAGCGCATGTAGCCTAGGGTTGCCGCCCATGCAAGTAAGCTGATGAAACCCAATCTCCAGAGGAATCCGATAAACCCGAACAGACCTGCAATTTCCGGGATACCCGCAGCAGTACTTGCAATCATCACATTGGGGGGGTCACCGACCATCGATGCGACACCACCCGTATTGGATAGAATTGCTTCAGCAATGAGCAAGGGGATTGGATTGATCTCCAAACGATTGCAAATTTTTAGCGTGACCGGGGCGATGATGATTACAGCTGTAACGTTGTCAATGACCAGGGAAAGTAGAGGCGTTAAAGTCCCCAAAAATACCAACAGTTTCCACGGGTCTCCTTCTGACATCTTAGCGGCTTTGACCGCGACGAATTCAAAGAATCCTGAAATCTCTAAGAGTGCGGCAAAAATCATCATACCCAGCAACAAACCGATGACGTCGAAATGGATCCAACTCAGCATCAACGACTCGAGCGAATCATGACAGACCTCGCCACCTGAACCGAGAAATTTTGCAATGAAGTGGCCAACCTTAGCCTCACCCGCATCTGTGACCGTATGGCAAAGGTGGAATACATTCATTGAGATGCCAAGAAATAAAATACATACACAGCCAAACCAAGCCGCAATTGTCCGATGTATCTTTTCGGATAGAATGAGTCCAAATGCGGAAAGGAATACTACCAACACCCAAAATCGGGGCTCGCCAATCATTGTCGCAATCGCACTCATGATTCGCCGAATTATGATTGGCTCTTCAATATGACCTTCCGAAAGTGACCGAGTTGCTCAAATCTCCGACTATTCTTCTTCGGACATTTTCACAGGAGTTCCTACAATCGATTCTGTGGATTCAGGAATCAATGTCTCTGTCACTTCTTCGTCAACAATGGCATCCATATTGTCCTCAGTTCGTGCGGATTCCTGTATTTCCTCTTGCTTATATTCGCTTTCACCAAGGGCCTTGTCGAGTTTGTGAAGGACCTCATTGGCGACGACAGAAGAGATAGTCCCTGAGCGTTCGGCATCCAATAGTGCTTGGATTTGTGAAGCAATTAAATCTCGTCGTGCACGTTCGACTCGGGCGCAATGTACAATGTTCTCTTCCGATAATTCGACGATTTTAGCCTCACTTTCTTTCACACGTGTACGATAAGGTTCAGCGAGTGTAGATTGGTCGTTGTCACTGATGAGGCCCTGTGTATTGAGTACACTGAGGCGACGAAGGGCAGCCCGACTACCAATCACTTCTGCGAGGGCAACCTCGTAACGCAATTCCGCTTCGGCTGGAGACCCACTAATGCCAAGACGCTGTAGCAGCGGACGTATGGTCAAACCTTGGATAACCAAAGAAAACAAGACCACGCTGAAAGCAATGATTAGCATATCATCATAAATTGGTGAGAGTGTTGCTGTCATCCCTTCACCTCCAGAAATGGTTTCACCTAGGTATGAAAACTCAGGCGGGTGGCTGACAACGTGAGAGATTAGTAGCAATAATGCGAGCGGGATACTGCCACGCAATCCACCCCACCACATGGCAACTTGCCAGCGACTCGATACTGGATTGGGATTTTGGATATTGCCGAGAGCGGTCAATGGGAATACGACCAAACGAGCCACCAATGCTGCACCGATTCCAACTGCTGCAAGATGGAATACATGTGCATCCCAAGCGAATACTGCTTGCAACTCATATCCAATCAGGAGGAACAAAACGCTGTTGACCAAGAATGCCAATACTTCCCAAAAATGATGCATCCCAATTCGGGCTGTGGGGGTCATACCCTCTTTGACACCATGGTTGCCCACCAATAATCCGGCGACGACGACGCTGATCACGCCACTCCCATGCAACATTTCAGCCAAGAGGAAAGCACCGAATGCAAGGGCCAATGTAATGGCGATTTCAACGAGATGATCTTCGGATTGATGTAGCAACCAATTGGCCAGTAGTCCGCAAAGTAAACCGGCAATCGCACCGACGAATACCACGATGATGAATTCGCTCAAACCTGCAGAAAAGATTGACATCAATTCAAGATCGACGCCCGAAACAACTGCAAGAGTCGTCATCAAGATGATATTGAACAAAACGATGGCGGTACCATCGTTAAACAACGATTCACCCTCGATCAATACAGACAACCGTTTTGGGGCACCAAGTGTTTTGACCAAAGCCAGTACACTCACAGGATCTGTCGCGGCAAGAATAGAACCCAGCAGCAAACCATACAGAAAACCATTCTCGACATCAGCCCAAACAAGTTTCCAGCAGATGAAACCAATGATGGCAGTATTGAGAAGTACACCAGGGATGGCGAGAAGTGTAATCGGTCGCCAATTTTGTTTCAATTTCTGTATATGCATCGCACTGGCGCCTTCAAACAACAGTGGAGGCAGCAAGAGGAAAAATATCGTCTCAGCGGTCAATAAACCAGTGAGTTCAATATCCGCAGGCATCCAATATTCCCCCAACCAACCCACAAGTAATCCAACGATTACCAGTGCGATTGTGTAGGGTAATTTCACCCAACGGATGGCGATTGCAACCAATAGAGCCAGGATTAGGGCTCCGAGAATACTCTGGAACCAAGAGGGGGGAATGGCGGACATCAAAGTAGGGCGGGACGAGACGACTCTTCAACACTTACGCTCGCGCACGCGAGAGAAATGGGATTTATTTACGCCAATAAATGGCGACATTACCTCTTGCATCAACCAAAATGGAATTGGTGCGTTCAGCAATTTCTTCGAAAACAATCGTACGTTGACTCCGTTCCTCAACCAAGCCTTTGTTCATCTTTACCTTGACCACTTTTCGACTTCTGAGTTGCGCGTCCAATTCCTCAAACATGGCATCAGTCAATCCCGAACGTCCGATGCGCAATGTGACTTTGAATTCCCGATCATGGGCCATCCGGCGAATGCTGGCTGGAACTTGGCTCATTCATTCACCTCATGAGGGAAATCAGGCCCACGGCGTGAAATTCGGCCACATTTATTGCAAGTCGTAATTCTCATGCCACTTCGTATCCGAATCCTAGCGGTGACACCAGGTCGCAATGGGGACTGGCATCCACGGCAAATCCAAATCCGATTTTTAGATTGAATTTTGATTCGATGTCGTCTGCTGATTTGCCACAATTGAGAGGCGGCAGCATTCACGGTCGCATCTGTATGGTGCCAAGGATTGTCGAGAACCTCGGAAAGTCGAGATGAGGCAGTAACAGCACGCTGTCGCCGCGCAGCCGCACCTCGAACTCGTCCACGCTTGCCACGACCCATTTAACCACCCAATCACAGAACTGCCGAGATCTCAGCACCTACTTTTTCGATATCTTGGTCGCCATTAACGGATATGAACAGGTCCCGTTGTCGATACCAATCTGCAAGTGGTGCGGTCTGGGCATGGTAGGCTGCAAGTCGGGTAAGGACGGTGGCTTCGTTATCATCAGCCCGCCTCTTCATTTGTGTACTGCCACAGTGATCACACACCCCTTCGGTTGCGGTCGGGTTGAAAGTATCGTGGAAAACAGCATCGCATCCCCCACAGGTGTATCGGCCACAAATTCTCTCAACGATTCGATTGTCTGGTACTTCAATTGCAATGACGATACTCAATTCAGCGATTTCAGATAATGCTTCAGCTTGAGGAATTGTTCTTGGGAAACCATCGAATAAAACGCCATCCACAGCGTCTTGTTGAGTCAATCTTTCTTTGATTAGGCCGATGATCACATCATCTGGGACGAGTTGTCCGGCATCCATGTACACTTTTGCTTCCATCCCAAGAGATGTGCCTGCCGTCAATGCTGCACGTAGCATGTCACCTGTGGAAATCTGTGGTTTCCCAGTCAGGTTGACGATGTTGCCTGCCTGAGTTCCTTTGCCTGCCCCGGGCGGACCAAACAATACGATCGATGATGCCATGATTGGGCGAGATGAATGGCCTTCTTGAACTGAACGGAGCCATCCGTGCAATTCATGCTTGACCTGTGCGTTCAAGATACTCCTGACCGTAATGCTGCCATTGTTCCATGGTCCAACCGGGCGGGAGGCCACCCGATGGCAGAGGGGGGCCATTCTGTGGAAGTGCTGGAGGTAGACCTGTTGGCAATGCTGTAGGGGCAGGAGGGAGGCCCGCTGGTACCACTGCAGCACCAGGGACGGGAGGCAAGGACAACTTGGGTTGACTCTGAGATAGGGCGACAGCCAATTCCTCAGCACTAACCGCTCCAGATGTTTGGTCATCGGAGGCTCCACCAATATTCAGTGCAGCTTCTCGACGTGTTTCTTGAGCGCCAAAGATCGCATCAGAAGTGAGCAACTCCCCTCCTGAAATCGCCGAGTCCGTTCGCCTTAGGCGCAGTATACCTAGACCTAGAAGACTGACAACCAATAACGCTAGGACCGCGATGGACCAAGCAGGCAACCCGAGTGACTCGAGTACGCCTGCAATACCATCCGATTGGCCATTGCCTGTAACCATGATTTCGAGAGTCGCAGATTCATTCCGAGAAAGAAGTGATTCCCCAGTCAGTGGAATGGCGTTGCCACTGAAAGTGACTTCTTGTAAACCTCGTAAATTACTGCTTTCGAAGGTGAATGTCAGTACACGAGTTTCACCCACACCCATTGCTGAAAGAGTGTCGCTTTCCAATTCGATTGTGAGGCCATCAGGGGATTCAACGAAAAGTTCTACATCACAAGCAATATTTCCAGAATTTATGATGGAGAGATTGCCAATTCCGACATCACCTTGAGACAAATCAGTGCGAGAATCCGTATCGAATATCAACCACAAGCTGGGTTCGACAACAATGCCGATTTCAGCTACTTTCTGGAATTGCTTCCCACCATCCAACGTCTCTGCATCGATAATCACAGACAGTGTGCCACTAGGACCTGGAGCGACACCGGGGGCCACTGTAAGGGAAAGGGTGACACTGGTGGAGCCACCCTTCACCAATCCGCCTGCTGCTGTAGATGCAAATCCAACTTGCCAACCATCTGGTAGAGTTCCAAAGGACCAACTCAGTAGGAGGTCAACATTTCCAATATTGTTCAACTCAATCTCGGCCAGACCATAGTCTCCGATTGCAGCAGAAATCGTTCCCGACTCGGGAAGGGTGATCGAAATGTCAGCGATTTCCTGAACAACCAATCGGGTTCGGTTGACTTGGAATCCCGAATCTGCCAACTCGGTTCGGAAATCGATTTGGTTCGCATCACCATCGTTGGAATTGAAAGGTACCAATACTACGATATCGATGGTCAATGAGGTCCCGGGTTGCAATGTGAATTGTAAGAAGCGATCATCACTTAGAGTTCCAGCAGTCAATTGTAGATCCCAATCGGGCAATGCTGGAGATGCACGGACACTGAAATCAATCTCAATATTGCCTTTGTTCTCAATCATCAACGTATGTTCTATCCGTTCCTCATTCTCTACAGAAATTTCTTCGATGAAACCCGATGGACCCAAGGGGACACCGTTTCCATCGTACAGGTCAGCACTAAACGCCCGACTGATCCAAACCTCAACATGGGAGCCCTCATCGGAGAGTGAATCGATTTTGAAGAATGATGAATCATCAAGACTCGAAGTCGTGCAAGTCACATCTTCAACGGTTCCAGCCGCGGGAAGGCCATCTACAATGTAGGGGACACGAACTCGAATCGGGACAGGGATAAATTGCAGTCGGGCCAATGGCTCCAATGTCAGTGAAGATGAATTTCCAGTACCCAACTCAATCGCCCAACGGTTTGGCGTCTCACAAGAAATTTCGTAGGTTGTTGCGCCATTCCCTGTATTCAACACTGAAAGTGAAAATGAGGCGAACTCACCGGGTTCAGCACCGAGGTTGCTCGTTCCAGCAAGTACGGTTTCCAGACCTTCTACTCGAAGCACTTCGACCTCGAGACGAATGGTATGAGATACGGTTGGATTCATTCTGTAATAGGCGATGACATCGACAACATAGACGCCGGGCAAGGCGTATCGCGCCCCATTGAAAGCATCTAGGTCTGCATCAAGATCCCTCATCGTAACGCTGACTTGTGTACTGTTTGCAATGCCTTCCGAGGAGGTCAAAGTGAAGGGTCCTTCGTTTGAAGCCACCTTCTCCCATTCATCTTCAGTAGGATTGAGGGCACCACTGGCCTCCATTTGTTGCACGGGTGTGACGAGGAAAATGACCTCTTCATCGCTAGTGCCTTCATTTGTTAGCGTCAAATCCCAGGACACCTCGGTACCAGCCGAGGGGTCTAGAATTTGTTTGCGAGCCAAGTCAACCTCGTCTCCATCTGCCGGCATTGAACCATCAGGCATATGTGGCGTGATTCGAATTCCAATCGCTGTGATGTTCAAATCGAGTTCGGCTACGTTGTTGTTCGTTCCATCGACCTCATCATTCATCTCAGTGACATTGTTTGTTGTATCCAATGTCAGACGAATGGTGTGAATCCCCGTTGTTGTGAATTGCTTTTGGAAAGAGAATGAATCGGACGCACCACCTGCAAGAGGGTCGCGTGTACCTGTCCAAAGTACCTCATTTGCAGATATGTCTTCGACCATGACATCGTAACTTCCAGTAATGGCCGGAGCTTGATTGATCCAAGCCATTCGCAAGAGAACATAATCATTCTCAAGCGGAGTCATTTGACTGGCCCAAATCGAACCGCCGAAGACCGCGATATCGCTGATTGGGTTTTCATTCCCAACAGCGGAAATCACGACAGCATATCCTTGCTGGTAACCACCTGAATGTGATACTGAGATGGTCCAATCGCCAGTTGGTCCTGTTGATAGACGAACGCGTTCAACATTGTTTAGAGAATCTTTCTGACCACCTGTAGTTGAGAATCCATTGGCAAAATCATTCCCTTTGTAGACAGTGCCATCTGGAGAGGTCACTGTCAAATCCAAATCGCTAATCAATCGGGAGGCTGATTGAGTGGCCGATGATGATCCCTCGCGATCATTCCAAACCAATGTCACATCTAGACCATACGAGCCATCGAGGGCATAATTGTAGGCATAAGATAGACCTGGTGAGAGTGTCTGGGATGTATCGTAGAAGATATTCTTTGCAATGACGCCTTCATGAGGATACAAACTCTCTTCCAAATCCAGTTGACCCCAGCCCTCGTCCATGTTCGGAATATTGGCAGTACCGATATCCCTCGCACCATTGATTAGAATCGCTTTGATTAGAGCACTATCTGGATTGGAGATCGATAGTTCAGTCCTCAAAAATTGGCGTGCCAAGAGGGCCGCACCGCCTACAACAGGTGTCGAGGAACTGGTCCCATCGGCTGACATGTAGAGTGGTGTTGTGGTACCTGAGTGGCGTGCACTAGAGCATGACCAACCCGCTGGATTCTGTGCCTCCTCCGCCCGGGGGCTGCAAATCTGAACACCGGGTGCGACGATATCGGGTTTGATTCGACCGTCGGCGGTTGGGCCGATGCTAGAGAATGAGGCAATCTGACCGGCGGATGCTGTACCTGGGCGACCCGTTGTGGATGCGCCCACAGTCAGGACGTTCTTCGCGGTAGCAGGGGGAGCGACTGATTGTGAACCCTGACTGCCTTCATTACCTGCAGCGAAAAGGACGAGGAAATCATCATAGTCGTGTAGGAATGAATCCGCGGATCGTGAATCGGATGTGTATTGCCCCCACGATGACTGAGCGCCCCAAGAATTGGATTGGACGTGGGCGTTCTTCTGTTGTGAATCTCGGAACATATCATACAACGAGCCCCATCGTGCGAGTTGACCTGAAGAGTCGTGTTCAAGCTGATAGAAATGGAATGTCGCTGCTGGGGCAACACCCTGTGTTGATGAATCTCCAGAACCATCTCCAAGCATTGTCCCGGCTACGTGAGTACCGTGTCCTGAATTGGTATCTGCTGCTGAATTGTCAGGTCCATAATTGTGGTAAACACCGCGGATCCGTGTGTTGAAATCCCCGTGGTCTTGATCCAAACCGGAATCCGACAATGCACCCACTTCACCCGTCCCATCAAGGCCACCATTGTGATTATTCACTGTGGCATCGATTGTAGAAATGCTTCGAGCATAATTATTGTTGATTCCAATCGAGTCATGAGGCTCAATGAACAGTAGTCTATGATCCCGAGAAAGTGCGGGCAACCAATCTGAATCGATTCCGATGGTTTGGCAGAGATAAGAATCACAGTGGACAAACTCTGAACCGGCCATGTACAGATGTTCTTCCAATTGACTGGTGTCTACATCCTGTGCCAAAGTCAAATCCAAATCCAAAACACCGGAGGCCTGGTGCAAATCAACATCGAGCCGCCATGCCGGTTGCTGCGCACCGACCCAACGAACTCGTTCGTCCTCTGCCAATTGAACAATCGAATGGCTTCTAGACTCTACTGAATTAGGCAACCTCAACACCCAAGCGTCTTCGGGAAGTGTGTCGACGATGATTGCATCGATACCTTTGGCGATTGATTCAGCTAAAACACCATCATTTTGGAACAATTGAACGATGATGTAACCCGTTGCAAATGGATCATCGGTCGCTTGTAAATTTGATGGCAACGATGCGGATTGATAGAGTGGATCGAAATTCCCAGTCTGGACCCAAAGTTGCCCTGAACCAGAGGAAATAGCAACATTTGCCCCTGAGGAACCTTCTGATTCGAACCAATTCTCAGCCGCTTCAGCAGCGGTCCACTGCGATTGTTCAAGTGAATCATCAGTAGGAGTTGGAGCCATAGATGCCCACGGTATTGTGACCATCAACACGGCGAGGAAGATCGGAATCAATGAGCGACGCATGGGGCTTAACGAAGCGCAGCCCCTTTTTGATAGTTGACGCCCGTAGGGCGTCGGAGAAATCACCAAAAAATGCCATCAACAGTTGTAATATGCTGAAATTGCCGCATCTGTTTTTGCAACGGATGTTCGCCAATTTTCCTCGGTACCCATGAGGGCACGAATACAATCTACATTCTCAGGGATTACGTCACTTTCTTGATGAATTGCTTGGAAATAATAGAGGCGGTTTCCGACCAATTTAGCACCATCTTCCCAGACGAAAATCTCGTGCAAATCACCCCACTTCCGGCCGATGTCTCTGGCCATCTCCATGACCTCTGCAGTCGTGGTGATTCTGTTGTGCTCTCCGTGCATGATAATGACACGTGGAGTGTTTTTCCACATCTCCAAAATGGATTCGGTTGTTAGGCCGTGACCATCAGGGAGATCGGCGATAATCGAGTGCATGTGCATGATGGTTGTTGGGACGGCAACTGCAAGGCTGTTAATCTCAATCTCAGGCTTGACTGTCATGACATCAGGACCGTGGTGACTAGGCACTTTGAGCACCGGTTTGATTGCGTTGATTGGTCCCTTGCTTGAGTCCCCAGGGTCGGCGGCTCTTCGAATCATTGTGCATTCAACTTTGAGTGAACCACAGTGCTCGTAAAGTGGAACCAAAGTTCGGGACAAACCTGTGGTGTTGCAAGAGACGACACGCGTACCTTGTGCATTCAGATTTTCAGTATGGTTCGCAGAGGATGTGTAGGACAACCCGGTGAGGGTGTGTTTTTCCCCACCTTGGAACATGTATTTGACACCGGCTTTTTGGTATTTAGCCAAATTCTCAGCACCGAGTTTTCCAGGTGAACAGTCAACTACAACATCGGAGATTGCGAGAAGGTCAGATAGACCGCCTTGGCAATCATACCCCTGTTCGGAAAATCGGGCAATACGATCTGCATCATCGAATGTGCAATAGAGTGGGAAGCCCTTCTTGACGGCCAAATCACAACCAAATGAGGGGCCAGTCTTTGTGACACCGACAATTTCCATGTCATCTTGTGCGTCGACGGCGTCCGCTACACGTTTGCCGATTGTTCCAAATCCATTGATTGCCACTTTAATGCTCATTGATTCACCTCGAGTGTGTTCTCCAGTGATTCGCCCCCCTTTGACGACTGCCTATGAACATACCCGTGCTCCCGTAGGGAGCGCGGAAACGACATTGGACCATATTTTACAGGGGTTCGGGTTAAGGAGGGTATCGCCCCGGAAGGGCGCGAGGGTAGTCCAATGGTCGATGAAGTCGCAAAGAGTCTGAAACTCAATCGGAACCTCTCAAACAACCTTTCAAAGGCGATTGAATTGGATCGTGCAATCAAAATTGGGTGGGGTGCACAAGGTGATGCCAAGCCCAAGGAAGGCGAGGTTGGAATCGCACCACATCTCCCGGATGGAGCCCGTGTAAGGCTCCTTGGAAACCTCGGTGATTTTACCGCATTCTGTTGCAAGGGAGGAACATTCACTTTGGAAGGGAATGCACTGGGATGGTTTGGTGCATTCTCATCAGGGGGCCGTTTGGTCGTCGAAAGAGATGCTGGTTTTCGTTGTGGACATGGTATGACCGGTGGCCGATTGTTCTGTCAGGGTAGTGTTGGAGATGAGGCGGGAGCCGCACTCAATGGTGGGACACTCATTGTGCGTGGACATGCAGGCCAACGAACCGGTATTGGAATGCAAGATGGAACGGTCATCGTGGTTGGCGATTGCAAAGCAGACGCCGGACAAGGAATGACAGGTGGACGGATTATTGTCGATGGGCGGTGTCTACCTGAAGGAGAGGGGGCGCTACAACGTGGACTTACCAAAGCCGAACACAAAGAAATCAATGGTTTGCTGAAAGAACATGACTTAACCGTCAGTGAAGATGCTGTTGTCATTGAGGCTGACGCTTCGAGTTCAATCCCATCTACACCACCTCAGAAAACAGTCTGGGGTGATTTCAGTGACATCGGCCTAATCAGTGGAGAAATCCCAATTGATGCATCGAGCCCAATTGATGTTGTCACATTGCTCACTCGAGGCGAAGAAGATGATGGTATCGTATTCCCGCTACCCGTCTTGCCCGAATTGGAAAGCGGCAAAGGATTGTCAGGATCTTTGCTTTCTGAACAGCCTTGCTTGGTAGAAGCGGATCCACGAGGAATCGATTTGGTTCGAATCGGTGAGACGAATGTATCCAATGCAGATTCCTTGTTGCCCAATGCAGCAGGTGTGGTTCTTGACTTGGATGATTTCCCCCCATTGCATGATGGTGAAATTCTCGCACTGATGACTGGATTGCGTTCACATCTAGGTGACGACAAACCAACACTGATTGCAGGACGTGTAGACAGGGTAACCAATCTACATCGAATGCTAAACGATCAACCAATTGATGGCGCCATAATCAGACTCACTTCAGGTTTAGGCATGGCCGCACCCGCAGCCTTGCCCCGAATTGGGTTGTCGGCCAGAGATGCAGGAGTCTCAGAAACTTTGCATATCCTCGATATCCCTTGGGGGGCCACCGCAGATGATGCTGCCATCGCAGCCGCTGCAGGTTGCGGCATCATTCGCGCCAATCCATTCGAAGCCGAGGAAGAGATTCCTGGCACGCAGAAAGCACGAGCTGTGGCGGTGGAAAATTGGCTGGCTGAATTTTCAGCCACTTTGCGTGGACGCTTAACTGACATGGGAGTTGATGCATTAGAGAAACTCAATCGGCGACATTTGCGAGCGTTAGAACATGACACCGCCGCACAGAGCGGTTTGCGTCTTGCCGGCTATGATCGTCCACTACCTCAGTGGATGGGACAGTGAGGAATTCATATGCCAACCGTGACTTTTGACCACGCTACCTTGCGCGCGATACAGTCACGACATGGTGTTGAGCACGACCCTTGGCTATGGGAAGAAAAACTCAGTGACATCGGTTGTGTTGTTGAGGAATGTGATTCAAACGAAATTGAGATTGAGATTTTTCCTGATCGTGCTGACCTCCTCTCTCCGGAAACCATCGCTCATGCTGCGCGAGCATTTCTACACGGCAAAGGGGCTGAGCCCGAACTTTCGACCACGGCCGGAAGCATCACCATGACTGTCGATGCCAGCCTCGAGCATGTGCGCCCAATCATCTATGGTGCTGTGGTTCGAGGTGTAGACAATGGATCTTCACCCGAAGAGAATGATGCCTTCATCCAAGCACTGATGGATCATCAGGAAAAATTGCACTTTAGCATTGGAAGGCGTCGCCGACGTGCATCCATTGGCGTACACGATTTATCGACACTAGCGCCACCATTCACAGTCATCACAGTACCCGAAACATACTCATTCATCCCACTGGCGATGACTGAACGAATGAGTATTCGCGAAATTCTAGAATCCCATCCAAAGGGTGTCGAATATGCACACTTACTAGAGGGCTTTTCCGAGTTTCCCGTCATAGTAGACGCCGCCGATCGAGTTCTCTCATTCCCACCCATCATCAACGGTGACCATACTACTGTTACAGAATCGACGACTGACTTTTTCATCGATGTGACAGGATGGGATGCACGAGCTTGTGAAGCCAGCCTACTGTTGGTTTGTCTGGCTTTTTCGGCACGAGGTGGTACTGTCGAAACTATCGAACTCACCGATTGTCATCAGCAGATCCAACGAACACCCAATGGAAGAGCGCGTCGGCTTTCCTTGCCGAAGCGTTTGCTCGAAGAAATTCTAGGCAGGGAGTTTTCAAAAATTGAGATTCAAGGAGCCATCGATCGAATGGGTGGTCGCTTCATCGAAATGCGAACCGTGACCGATGGCCCTCGTACACCAGAGAGGATGGCGGATGCTGCCATTGGTGAACAAGAATATATCATCGAAATGCCACGATGGAGAGCCGACCTTTTGCACCCTGTGGACTTGGTCGAAGAGGTCGCAACCGGCATTGGTTACGAGGACCTTGGAAAGGCATTATCTGGTCAATCAAAAGCAGGAATTCCACTCCAATCTTCACACCTTCACAGACGCATTCGTGAATCCCTTCAAGCCAATGGCCTTCAGCAAGTAACTTCGCTCACACTCTCAAATAAGGATGACCAATTCGCCAAGATTCGATACCAAGCATCGACCGGTGTAACAGGCATCCACAACCCCATTACTGTAGACCACACGATTTTACGACAAAGCATCTCACCTTCACTCCTGAATTTATTGGCTGCCAATCGACACCATGAGTTACCACAACGAGTCTACGAATTGGGGACGGTTGTGCGCGACCACCACAATGCAAATCGGGTTGGTTGGGCATGTGCTGAAGTCGGAACTGGATTCACTGCGGCCAAGGGCATGGCAGAAGCATTGATGCGTGATTTGGGCGCTTACTCTCGTGAGATCTCTGTCGAATACGAACCACTTACAGAATCCGATGGTGGACCCTACCTTGCTGGGCGAGGTGCAAAGGTCATGGTGGCCGGAGAATGGGTTGGTTGCTGTGGGGAAATTGACCCTACCATTTCGGAATTGTTTGGACTCAAGGTACCGATTCATTGTGGTGAGTTCGATGTCGATGCATTGGGACGCTTAATTCCCGATCCAATTCTTTGAGTTGTATTGAACATTAGAACCCAACCGATTAAACACTCCAGATTAACCCAAGGCCATGCGTGGCCGTGCTCTATTGCTCGTGTTGCCCTTGCTCTTGATGAGTTGGGCACCCGTTGCAATGAGCCTCGAAGAGGCTCGTCCTACGCGTGAGGCTGCTGCAGATGGTACCTATGATGTGCTGATGTTGGGTAATTCCTACACCTCACAGAACAGCTTGAGTTCTCGTGTCCAAGCCCTGTTTGATGAGGCTGGAACCTCAGCGAGTGTTTCGGATTTAACCGGTGGAGGTATGAAGTTGAACCAACATGCTGACAATGCTGAATCGAACGGCAACCAGTGGAATACCGCCCTGACCAACAACCAGTATGAGTTTGTCATCTTGCAAGATCAAAGTCAAGTTCCCTCTTTCCCAACCACCGAATCGATGTGGCAGAATTCCAAGAATGGTGCGATTCGATTGGATTCAATGATTGAGTCCGCAGGTGCTGAAACCATCTTTTTCATGACATGGGGTTATCGGGATGGAGATGCCAACAATGCTTGGCTGAATCCGGATTATCCGACCATGCAAGCCAATCTTGAATCAGGGTACAACATGTATGCTGAGAACATCACAACCGCCGACCGCATCCCCTACATCGCCCCAGTTGGATTGGCCTACAAGGCAATTTACGACGGCATCATTGCCGATGGGGGCACACCTACAGATCAAGGCACACTGTTCTACAATCTGTATTCTGGCGATGGAGCACACCCTTCGACACGCGGCACTTATCTGGCCGCTTGTGTCATACATTCGACGGTGACTGGAGATTCATCGATTGGGATGGCAGATCCTTTTGGCTTAAGTGAGAATGAACGATTGAAGCTTCAGCAGGCTGCTGATTCGGTTATCTTTGATGATTCATTGGGTTACAGTTACCCTTGGCAGAATGAACCGACGGGAGAACCAGGGGGCAATTCATCCGGATCCAGTAACTTGTGGTTTGGAAGCACGGATGGCACCAATGTCCTCATTGAGCCTGGAGGCGGATCAGGATTTACAGTCAACATCACCAACAATGCATCATTCACCGACATCGCTGACATCTACATCCAAACCAATACAGGTTGGGACATGTCATGGAACTATGGCGATGGAAATCCTGCCAACGCTTACACATTGCAAATGGACAGTGATTCACTTCATTGGATTCAATTCGCCATCTCTGTACCTGAAGTATCCATGGGATTGCCTTTGGCGGGTTCGAAACACTCGTTCACCGTGACGGCCATAAGCCAACATGACGGGAATTCTACAACGTGGACATTTACGGTCGAAGTCTTGCCATGGAATGGAGCAGAGGTTGCTACACAACCAGTCAATGCCACGGTCGA
Organism: Marine Group II euryarchaeote MED-G33; assembly: GCA_002457195.1. Taxonomy (GTDB): domain Archaea; phylum Thermoplasmatota; class Poseidoniia; order Poseidoniales; family Thalassarchaeaceae; genus MGIIb-P. Next base: position 8,791 of record NTJU01000008.1, on the reverse strand, counting down.
CCCTGATCTCAAGGTCAGAGTCCCAGTATCTGTTCGAAATCTCGGTAATGAGGACAAGAGTTTGGCTGTCCGTATTCGACCCGTGAGTGAAGATGGTGTCCATATCCCGGGGCAAGAACCTGACCTTTCGTTCATGCAAAATGGATGGGCAGTGGGAATTTTTGAACTCTACAATGTACTCAACTTAGCTCCATATGAAACCGGAACGGTCCAACTTGAATTCGATGCACCCCCAAATCCAGAGGGGACTATGTGGGTAGAATTCAGTACATGGAGCAGTGGAGCAAGTCAGCAAATTTCAACGACGCAGGTTGAAGTGAGCATCCTGCGAGAACGAAGTGCAAGTATTGTATTCTTGGATGATGATTGTGCAATGATGGATGCAGGAAACCTCTGCACAAGTGAATTCCGAATCCAGAATACTGGTAATTATCAGGATGATTATGAAATCGAATGGGACACCCCTGAATCACTTGAATTGCAAGTTGCTCAAACCGTTTTCAACCTGCAACCAGGTGTTTCGACTGATGTTGGTGTTACATATGTCGTTGAATCCGGGTTGCCTGCCGGATTTGAAATCTCACCAACCATTCGAATGATGACTGCGGATGGAATCGAAGTGGGTTCGATTGCGACAACAATTGAAGTCGCCGTAAACATCGATTGGGAAATCAGTGCAGAATATGTTTCAGTGAATGACGAAGACAATGTCACATTGGCATACACACTGAGAAACATTGGCAACGCTGAAGACGGTCTTGATGTGACCTTATCGACCAATGTATACACACCATGTGGATTGATTCCACCGTTCTCAAGTGAATGGGATAGTGAAGATGGGACCCCCCATCACTTCATCCTCAATGACGTGCCCACTGGAAGTAGTGTGACGTTCCGAACGTGGATGCAATTACCACGTGACCAGGAGATCAACGGTACCGCAGAAATCACCATCGACATGCGTAGTACATTAGAACCGGACATTCTGTTTACCAACCGAACCGAATACGAGTACTTGGCTGAACAATGGCGCCCAGAGAATATCGAAGAAGAAAGTACCTGGGATGAATTTGTAGCACAGGTACAATCATTTTGGAACGATTGGGGGCAGATCCTCATTTCTGTAATCATCACTATGATCGGCGCAGTTGTATTGCACCGTGCTGTGGTCTATCGTCAACGCAAAGATGCAGAATGGGATGAAATGATTGCTGTAAGACATGTTGAGCCTGAGAAGGTCGAAGATTGGATGGGTAAATTCAATGAGAAAGTGGTTCCAACACAGCAGGCCGAACCAAGCCCTACGATGGATTCTGGAGCATTCAAGATGGCATTTCAAATGAGATCGGAATCGAAGCCGAAGAAAATCGCCCCATCGGATGAGGTTCTAGCAGCGGCAGATACCGTATTCCAGCACCATGATGAAAAAACGGATTATTCAGTGATTGAATCACTCTCTGATGATTTGCTCGACACGTCTGAGCCACATGAAGCAAATCGGGTACTAGAACCAACTGAATCAGTGGAAACGCGAACGGTTCGACACCCTCGGGAAAAACCTGCCAAAAAACAGCAAGAAAACTCAGATGAAAGTTTGGATTTGGATCTGTGATTTCATGTGGAGAATCGGAATCGATGAAGCTGGAAGGGGGCCCGTAATCGGCCCACTCGTTGTCGGTGCACTGTGTATCCCTGAAACCGATTTACCCATGTTGCACGATGCTGGTGTGACAGATTCAAAGTTACTTTCAAAATCCAAACGTATCGAACTCGATGCTTGGATTCGTGAACAAGCCGAAATTAGGAAATGGGTTTTTGCATTGCATATTTCCAAACCTGCTGAAATAGATCGCGCGATGGCATTGACCAACCTCAATGATCACGAAGTCACTCTGTTTGCTTCATTGGCTCGGAAGTTACGCATCGAAGGGAGGGGGATCCTACAACTGGATGCATGCGATACGGATGCGGGACGTTTTGGGAATAATGTAGCCAGTAGACTACCCGATTGGCCTTGGGATGGGTGGTCAATGGACAGTCGACATGGTGCAGATTTGCACTTTTTGGCCGTAGCAGGGGCATCGATACTCGCCAAAGTTGCACGGGATCGTGCATTGGAATCACTTGCGACTGAAATTGGGATTGAACTTGGTTCAGGATATCCATCAGATCCGAAAACAATCGCGGCTGTACCCCAGCTCATTCAAGGGACGGAACCGCACGATTGTTTACGATGGGGTTGGGCCACGGTGAAAGATGCATGGGGACGAGTACACAATTCGCCACCACCACAGAGGCCGGATGACCCGAATTCACCCCCGAACGCGCAGCGCACCCTATTTTGAGCCTGCATGTTCAAGAACAGGATACGAGCGGTTTCGCCCTATGGGCGAACTAGAACCTGCAGTCGTTGCTCTGCTGCGGAAGTATGCCTTGCAAAATGCACTCGAGTATGATGGACAAGGACAAGTCGGTTCGGTCATGGGTCGAGTTATGGGGGAAAATCCCGACCTGCGAAGTCAAGCAAAACAGCTGACCGCATTCATATCCAGCCAAGTCCAGGAAGCCAATGCCCTAGCCGCTGAAAAAGGGTTAGACCATATTCGTTCAATTTTGGAATCTGAATCTCCGGATGCCCTGGAGAAGAAAACAAAAGAACGACGCGAAGGATTGCCGCCGTTGCCCAATGCAGAATCTGGCAAGGTTGTATTGCGGTTTGCACCCAACCCAAATGGTCCACTTTCATTGGGCCATGCCAGAGGTGTTGTCATCAATACAGAATATGCCAAGATGTATGATGGTGAAGTCATTCTTCGATTCGATGACACAGATGCTGTTGTCAAACGACCAGACCCCGAAGCGTATTCGATGATAGAAGACGACTTTACTTGGCTCTCGGGGTGCGCACCCGATCGCATATTGAAAGCATCAGATCGAATGGATATCTACCTCGAACATGCCTCGAAGACCTTGGCACAAGGGCACGCATACGTGTGCCAATGCACAGGTGAAGAATTCAAGGAATTCCGAATTTCAAAAACGGTCTGTCCCTGTCGAGACCGTCCGACAGAAGAGAATTTGCAACGATGGGATGAGATGAATGATGGCACGATTCAGCCGGGTGGCGCAGTCATTCGAATTCGGACCGACATGACCCTCCCCAATCCAGCGCTTCGGGACTGGCCGGCATTGCGTATTCAACACGCAGACCACCCTCTTGTCGGTGACAGATACAAGGTTTGGCCGCTACTCGACTTCCAAAGTGCGGTAGAGGATCATTTACAGGGCGTGACCCACATTGTTCGAGGGAAAGATCTCATGGATTCCACCCGTAAACAAATATTGCTCTACGAAAAGTTCGGCTGGGAATATCCTGAAACCCTCTATTGGGGTCGCGTCAAGGTACACGAATTTGGCGGGTTCAGTACATCGCAGATGAAGAAGGACATCGGAGCCGGTCAGTTTACTGGATGGGATGATCCACGTTTACCGACACTCAGAGCACTACGCCGTCGCGGATATGATGCCGGAGCCATGCGTAAATTCTGGATTGATCTAGGACTGACACAGAAGGATATTGCAGTCCCTATGTCGACCCTCAACAGTCTCAACGCCAAGGCGGTTGATGCGGAGGCACCAAGACTTTCATTTGTGCGAAATCCTTGTTCGATGATTCTAGATATCTCTGAAATTTCTCTTAATGAAGTCACTCTACCCATCCACCCTGAACACCCTGACAAGGGCGTTCGCCAATGGCCACTGGGAGAGGGGGCCATCAAAGTGAATATTGCTCAAGATGATTTTTCACAACCCGGAGAAAAGCGTTTGAAGGATTTTGCCGATATTGAAATCAATCACCAAAAAACGGGAGATGGGTGGGTGGGTGAAGTCATTCGCACCGAACGCGTTGGCAACACCCCCATCATTCATTGGCTACCTCAAAATATGGCTCAACCAGCAGTATTGCTCTTAGAAGAAGATGGTGAATTGATTGCTGCAGAAGGTTTGTTGGAACTCAACGATTATCCAGACGGAACAATCGTCCAACTGGAACGAATGGGATTTGCAACCATAGAGGGTGTGGACGAAGGCGGAGTGCGTCGATTAATCCGTTTACACGGGTAAGTTACTCTCACGCGCGCGCACGAGAGGTTCTAAGGCAAATCTCTCTGTCGCCAGATTATGCAGGCGCGCCAATCTCGTCGGGTCTGTGCGGTTCTGGCCATATTATTAGCATCCCTAATTCCACTGAATTTACCATCTGCAAGTGCAGAAGTGGTTTGCTGTGGGTCAAACGAGTTTGAACTCTACCTCATCGGAGAAAATAATGATGCCACAATGACTCCATTTGAGAATGAGTTGGTGGGCATCAATGAGAAAGGAGTTAGTCAATCCGCCCAGGGTACTGAAGAAATCGAAACATGGAGCATCATTTGGAAACAGAGTGCAACGATTCCAGAATCAACATGGAGATTCAATATCGCTTACGAAGTGGAAAATGCTGCTGGCGTATATGCCAACGCAACCATCGACATTCAGATTGGAAATAATGTGTACACCGCGGAAAGTGGAACTCCCGGGGCGTTTATGACTGGCACTGATATGATTGCAATCGACATTGAAATCCCACAAATTGCTGTGAGTATGAACGATGAGATCGAAGTGACTTTCGCCGTTAGAAGTCTGCTATTTACACAACCAGGTGATGAATCATCTATTCGATTCGTTTGGGGTGAAGATACCGAGAGTGCATTGCGAGTCAATTTGCCATTGGTTACTATCGATATGCCAAACTCACTGGTAGTGGGTGACGAGGTTTTCTTCCCAGTCATCTTGAAATCAGGTTTTGGTGAACGAATGTGGTCGTCTCTTGAAGACTTTGAGTTCAAGGTTGGTGGACTTGTAATCAGTGATGTTCGTTCACCCAGTATCGTATCTGGTGGTGTCGAAGTTCCATTTGTTTGGAATCCTGGGTCCAACCCCACAGATGGGAATTATCAGATTAATCTGTCTATTTTGTTGAACAATGGAGATGTTCCCCTCACCTCTGGACGTATGCATGAAATCACTTTCGAAGAAGGCGGGGGGACTCAAAACTACCACTTCGGTGAACCCGCAAGGGCCGTGAGTAGCCGCTTAGACATTGATATTGATGTCAAATATGATGGTAAACACATTACACGGTCAGTCGACCTTGAAATTGAAGGTTCAATGGCTTCTTGGTTACGCTGGGGCATGGATAACATTGGTAACAATTCCTTGCCATCAGACCATCTATTCACTCAGATCCAGGGTGCGTCGATTCCATCTAACCTAAGGGAGAATGGTCGGGTAGATGACGCTGAGAAAGAGGCATTGTTGAATCACATCGATGGTAGTACCAGGAACCTCGAGGTGTTCTTGGGCAATACGGGTTTGGCCCTCAATCCAGATGGGTTGTTCGAGGCCGATTTGTTTGATATGAATCCAGAGGTCGAACTCGACCTCATGGGAGTCTCGGGCATTGATGATGCTCCGATGAAAATTCGAATCGATGTCGTATTGGAGTTGTCTGGAGAAGAACGGATTCTCTTCATCTCTGACTTTATCCGACCCCAATTGGGAACTGGAATATGGACGATGAATAGCGAACCATCGGTTGACTTGACTGCAACATTGACGACAAGCGCGTTTTCAGGATTATTCACAGTCATCAAAGAAGATTTACCCGAGAACATGCAAGTGTCTCATTATCGGACTGGGATCTCTGAAGTAGTTTCGATTAAAGTCGACGGGTTGTCTGACAACGATAAGTTCGAAGTCGAATATGTTGTTGCTGGAAGTGCTTTATTCTCCCCATTTGTGACTCTCTTGGCGACTATTTTACTCCTTGTCTCGGGAATTGTAATCGGAGTTCGATTGACACAATATCGTTCAAGATGGATTGTTGGGATCTCTTCAATTGCATTCGGGGGACTAATGAGTTACGTGTATGTTTTGTCAGCATTACCACCTACATTTGTCATGGGGATCGCAGCAGCATGTGCCGTTTTGATGATACCGTTGGCCATCATTTCACCACGGCATGATTACGAAAGAACGCTTGGTGATGATTCGCTATCAGATGATTATGAGAGGGCTTTGGCGAGAGAAATTCCAACGGTTGATTGCCCGGCATGTGGCATCTCAAATCCAGTAGAAACAAAAGTGCGACCCGTTCGAATTCCTTGCGGTGGGTGCGGACGAAATCTGCGAATTGAAGGCTAGGAAATCTGTCCAGTCCGCAGCAACCCATCTATTGTATCACTCGCCAATCGACGGCGATCTTCTGGATTGTTCTTCCACGTTTTTGAAAATCCAACCAATTGGCTGGCCAAATCATGTTCCCAACCAGGTGCCATAATGCGGTGCCATCCCAGTTCTTCAAAGCGTGCTGTAGAGGGTAATTCCGAGTCCAGCAGGGGTTTGAGGAGATGTGATAGAGATTGAGCCCTACCTTCAAGATCCAGTTGGCCCCAACGATCACGCACAGCCCCGAGTGCTACTGAGTCAACACCAGGTAGACTGTCAGGGTTGACTTCAGGGACCTCTGGCATCGGGACGACTCTGATATGGCCTTCAGTTGCCAAATAATCTCGCAAAACGGTATAGACGGGGTCATACGTATGTTCAAGCCCGCCGGATAACCAATTTCCAGCCAAAATCCAAGGCATGAGTAAGCGAGAAATGTTTCCTGAGGGGATGATTGAATGACCAAGTGCAGCTGCTAGGGCGACCGGTGACAAAACCCCTCGTCGCGAATCACCGCCACTCGCAGTGAGGGCGTCAACTTCGAGCGGTTGAAGATAGACACACAATGGTTCTGATTCAACTGCAGGCATTTGAGAATTTGTCGTATTTCCAATCACAATACTAGGTCCTTTGGCTGCAACGGGTTCTTCTCTTAGACGACGCTGGAATGGAATCCCTGCATCCAATAGTGCTGCTTCAAGTAATGCAGATGCGAACAGACCGTTTTCATTCAGAGGCGCGGCAATTGTCACGGACGAAGATGCTGTTCGCAATTTTAGGGCTGCTTCGCGTAAGTTCGGCGCCGCAGTTGCGAAGAGTGGTAAATCGAGTAAACCCATGTTCAGCGGAGCGGTGGTTCCACCTGCGGTTCAAAGACCTGACCACAATGGCCGGAGGGGATTATTCAACCATCAAGCGTAGTTCATCACGCTTGTAGGCCCATTCTGTATCGAGTTGACCTCGACCTTTGTAGTAACGTGAAAGTCGACGAATCTTGCTCTCAGTCAATTCTAGTTGCCGAGAATTGTGGCGATCTTTTCGATTGGATTCAAGATGGTCGATCAATCTCAAAGCACGACGCATGAGATTCATCATGTCCTCAGGATACTTAGGATTAACATCATTCTCTGCCAAAACTTGTCCGAGTCTCTTTCCAACTACGAGGCGTACATCGGGTACAGCATGCTGGTCGCGCAGGATTGTGCCAATGGTTGCAGGGTTGTGTCCTTCAGCCGCCAATGAAAGAATCAGTTCTGTGACTTCCTTCGCGTCTGTATTGGACCATTCCGGGGCCTTGTCGACCATAGGCTTGGTTGAACCGCTTTTTCCGCGACCTGGACTGTGCATGCGAGCCATGATTAGAGCACCTTGAGCGTCCCGCCGACCTGCTTCCCCTTCATAACCGCTCCGCTGTCACCCAAATCACGAATTCCCCCCTACGGGGGGTCATGCCGGGAATTCCAGTAGAGCATGTGCTTGAACAGGAGCGATTGTTGTACGTGCATTGAGACCTGCTAATTCTATCAAAAATAATGCACCCAAAACATCGCCACCGGCTTTACGACAGAGATCAGCACAGGCTGAAATCGTTCCACCCGTGGCCAATAAATCATCGATGATGACTACCTTCTGGCCCTTTGAAATTGCATCTTTGTGAATTTCAAGACTATTCGAGCCATATTCGAGAGTGTAATCAATACGAAAAGTTTCAGCCGGTAATTTACCTGGTTTGCGTACAGGCACAAATCCAATACCAAGTCTTTCAGCCAATAGTGGACCGAAAATGAAACCTCTAGCCTCTGGCCCAACAATGACGTCAGGCTTCCACCCAAGTCCATCGAGATCTTTGACAAATTGTGCAGTCACTTTGGCAAGAAGGCCGGGGCGACTCAATACAGGAGATATATCCCGGAACATGATGCCATCAATGGGGAAATTTGGTACCGTCCGGATTGCATCTCGGATCTCCTCGAGAAACGTATCATCCATCGTTCTCAACTACCGGAGTCATTCAATTCTGGAAGTATTGACTCGCGTACGCACGTGCCTGTTCTGCTGTGTATCCCATGCCAATCAATTGTTGTTCGTAAGCCTGCTGTTCAGGGCTGATTGCTGTCGCCCATGCCTGTTCAGTGGGATCTCCGCCACCGGTAGATCGCATGACTAGAGAAACGCCCAAAACAATCACCAGAAGAAGGACAACACCTGCTGCAGCCATGATGTATAGCATGGTGTTTGACCCTCCATCAGTGGAACTTTCTGTATCACCGGATTGATCATTGTCTGAATCACCGTCACTGTCACCAGTCTCATCAGTTCCGCCTATGGGGCATCCTGTGTTGTCAACCGATGTTCCTTCCAATGTAGCAGGGCAAACGTCGAGAGTGTCGTCGACACCGTCACCATCCGTATCCGAGCAACCAAGGGCATCGACAGCAGCTCCAGCAGGAGTTCCAGGACACACATCATTGGAATCTGAGACGCCATCATTGTCTTGATCAGATACCCAAAGTGGGCATCC
>NTJU01000007.1 GCA_002457195.1 Marine Group II euryarchaeote MED-G33 | reverse complement strand
GCGAAGCGCTTGACAGCGGATCTTGAGTCCGCCCCCTTTGACCACTCGGGAACCCCTGCGAGGAACCGGCGACTGATTTCTTGATGTTCATTCTTCCTCTTCAGGAACATCCTCTAAACCAGGGGGTATAGGGGGTGGGCTTTCGTCCGGAAATTCATCTGGCGGTTCAGGCCAATCTTCCTCTTCATCCTCCCAGCCTTCATCGAGGTGTTCATCTTCATTGCGAAGCCAGAGTAAGGCTGAACCGAAACCCAATGCAGTACAAACTAGTATGAGGAAACTAACAACCAATGGGCCATCACCAAATACACGCTCAAACCAACTCAGTCCAGCCCCTTCTTCACGTATGGGGGGAATGTCGATTGGAACTCGAGATTCTTCATTTCCATTGAGGATGATGTAAATCTGCAGGTCCCCTTCTCTCCAGGCCTCAAATTGGAACGATAGCAGTGTTGCTTGGCGTGAATCAAGTGTGATATTTTGACTTTCTAAATCGATGATTTGAAGACCTGAATTCGACCTTGACTCCCATGCCCAAAGCCCTACTGATAGATCACCCTCTAAATTACCAAGATTATTGATTCGGACATCCACCCGAATGTTCTGGCCCACTTCCGGAGCAGGGGGGTAAACCCAAATTGAAAGCAATTCTGGGGTGAAATGCATTACCTCAAGCGCAGGGACCCGAGGGGCTTCACGAGACCCTGGTCCCTCGATTGAATTGCCGGCCAAGTCCTGTCCTTCCACCCAAACCAGCAGAATATCCCCTGGGTGAATGTCCATATCTGGTGTCAAATTGACATAAGTTGAGTAAACCCATGAAGTTCCCGAATGTACGCCCAATCCCAAATCCCTCTGCCCTTCTGAACCTGCAATATCAATTCCATCCCGACGGAAATTCCAATGCAATTCGAGAATTTGTTCACCCATCCCCCCTTCATCTTCGATGGTGAAGGCCACCAATTGATTGGCGAGTGAATCTGACCTGAGCTGAACCAGACTTGTAGATTGAAATTCAATCACTGGCCCAACATCATCGACAGCGACTTCGAATACCATATCTGGTATACTAGAATTCAAACTGCTCTTGTTTGCTAAACCAAATTGAACCAAATGAATTGGGCCAGGCCAATTGCCTGATTCAAAATCAATGATTGCAGTAAAACCCGGACCATCGGAGTCATATGTTGACGAATATGGTTGATCCCCACCTTCAATATCTATACGAATTTCTGATGATGGAGGCAATGGAATCGCGAGTGGTGTGTTCGTTTCACGATGTATTACAGAGGCTTGTAACGACATTGAGTCGCCCGGTTGCAGGTTGAGTTTGTTTTCATATGCAGGCATTGAAGGCGATGTTAAATCACGCACTTCATCCACATTCCACATCAATCGATTGTCCAATGCCCATGCAAGATGTTCTAGATTTGTTGCACCACTTGAAACCAACTCCCCTTCTTCAATCATCTTCAATGAGGGGATCCAAGCACCTTCCAACCAAGCCTCTGGTGCGTGGAAATCAATAGCGAAGGTTAGATCGACACGATAGGCGTCATCGCCAAGAGATTCGGTAATAATGTTCAGCGGAATAATCGAACTTCCCTCTGGAGCAATCAATTGCTGTTGTAATGGCTTGTATTGTATGACGCCTTGTCCATCCCCAGAAAGATCTAATTCGATTAAATCAATTGAATGTAGGCCATTTCCATCTTGGAAAGTAAATGAAAATGTGTGCGCAATACCCTGTAGTAGAGACATTTCCTCATGACGGTTTAAGCTGATTGAAGGAAGAGAAACTTGGGTAGGTTGTTGAGTTTCAATAATCATTGTAGCCAAATCTGTATCAAATCCAGGACTACCAGCATCAGAATATGTGTAACCAGCAAAATCGCCACCATCGATGTAACAAGATATTCGATCACCATCATCCATTTCTGAGATGCTAACCGCTGGGAAATCAACGCGAATGGTTCCACGAGGTGAACCACCTAGGAATTGTAGTGATTCACCATACTCATTCGCATCAGGATTTCCATCTTGATTAATATCATCGTAGGTTTCGAACCAACATCGTAAATTGACAAAGGATTCCAGTAATTCTTCATCATGAACCTCGATCCAAAATGGCACAGTTCGATCAGGTGACAATATATTGCCGTCAGCTAATTGTCCCCCATCTGGGGTGTAAATCATCAGTGGACCAAGGGTAGGGGTGGTAGAATCAATCTGGACTTCAACCGACAACAAGCCACCAGAAGCATCCTCTACACCAAATGTGGGCGTACCAGATGGACCAATCTGTAAAATCCATGGTGACAGAGTTACATTGCCAGATTCGTCTGGTAGAGCAATACTCGCTACAAATCCACCTTCACTTGTGCTTGAACCAATGGATTGCAATGTCCCGTTAGCATTCTCAAGTTCCAAAGCAACACGGTAGGCATCTGCAGAGGGATGTTGATTTGCCTGACCTTCAAATCTTACGATTCCAGATACATCAATCATTGAACCGGACTTTGCATGGAGAGGGTATCTCGCATCCCAAGTATTCGACAATAGTCTCGATTGTTCATCTCGAACCTCCCATGAGATGACTTCAAGGTCATTCTCCATCGCTTGATGGTTTGAACCACCAATCATCGCATGCCCAGGCCCAAGTGTGAACCCGTTGGATTCGATCGCCTCTGCCAATACACGGATCCAATCCTGGTCATCAAAGGCCCATTTTGTATGGAAGTTCCACTCGATCCCATACGTATCCTCACCGACGGTAATCACATTGATTGATTGAAGTGACATTTGATCAGAACCAAACAACTGTGTAGCAATGGGTTGACCTGACAAGTCATCAATATGGGCTTCAATATCGATACCTGCGCTTGTTTGTAATCGCAAAATAGCTGCATCCAACAGGCCTCGGTCGAAAAGATGTGTGTGGTGGGTTTCGATTGTCACGTTTTCATCAGGGACCATGGTTCCAACCGGTACAGTAGTGATCTCGTTAACAATGCGCTGAGCGTGTGAAATAGAGCCGGTGAGGCCCACACCACCCTGATTTGCTTCTAGAATAATTGGAATTTGCAATTCGCCGGAAACGATTGTTGCTGGCCCAGTTCCATTGATGGCTTCTGCTTGAATCTCACGGAGGTTGGAACCAAGCCCTGTGATTGAAGTTGTAGATTGCCATGAAATCCCTATGCCAATGTAGTTGAAATATTGCGGATCAGACTCATTTTGAATTGTGGCCATGGGATGTTGCAGAATCCGAATTTCTCCAGCTTCCATCGAATCATGGATTCCATTTGCCCATGTCCATGTAATGTCGGCACCTGCATGAAGAGCCATACCTTCATCAAGCATTATTCCCGGAGAAACCCATTGAGATTGAGTGGTATTGTTTTGATGATGATGACCATCGTACCAACCAAATGCACCGTACGGTTCAAAATTCCAAGACCAATCGATGATTCCATCCCCACCTACATCCAGTGTTCCATTATTCATCGGCGAGCCGAGGTGTCCTGTGAATGAGGCATAGCGAACCCACCCCCCTGGTTGAAGTTCGATTGAGGGGCGAATATTGACAGCTGTATGTGGTAACACAATACTCTGATTGTTCAGCATACCATTTGCAAGAAGGGTGCCTTGACCATCCCACAATTGGTAAAACGCACCTGCTGATTCAGCGATGATCATTACCTCTTCAATAGGTGCATCACCATAAGCAGCAGAACCTGAGATTCGTAGGGTATTGAGAGTTGGATTCGAAATATTACTTTCGACTTTGTCATGATTCAACGGAGGGGGAATATCCCATCCATTGGTTCCATCACCAGTGTTCAATATTCGAATTGCCCCCGAATGTAACCCAATAATTCGGGGGGTTAATTGGTGATCACTCGTACCAAATTCAACTTGGATTCGATACGAATCATGATGAGGAAGGGCCGGGAAGTCGAGATTATCTGAAGGGAATGTATTCGTCAGACTTGTCCCATTACCATCAACCAACGACGCCCTTACCCATGCACCATTTGGCACACTTGCATCAATATCAATAGATGGTGCAAAACCATGTGGATTGTCTAAAATCAAGTCACTGGTCCAAGATCCATTCGACTCAAACCAATCTACAATCACACCTACATCATCGATATACCAACCATCTAATTCAATGAATGTGTCAGAGAAGTATGAGAAACGAAGCATGACATCTTGGCCGCCAAAGTTGGACAAGTCCCCCTCTACATGCGTGAATGATTTGTTGGCTGAACAACCACCTCCTTTCTGGTTCGATCCATCCCACACCCATTTCTGATAGAATGGAGATTGGGCATTGTTCCAATGCTGCACATCATAGAATAGGGGGATATCTTGGCCATAGATTTGCCATGATGTTCCATTGTCTACACTCGTATAGAGTGCCCCCCCATCCCATCCTGGTTCAGCACAAATGAAATGGTCGAATGAGACCCTTGCACTGGCGCCTAGGGGAATATGATAGGATGGACTGATTAGATGTGACCAAGAACTTGCTTCATGCCGGTTATCGAGCCCCATTGCAACACCTGTTTGACCACTTGGCCAAGATGAGGGGCCCCAACCACTCGCATTTGAAACGGTACCAAACTCCCAAGCCTGGCCATATGGGGTTTGCACATGCCATCCATCTGCAATGGATGGAGCGCCTTCAAACGACCATGTTGTTTCCCATGGACCGTTGTTTCCCCAATTACTCAGATACTGCCACTGATCATAGGTTCCACCCGGCAATCGGTCATGCCAATAACCACCATTCGTTGTGAAGTTTTCAGACCACATGATATCGGTAGTTCCGACCTGTGTACGCGTGATACTGATGTCATCGATGAAGACGCCTTCTGGTGGGTCCAAAGAACCGCCATATCCAGAGGATGGCATTTGATCAGTTTCAACGATAATGCGAATCATCAAACTACCATTGCTTGGAATGGTAAACGATGATGGGAAGGGGTGAGACACTTCGATCCATCCACCTGAATCCTCCATGATTGTCTGACCTGCGATGGTCAATCCATTGGGACCAGGGATACCTCCGACTGGAGACATACGATGCCAAGATATGTTGTCACTGGAAACCCGAAACTCAAATTTGTCCCATGAACCACCTTCCAAATCAAAGTCGGTCCAATATCGAATCATCCAAGCACCAGATGTACCTAAGCTTGTATTCAGTTGGACTGGAATGGTTAGATGGGCATGTGCATCGGCAGCATACTCACCGATTAGCGAGCCGTGGAACCATGACCCTGGTGTTTCACCATCATTGGAGATTGTGACTTCATCGACATACCAGCCTGGTCGATCGACCATACCTGTTGGGTCGGTCCAGACGATGAATCGATGTTGCATCCCAATTGCACTCGAATTGTGTAGGTGTGTAATATCGAAGGTTGAATTGACCCAACCACTTGCATCAGGTCCACCGAAAACACCGAAACCAGCACCATTGGCACCATTTGGAACCGGTGCGGATGAAGATATATTCCAATTGTATCCACCAATTGGCTCGACATAGTTCCAAGTTACACCTCCATCCAAACTGACTTCAACCCAAGCACCGGATGAACCAGTACTCTGATTTGTGTGATGGATGTGATACCAATGGTTGAATGAAAATTTCCAATGGTTGGCCAAACTGGGTATAGGACTAGATGGTGAAGTGAGCCAAGCATACGTGCCTGCAGGTAGAGGGTCTTCGGGTAGAGTTGCAGCAATCAAAGACCCCTCACTCGCGAGCGAGGGGATGAGCCCCCCTGCGGCTTGCCGTGCGCTGTAATTCATTGCGAATGCGCCATTGAACTGAGATGGCTCAGCCATCCGCCATACGTCTGCGGAACCACCCGTCGTGTATTCCTGGAATTGCAATGACAAGGATTCCAAATCATCAAGGCGGCCGACTGTATGGTTGACACCAAGCGTCAATTCGTGTTCAAACACTGAATCTGAAGCATCATCAAAGGAACCATGGCTGAAATTTAGAGAAGGATCGTTTGCAATCCAATGTGTTCCAGTCCCCCCATCTCCATTGGCACCAGTAGTCACATTCACCCAACCATCCAATATCGTCGAATTTACAGGGATTTGGAATGAATCCTCAGTGATATTGGAAAGAGTTCCATCGCCATTTGATTGGACAACGACCTCTGAATCACCGATATAGGGACTCTCAATCGCTTGGCTGAGAGGTGCAAAAAGCATCAGTAGAACCAGTAGCACAGCGGTTCGCATGGTCTCACCTCAAAGGGTCCACCTTCGGCCATGGGTTTGAACACAACGGATGTATGTCTAGAGCGCCCGTAGGGCGCTATCCAAGTGAATGGTTCATTTACCGGCACGGAGGAGAGGCAGTTTGCGGTGAGCGGATGGTCAAGCAAGAAGTTCTACAGGGCCCTCAATTAGAAGCGGTAGAAGCACAACTACATGCACTTTTGAGAATGCAAGCAAAACATGCACTCCCTGTAGATTTACCACGTCCTGATTTCTGGCAAGTCTGCTCTCAATTGCTTCAATCAATTGAATTACAGTTGGCTGAAATCAACCGCGCAGAGGGGTTTTCACCTCGAACACAAACACTCACTCGCCGTCAATCGAATCTTCGAAGGGCTATTTCGGATCTAACTCGGCATCGATTGAATGCTTTTGTCAATCACGCAGCACTCTCCAACCTTGCCAGTACACCTTTTGGTGATGCTTCTGAAGCTAGTGCAAATCTGGCTTCTGTCGATTGGCAACGTCAGGATGGTGCTGAACGGGCGTTCCATGTTGGTGTTTCAGAACTCATCGAACAATACAAACGAAATGTTTCGTGGAATGGATTACAGCAAGGAGTTCTAAATGCGGAGATGATGAAACAACCTACTACACCTGCTGGAAATGCCCAACTCGATCAATTTGTAGACAATCCCGAGGGATTAACTGGACAGAAACCACCGGAAATAGAAACCGAAGATATGAGTCAAGTTTGGGTAGACCCAGAATTTGATGATGAAGATCTCGTTTCAATGATGGAAGAGTATCCAGAAATGTCTGATGCTCCGATGATTGAAGAAAATCATGAAAAAAATGAGTACGCAGAGGTAAGTGGGATGATGCGCCTTCGAATCCTGAGGGATATGCCTGAACCGATTGTTGACGAATCAGGAGAAGAGATTGAACTCCTTGAAGGAGATTCTTTCAATTGTGGTTCACTAATGGCACAAACTCTGATTGCCGCTGGCTGGGCTGAAGCGATTACCCTCGAATAGAGGGGCTTGTTTTTGATTAAGCAACTGTGCGTAGGCTCAGTTCAATGGTAACTGTGTCAGGGATTGGAATTCGCATCACCTGACGGAGAGCGCCTTCTTCCTTGGCACTGCCAATCACCAACTCTAGGAGTCGCTTGTGAATTCGCATCTCCCAGTGATCCCAAGTTTCACTGCCTTCACCATCTGGTGCCTTTCTGCAAGGTACGACCAAACGACGTGTGGGCAATGGGATTGGACCACGCAACTGAACGCCGGTCTGCTCACTGATATTGCGAATGGATGCACAAACTTCGTCAATGTCAAGGTGGTTCTCACCAGTTAATTTGATGGTGGTTACCGTTGGCATTGCGCATCCCTTTTCCGATGGTTTGAATCAGTGTGAATCTCACTTCTTCTCAATCTTCATGCAGACGCCTGCTGCAACCGTCTTGCCCATATCGCGAATTGCGAAGCGGGAAAGTTCGGGGAAAGCGTCCATCTGCTCGATTGCCATCGGTTTGGTAGGCATAAATCGAATCAGGCAAGCATCACCAGTCACAAGGAAAGCCGGATTGGCTTCCTTGCCTGCCTTGGAAGTCTTCTCCAAGAGCTCGACGAAGCGAACTGCAACCTGAGCCGTGTGCGCGTGGAACACTGGTGTGTAACCCGCTGCTACTGCCTTAGGGATGTCCATCAATTGGATCTGACCAACGAAGGTCTCGTCATGACGGACGAACATTGGTTCACTGTCTGTGTATCCTGCAATGTCACCACGGCGGATGTCTTGTGCAGATAGGCCACGAACGTTGAATCCAACGTTGTCACCAGGCTCTGCCTTGTCAACCATTGTGTGGTGCATCTCGATGCTCTTGACCTCAGCCGATTTCTGGCTAGGGTTGAACATGACTGTCTTACCTGCGTGTAGGATACCGGTTTCGATTTTGCCAACAGGCACTGTTCCAATACCGCTGATCTTGTAAACGTCCTGAATAGGAAGTCGTAGAGGGCGGTCAGTTGGCTTTGGACCCATCTGAATCTGGTCAATGCACTCGAAGAGTGTTGGACCATTGTACCAGCTCATGTTGTCACTCTTGTTGTAGAGGTTCTCTCCTAGGAAAGACGAGCAAGGGACCATTGGAACATCTGCTGGGTTGAATCCAGCCATCTTGAGTAGATTGCTGACTTCTTCCTTTACACTGTTGTACTTGTCCTCACTGTAGTCGACACCAGAGATATCCATCTTGTTGATGTTAACGATTAGTTGCTTGACACCCAATACGCGTGCGAGGAAAGCGTGTTCCTTGGTTTGCGCGTTGACACCGTCGTTTGCTGCAACGCAGAGAACTGCGGCATCAGCCTGACTGGTTCCAGTAATCATGTTCTTCACGAAGTCACGGTGACCTGGTGCGTCGATGATGGTGAAGTAGTAGTTTGGTGTGAACAGTTCCTTGTGAGCAACGTCGATCGTGATTCCACGTTCGCGCTCTTCCTTCAGTCCATCCATCACGTATGCGAGACCGAATCCGGCCTTGCCCATTTCGGCAGCTAGCTTCTCGTTCTTTTCGATAACGTGGTCTTCGATGTGTCCTGTGTCGAGTAGCAAACGACCGACTGTGGTCGATTTACCGTGGTCGACGTGACCAACGAATACAATGTTTAGGTGCGGCTTTTTCTTATCTTCCCACTGAGATCCCATCTTGAGTCCTTCCTTTGAGCGTCCCGCCGACAAAACTCCTCTATATGAAGGTATACATCTCAATCGAATATAATCAATATCGCTCGATTCGACACGGTGAGCCGAATATGATTACTTGTATTCCAAAATAATGACGAATGACTTGACCGTCGTATCGTGCCATTTCTCGTTAATCAAATCAACTGTCCATTGGCCATCTAGATGGTTTCGGAAATGTGTTGTACTCAAACGAAGATCGACACAACGATCCTCCTCTTCATCACAATCTCCGGCTGTTCTCTGATTATCTTCAAGATAGGTTGAATTTTCAACCTCTTCAGTATCTGAATCGGATTGACTGCCATTGTACACGTATACATCCAGTTCATTGCTGCTTTGATCTCCACCTATTGCCCAATCATCATCCTGTTGGGGGTAGGTAAATTGAATCTTAGCATAGCGAATGGTGTTACCCGTATCCGAATTGTAGGTCACCGGGAACTCAAACGTTATGATACTAGAACTCTGAGTCCCATTACCATCTTGGTCTCCATCAATGGTGAATTCTGCCCATGCGCCTCGATAATTGACAAATACATCCATATCAGTGGTGTCGATGAATCCTTGATTATCGATCACTGTCAAACGAATTTCATATTCCCCTGGCCAAACATTGGTCCACTCCGCAGTCTCGCCCGTCTTATCCACATCGTTTGCGGTGTCACCATCTCCATCACTATCGACATTGATGTCCAAATCCCATTCGTAGTCGTTCAGATATGAACTTGAATCACCGGCTGCAGAATCTGAACCATCCAATTGAATCGTTGTCATGGCATCAACGACATCATCGTTGGTTTCCATTTCTTCTTCACAAATCCAGGCGAGGATGAAGGTTCCCGCCGGGGCGTCCTCACCAGTGCAGTCATCGTCTTTGTAATAGGCAATCGAAGCTGTAGGAAGTGCTGCATCGGCGGAGGCTACGAAGATGTTTTTCGTTTCAATACTCGCCATATCACCACTATCTGTGACCGTGAGGGTGACGGTCTTGGCGCCTTCGGCATTGTATGTGTGTGAGACCGAAGAGAGGCCGATTCCTTCCTGGGTATTGTCATCACCAAAGTTCCATTCAAATGTCATTTGATCGTTGTTAGGATCCCGTGTTGCTGATGCATCAAAGGTGACGGAATCGCCAACTTTCACCGTCCCTGAAGGTGAAATTGTAAACGATACAATTGGAGCAGAATTGCTCGACATTGTTTCAAGACACCCTGCCATTGCAGTAGCCAAAAGAAGGGTCGCAGTGAGCAGCACAGTTACGCGTCGCATGAATACAGGAAGTGTTTGCCCGTCATCAACCATTCGCTAAAATGCACGTCTGCGACGTCAGAAGAAGTCGAATGTCTGTTGGCGACTTCCCAATAACAAATCTTTGTCTGTCCATCCATACACTTCGGTGATTCGACCCATGGCCCTAGCGAGACGTTCAGCATAGAACGACCAATCGGGTACCGGTGGTGCATCTCCGGTTTCGGCAACAAGCCATGGTTCAACGGTTTGGCCTTTTTTTGCATCCGTGACGATGTAACTGACCTTCATACCAGGTGTGAATTGGAGACCCCGAGCGATTCGTTTCCGGGCGGCTTGAACATAAGGTAAACCATCGGGATTCGCATAAACACTGTGAAAATCCCATTCGTTCTTCTTTGAGTCCCACTTTCCTTTACATGAACGGCTGATGATCAAATCCTCGACATCGGCTTCTCCTGCCTTCACCGAACGAATTAATCCAATAACGTGCTTGTATGCACCTTCTTCATCCCCATCGAGAATTCGTTCGAATGTGCTCATCATCGTCTTATTGAGCAAGTCAAAAGAATCTGTTCTCCTAACCTCATAACCTCGAATGAGTAAATCTTCTTCTGGCCAGACAACACGGCCGACATAGCGCTTCTTTGCACCATGACTGAAGAATACTGACAGGCCTTTCTCAAATTCGAGTTCTGCACCCTCTTTGGTGAATCGGGCTGCGAGTTCATGTCCAAATGACACCAATGCCTCCTTTCCTTCATCCGGAGCTGAAACAAATACTGAATCTGTATCTGAATACACAACTGGGTGTCCTTCTTCTTCAAGTGAATGAATAATTTTCTTAATGTTGGAACGAGCCCAAGCGGTAATTGCTGAACCGATATCTGGATGTGTGAACCGATAGAAGGCTGAGGCGAAAACACCGTAGAAAGTATTCATCAGAATTTTCACTGCAGATTGCATTTGATCATGGAACATACGTGTGGATTCATCCTTCGCAGTTTTCATCAGTGCTTTGTGCTCATCTCGTTGTGCCATCAAGTCCTGTAGCAAACGTGGAACAAGTCCTTCGCGAACCTCCTTCTTCAGGAATTTAGTCCCACTCGGAGATCGATTCACTTCGGAGGATTCATCTGTACTATCAACACGTGTTGTATGGCAGATATTGTTTGTAATCATAATTGAGGGGTACATCGATTTGAAATCGAGTATGGCTACCCATGGATAACGTCCTCCTTCGATGTCGTGGACGTAACCGCCGGTAATGGCATCAGATTTCCCTCTACGATTGGTCATGGGAACTGCAATATTTTCTCGATCTGCAAGGCGTATAACCAGACTATCCAACCATTGGCTGGTCGAGCCAATAATTGCTGTCTCCAGTGGTACCATGCCAACGGCTGCGAGTGCTTCCTTTCTCGCCGTTGCAGAGATGGCATCTAGAATCTCGATGGGAAGCAAAGCGTCCTGCGCGCAATATTCGAGGACAACATCTGGACGAGAGGCCCATTCCTCATCCATACGGCTGGCATCGACATCCATTTTGCGTAACTCTTCGCGATCGGGGAACAATAGTTCAGATACAAACTTCAGTGTTTCACGCTTGGGGCGAAGCGTCATTCTCGCCTCCCACCAGGCATCCATCACACAGCGACCGGTCAAATTCCATTTCCGATTCTGTTGGCGATTGGCCAAAATTGGTGGGCCTCTCACTCCCCCTTTACAGGCCCCTTCAGTGATTGGAATTCGACCCCAACCTGCAAGTGCGGCCTTTGTCAATCGATCCTTGGAATCTTCCAACTCTTCCATTCGCTCCTTGATCTTCGGCAAATCGAAATTATCGATATTGTATCCTGTGATGATGTCGGGGTCACTGTCACGTACCAATCGTGTCAAGCCTTCAAGCATCTCACGTTCATCGCCCTTGAAGGTGTGAGTCTCACTTTCCCCATTTTGTTCAACCACTGCCGCAGCGCATAGAATACGGCCGGACTCAATACTGGTTTCTAGATCAAATGAAAATGTCACAAATGGTGCTGCAAACGCTTCAATTGCGCGTAAATCGTCGATATGACAACTGGCTACCTGATCAGTTGGATACAGTCCCCGACCACCCGCATCGCGAATGACATCACCATCTTTTGGAAGCAATTCACCTTTCCAAGCAATGTGTGGTCCGAGGTCTAAATCCAAGAGAAGGCGTTGTGGAAATACGATATCGGCACTGCTAACCACCCATCCATCAGATTTGAGAGCATCTCGGATTTTCGGTACGTTGTAGGGTTGCTTGACCTCAACTTTCCAGTGCGGCTTTGTACCCAAATCCGTCCACTTGTCTACAGGCGGATGAATCTGTGTGACATCTTTCACCTTGCGAGCTTTTTCCAATCGTTCTTCTAGAATCTGTGAAGGGACCTCTGCGGAACCCATTGTTGCGATTTCCAAAAAGGGGCGCAATCCGTGAACGAGCAGCAATGTGGAATGACCTTCGCGTGCGCGAAGCCAGAGTTCAACCACGGTTTTTGAACCGAATCCTTGGTAGGAAGCCGAGACAATACAGGCCTCCTCTTCCGCGGACATGTGCCTTGATTGTGGCGGGTGTCTTTGAATTCTATGGGGGGGATGTTGCTTGAAAAGTTAGAGAAAAGTCATGCGGAATGGTTGAGAACCACCCCTTGAGTTCGCGGGGTTACCAGATATGGGACGCGTGAGGGATTTCGATGGATGAACAAATTGATTGGGACTCACTCACCTTCTCTTTCACCCCCACGGATGTCATGTATGTGGCAACATGCAAACTTGGTGAAGAATGGGAAGAAGGCGAGATGATGCCCTTTGGTGACATCACAATTTCTCCAGCGGCTGGTGTTCTCAACTACGGCCAAGGACTGTTTGAGGGCATGAAAGCTCAACGAAGTGTCAATGATGGAATCGTATTGTTCCGACCTGAGCGCAATGCGGCTCGTCTACAAGCGGGTGCGAAACGATTGGGCATGCCTCCAGTTCCTGAAGAGATGTTCCTCAACGCAATCGAAGGTGTGGTTGCAGCCAATGCACATTGGGTCCCCCCAACAGGAAAAGGGGCCCTCTACATTCGACCCGTCTTGTGGGGGACCGGTGCAATTCTCGGTGTGTCTCCCGCCCCCGAATATACATTCATGATCTACGTCTGTCCTGTCGGGCCTTACTTCAAGGGTGGAATGCACCCTATTTCTCTGAAGGTTAGCGATGAGTATCATCGTGCATGTCCCGGTGGTTCTGGTGGTGTCAAAGCAATTGGAAACTATGCACCTGGGATGATGCCATCGAAAGGGGCAAAGGGCGAAGGTTTTGCTGAAATCATCTATCTCGATGCTGTGGAACATCGTTACATCGAGGAAGTTGGTGCGGCCAACTTTTTCTGTGTCAAAGATGGAGTCGTTTACACCCCTGAATTGACAGGGACCATCCTGCCGGGAATTACTCGGGCTTCAATCATTGATTTGGCTCGAAGCAAGGGTTACGAGGTTCGAGAAGAAAAAGTCGACATTGAATTTGTCTTGCAGGCAGATGAATGCTTCTGTGCAGGTACCGCAGCCGTGATCAGTCCGATTGGTTCAATTTGTCACGGCGATATCTGCACCATGTATTCCAATAATGAGGTTGGACCGGTAACCGGTGAATTGTATGATTCACTCACTGGAATTCAAACTCAATCGGAACCCGATGAATTCGGTTGGATTCGCAATGTTCCTCTCCCAAATCTCTGATTCTGTAAATCGAAGTGATTCATGATGCTACGATTGGTCTACTTTCCAGTTCCAGGCCGGGCTGAAGCCTGTCGCGTTGCCTTGGCATTTTCAGGTTTAGAATGGGAAGATGTTGAAGTCACTGGAGTACGATTTGAGATCATGAAAAATGATGGGGAGTTGCCTTGGGATATGTTGCCAATTTTACAGACCCCAGAAGGAACCATTGCCGAATCATCAGCAATCCTTCGATTTGTGGGGCAGGATGTAGGTTTGGTTCCAGAGGACCGATTTCAATCAGCCAAAGTTGACGAGTTTATCGATGGAATGGGGCCGTTGGCAACAGCACTCAATACAACGTTTGGAATCTCAGATGAAGATAAGCGAATTCGACTCAGGAAAGAATTGTTCTCGCCCCAAGGTGCAGGAACCAAAAATCTCGCTTTGCTGCAAAGGAAAGTCTCCCAATCAGATACTGGGTGGGCAGCTGGTACGGATGAGATGACCATCGCTGATCTCAAATTATTCACAGAACTATTCGCACTATTCTCTGGAAACTATGACGGCATAGAAGCATCAGTGATTTCTGATTACCCTCAACTACTGAAGTATCATGAAAAAGTCGCCAATGAGCCTCGGATCAAAGCGCATTATGCTACAGTGAGTCCAGATGAAATCCGCTGGACGTTCCTTCCAGGGGCATTTGACAATTTGTGAATCACTTGCGACGCTTACGGCGATCACTTGGTTTGCGACCCTTCCCGGACTTGAACGACTTGCGTTGACTTTGTCCACGCTTATCTCCTACCTTCGGACCACTCTTCTTCGCAGCCTTCTCCGCTGCCTTGGCCTCTGATTGCTGACTATTCCATGCTGAACCAATCACCTGAAGAATGCCTTCCTTTGAATCTGAACCCGTAGCCGAAAGGGCATCTGCAGTCGACACCCACAACCGACCTTCTCGGACATTCGGCCTAGAGGGGTGGCTGATATTCTCCTCGCGCTTCATCTTGCGAATCCCGGCACTGCGAGCGGCATAGGCCAAACCATCGAGGGTCGGGTTGGCCACGGATCGGTTCTTTGAAACACGTCTACCTGACCTTCGACTCACCTTCGAATCGAAGTATCCAGGCCATACGACAATTCGGTCTGGGTGATTGGCCATCTCAGTCCCTCCGAGACTGGGAACAGGTCATCTATTGTCAACCTTCACTCTAGCAGAACGCCGTTGATTACGCCGTGACTGCCCGGGCGGCTGGTAATTCGAACACGACCCTTGTCAGTATCTACAACTGCACCTTTGGTCATGATGTTTCGACGGACATAGTTAGGATCTGCTGCATTTTCTGCAACGGATTGAAGGGTAGCTTGGGTTACCTTTCCGGTCTTCTTATCTGCAACATTGATGACTGTGTCGAATAGAACACGCACGGTTTGTGAACCCGCACGCTTGCGGTAATTTTTACGGCTTGAATCACCAATCATGGTGAACTGCTTTTCAGATGCAATTTCAGTGCGACGCTTGCCTCGGTAACTGCTTGGTCGCTTTAGTCGACCGCCGGATGGCTTGCGTCGTGAGATACCGTGCCAGTGTGCCATGTTACTTCCCTCTGGGAAGCGGGCGACCTACTTCCCTTATTTCAAGAGCGCGATTGGCAATTTTTGCCATGCGGTGGGTAAATAGAGGAAACACGGCACGGCTAAACTGGTGATGACCATGAGTGATGGGCGTTTGGAATTTAAAATTGAATTGCGTGATGAAGCGGGTCAACTGGCCCTTGTCAGTCGTGAATTTGCAAATCGAGAAATCAACATTGAAACCATGTGTGCGATCGATACAAACGTGGCGATTGTAACAACCCAAACTGTTCAGGCACGAATGGCATTGGATGCATTGGATATTTCGTACACGGCCACAAAATTACTGTCTCAATCAATGCCGGATAAGCCTGGTGCACTTGCAGAATTCTCAGAGCGCTTGGCGGATGCTGGCGTGAGTATCACTTCGATTTACGTATTGTCAAGAATTCAAGGGGCGACTGAACTTGCCTTCTCTGTTGATGATTTGGACAAGGCGCGGGCGACACTCAATATGCACGAATCCGTCCCACCCTGATTAAGCCATAATCAGGTCTAGTTCTGAAAAAACGACTCCATCTTCGCTTAGCAGTCGTGCTTTAACGTGGTCCTTTCGATTCAATGGACCAACACCGGAGGGTGTTCCGCAGAACAGTAAATCTCCCTTTTCAAGAGGTGCCCATTG
Source organism: Marine Group II euryarchaeote MED-G33 (assembly GCA_002457195.1). Taxonomy (GTDB): domain Archaea; phylum Thermoplasmatota; class Poseidoniia; order Poseidoniales; family Thalassarchaeaceae; genus MGIIb-P. The sequence continues at coordinate 12,839 of NTJU01000007.1, read as the reverse complement.
GGATAAATTCGAGATTAAATCCAGTGGTGAAAATGACATTTCCCCGATCGATGCACCCTGCCTAGGTTCACCATTGATGGTGAGTTCTAACCGAAGATGTGTGATGTCCACGGGAACTTCGCAGAAATTCCCAATGATGGCACTGTTGGCAAAGCCCTTCGATTGTGTCCAGGGCATACCCTCTGATTTGGCGATTGTTTGAGTCATTCGATCAGTCAAATCTAAACCAACTGCAATTTCTGAAACTCTTTGATTTTCTCCAAGTTTGAGGACCAATTCAACCTCATGATGAACCTGTTCCAAATGAGATGGGATCTGTAACTCACAACCGATGGGTGGTTGTGTAAGAGCGGCCCAGGGTTTGAGGAAAAAGCGAGGGGAGGTGAGTGGTTTCCCACCCATTTCCTTTGCATGTTCTGCAAAAGTCCGAAGAGCACACCAGATACTCGGCATGATGTGCGGAGCCATCGGCTAAGCATCAAATGAGCGGGGTTGAGTACACGACTCCGGGAGAGAATTCAAGGAGTGCCCAGCACTGGTTTGAACGTGGCCAAGAAGGATTGGAAATTGAAGGGTCGGAAACCCGTCCGACATAAGAAAATAAAATCTCTCATCGAACGACTGACAACTCCACTTGGGGTGGAGACTGATTTGTCAACTGCATTCCTTGAAACCGCCACATTTGGGCCCTGGAACATGTTAATCGTCGATAAATCACCACTCGGTATGGAAGTCGATAATCCCGAGGGGGAAACGATCGCATTTCCGACACTGCGTGGTATCCTCGCATGGAATCCTTCGCAAAAATGGTGTGATGTCGACCATGGTGCAATCCCTTTTCTGATGAATGGGGCCGATTGCATGGCAGCAGGGATTCACAGTGCATGTGAGCATATCGAAGCCGGCGATCTAATTTGGATTCGAGATCAATCTCACGGTAAGCCGTTAGCCATTGGCTGGGCCATGATGAATTCCACCGAAATGGTGGATGCCGTCAAAGGCAAAGCCGTCAAAATGCTTCACCATATAGGTGACGAACTTTGGGAACTAGAACTCTAGTTACTCTTCTTCGTCAGCTTTGCGAACGTTGGTCGCCATTGGACCTCGATCGCTTTCGCCAACTTCGAATACAACGGGGTCTCCGTCTTCAATTCTTCCTTCAACGTTGGTTATGTGAACAAAGAGGTCGCCTTCGCCCTCACGTTCGATGAATCCGAAGCCTTTCGTCTGATTAAACCACTTGACAGTACCTTGTGCCATATCACCTGCGCGCATCGTCATAGTAATTGAAGCAGATACCCTAAGCAGTTTGGAAAAATGCATATCTTTAGGCAGTGAAATATTTGCCGAATACGTTTTTGTTTGGGGTATCCCACAATAACAGTCTTGAATGAAAGATATGACGACATTGCATGATGCGTCGTTTTGCTGTACTCTGTCTCGCACTCTCATTGTGCCTTCCGTTTGCAATTGCAGCAGATGATTCAGGCGTCAACAGGACGATTGATTTGGAAGGTACGCCGATTGATTCAATCCTTGTGCCGGAGGTGTCAACCGATGGTGTTGAGTTTACCATCAATGTGACACTATCTAGTGAAGCCGCTGAAAATGGAACGACTGTTGAATGGACAGTTCAACAATGCATCAATAGTGGCGTTTGTAATCCACCTGAAAAAATCTCAATGAATGGTTCAGATGCCAATTGGACGAGTACCATTACCCCTGTAGATACACATTCATACGTCAATTATGACATCGTACTAACCTATGCAGATGGGGAAGATGAGAAATTTCCAGAGAGTGGATTCTCTAATGGGGGCAAGGTATGGTCTGATTGCTGGGTTTCCGGTGAAGACAATGGTGGTAACAACTGTCCCGCTGTAGCAGTTCTACCCGATGACCCGTTGCCAGCACCCGCATTGGTTACCACAATCATCGTTGGTCTATCCGCTGCCTTGATCGCCAAGCGAGATGACTAAGCGTCGTCGATGATGGGAATGGCTCACCTAAGGTGAGCCCATGGGAATGACAATCACGAATGAGCAGATTTCGAAACTTCGTAAGGCATTTGATGAAAATCCGTCAAACAAAGTAGCACAGAATGCTGTAACCGGTGTTCAATTACCAGATTTAACTCTAAACAGAGATGTTGTTCAGGATATAGACAACACGTTCAGTGTCAAATTGGATGAGTGGAAGGTTACCTCACAGAAGAGAAGTGGCCGTTGTTGGCTGTTTGCTGCTCTGAATCTTTTCCGGGTTGGGGCGATGAAAAAAATGAATGTCAAAGATTTCGAATTCAGTCAAGCTCACATCCATTTTTGGGATAAATTTGAGCGTTCAAATCATTTTCTTGAAGCGATCATCGATACGGCTGATCGCCCAGTGGATGACCGGACCATTCACTTCCTGCTTTCAGATCCTATTGGAGATGGTGGACAATGGAATATGGCGATGAATCTCATCGAAAAGCATGGATTGGTTCCAAAATCGGCATATCCTGAATCGAATACCAGTAGTGCAACTCGATGGATGAATACGGAATTGAAGAATATCCTCAGAAGTTCTGCATGTGAAATTCGCACAATTCTAGAAAATGGCGGCAGTGAAGATGATGCAAGAGCACACAAGGAGAAGAGGGTTTCAGACATCTGGAACATGTTGTGTATTCATCTTGGAACGCCGCCGACAACCTTTGATTGGCAATGGCGAGATAAAGACAACGAATTCCATCGTAAAGGTTCGATGACTCCACAAGAGTTTGCAGATGAATATGTGGATGTCGATTGGAGAAACTATGTGTGTATTGTCAACGACCCTCGCAATGAATACTACCAAACATACACTGTCGATTATCTACAGAATGTTGCGGGTGGACCTCCCGTCGTTTACCTCAATGTCCCAAATGATGAGATGAAGGACATCACGCAGAATTTACTCGAAGATGGTGTGCCGGTTTGGATGGGTTGTGACGTCGGCAAGGAAATGGATCGCAAAGGTGGCTACTGGGATGCCAATTTGTTCAATGTAAGCGAACTATATGGTGTCGAATATGGAATGAACAAAGAAAACCGATTGCGTCATGGACAAACCATGATGACGCATGCGATGTTATTCACTGGAGTCGATGTAGTGGATGGAAAGCCGCGAAGGTGGCGTGTCGAGAATTCCTGGGGTGGTGACACAGGGCAGAAAGGGTACTACACCATGAATGACTCTTGGTTTGATGAATACATGTTTGAGATTGCAGCACCCAAAGATTACCTTACGGAAAAAATGCAGGCTTCTCTGGAAACAGAGCCTGTTGTACTCGAGGCTTGGGACCCGATGGGTTCACTGGCGTGAGTGAATCCAGTCTGCAACTTTCATCAAACACTGTTTGGATTCAGGAATCAATGAACCGAACAACCACCAATCATGGAACATGTTTGGCCAAATGTCGACTTCGAAATTCGCTCCTGCAGTTTTAGCATGTTCTCCAACGATTCGGCTATCATCAAGCAATATTTCTTGTCCACCTACCAGAATCAACGTGCGAGGCAAGTCCTTGAAATCTCCAAAAATCGGAGAAATGTAGGGATTATTTTTTTCACTGGGAGATGGAGCATAAAAATCAGCACATCCGATTGCCATTCGAGGAGATAACATAGGATCTGCTTTGGCCAAGGTCTGATAGGTTTCAGAATCACATGTCAAATTCGTCCATGGGGAGAATAAAACGGCTCCATCAGGGAGTTTGTGACCCTCATCGCGAAGACGCATCATGAGTGCAAGACTCAGTCCGCCTCCAGCGGAATCACCACTGAGTATGAGTGTTGATTCAGGATTTTTCTCAGCGATATCCAACCAAGCGGAAAGCGCATCGTCAAGGGCAGCAGGGTGGGGGTTTTCAGGAGCCAGTCGATAATCGATCGAATGACAAATACTCCCTGTTATTTTAGCAAGATTCCTCAAGCCAATTCGGTGGGTGGTCAATGAAGAACCAATACAGTACCCACCACCGTGTAGATACACAATTTTCGTGTCTGGTTGGGTTTGCTTCTTTGGTACAAAACTTACACCAGGGACACCACCAAATGTTGAGCGATGTGTTTTCACACCAAATGCGGGGGTCAATTTTGCGAAGAACCATGTTTGTGGATGCACAGTCCAACGAACAACTTTCGGATAGAGTGGAAATACCCGAGCCAACAATTTGTTGATTCGGAGTGGTTGTGAAATCAAACGACTGCGGAGACTCAATCACTCACCCAGACCAATGCTCGCAGAGACGTTCGATGAGACGTCTAGCCGGAATTCCCCATTGGACGATGGTTACAGTGGCATGGCTACGATCGGAAGATAAGTTCCCATCTTCAAAACCTGGAGCGCCCAAATCAGAGGGGACCAATGGCAATTTATCGCCACCACTTTGGAATGATAGGTGAACGCCATTCTCTTTGGCTTCTGTTGTAATCAGTTGGGTGCCCTGATGACCTTCTGCAAGTAGCAACCGAGAGATTGCTTCCATCAACTGTTCGACAGCATCAGAACCAGTACCTGGAGGGAGACCTTCTGTTTCCCCAATCGAGGGGCCGTAAGCATCGAGGAAGGGAAGATCTTGATCATGCTGTGCGAGTAAATCGTCAAGGCCTCTGCCCAAAACGCGCTTTTTCGACATGAGGTTCACTCCAAGGTGAGGTTCCACCGTTGAGCAAGATTGACCGCAAGGTCGCGATAATCCTTCCCACCGTTTGATTGGGGGGCATGGATGTGTATTGGAATCCCCTCACTAGGTGCTTCAGCGAGTTTGATGTTACGGCGGATGGGGGGCTCAACGACCAAATCGCCAAATGTTTCCTTTAATTGACTCATCACTTGGCTATTGAGCAATGTTGGAGCATGCATAGTCATCATCACTCCATCGAATCCAAGTTCAGGATTAAGACGGCGGCGGACTTCACGAATGGTGGCGGATAGCATGGCCACCCCTTCCAAGGCAAAAAATTCAGTTTGAACTGGAACGAGTACCGCGTCGCTTGCAACCAAGGCATTGATGGTGACCAAACCGAGACTTGGAGCTGTGTCGAGAAGGATGATGTCGTAGTGGGGCAATAATGTCTGAAGGCCCTCTGATAGACACCGTTCCCGTCCAAGGCGGGTCGAGAGTTCTTGTTCTAGACCAACCAAGGACCGTTCCCCAACCACGAGGTGAAGACCTGGTATTGCGGTTGCATGGCGGCATGATGCTGCCTGTTCTGGTTCGGTAAAGAGGGTTCGAGTAGTATGATGAACACGGCTCTTGTCAATGCCAAGTCCTGTTGCACAATTCCCTTGTTGATCACAATCGACAACCAATACTCGCACACCGTGCAAGGCGAGGTGGGTGGCGACATTGATCACAGTAGTCGTTTTTCCAACGCCTCCTTTCTGATTCATGATTGTGACTACACGACCTCGATTTGCAGGAGTGGGTCCTGCCCGTGGAAGATCTATTTCAGTACGGGGTTCAGCAGAACTCAAAGGATCGGATTCAGGTCGTTCAATCTCTTCCTCAGTGAACTCAACGACCAAGGGTGCTGCAACCGCCTCGGGCAGTATATCCTCTTCATCCATAGTGCATCCCACTTGCGTCCGCTCTCGATATACTCTTGAGGCTGACGGGCCAAATTGGTTGTAAAATGGTGATTTCTTGGCAATCAGGCTGGGCTCGAAGTCAGAAGCCAACCGGCCATTCGTCCGTTTTCAGCATCCATCCCAACCCGAAGACTGTATTCAGTATCTCCAGAGGTCCATGTTCGTTCAAGATACGTGGTGACTTTGCCACCCATGATGTCGAACTCATCCAGCCACTCGGAGAGAGCATTTTCCTCAGGTACAACCAAAGCGTAACCGATTTGGACATCATCACGGATGTCTCCATTTGTTGTAATTTGAGGATGTAAGTTTGGATAGTAAGTGGATGAAACCATTCTGCTTTCTAGTAGGGATAACCTATGTGTTTGAGGAATTTGATCGCGGGAATGCTCCGGTTTATCATCCCCGATTAACTGACCATCGCCTGAATTGATACAGTTTTCACCACCGGGCCATGTAACTCGGACCCATCCAGATTCCACTGAACTAACCCATGATAGATTCCATACTGGAGAACTGCCGGTTCGGTCATCTTTGGCTGCGAACACATAGCCATCGCCATTGAGAGCCGTGTGCGCACCTCCAAATTCTTCTGCATCCGTCATTACACAAGCAACAGCTTGCTCAAGGTTGAACCTTGTTGAGGAATTATCAGGCATGTGGTTTGCCCACGATACTCGCTGCGTTGTCGAAGGTTTTCCGTCTGAACTGTCGGGCCGACCATCGTAGTATTGTTGCCAAATAACCAACTCCTCCCCTGATTTGAAAGAAGTCTGTTCCAAGGTGTATCGAACGACGAATTCACCCTCTGGGAAAGTCAGGTCGATCGCTTCAGATTCGGTAAAGGAACAACCAGATTCTGTTTTGGATTTGTCAATTTGAACATCGACTGTTTGTTTGGCAGCCAATGGTTGTCCGGGAATCGCCCACAGGACCATGTATGCATGACCTAGGCATTCACCAATTTTGATATGCTCCATTCTAATTTGAATCGCATCTTGTCCACCAATGGTGCCTGTGGAACCTACTTCCCAACTCCAGTAACCATCATCCGATTCCCCAGTCATTCCTTGTTTAAGTTCCATCAAGCCAAAGTGGTCGTATAGGTTAACGGGATGCATCGGCATTACAGCGGCACCGATTAGTTCGGATACTGTGTCTGAGCCAATGAGTCCGTCAAATGTAGTGGCGTCCGAACTGAACGATTGGCCTTCACCATCAGCAAAATTAATTGCAACCTCAGAACGAAGTAAGCTCCGTTCTGTAATTTCATGCCACTGGGTGATCCCAATATCCAACTCATTGTTCTGAAGATTCCATTTTATCGAACTGCTGCAACTGTCTTCGTTTATTGCCGACCAAGTATATCCTGAAAGATCTGCATTGAGATCATAGTTGAGATTTGATTGCACCGCATTCCATGTTCTTCCATAGGCATCTTGAGCCATGACTGCGCCCTTCAAATCTGTGTCACTTGGATTGATGAGGTCACTCAATTCCCCATTGGTAATCGATGATGAACCGGTACCGTCAAACTCGATTTTGAGTTCGTCGCAAACATCATCCAAACCTGGAGATATTGCGTCTCGCAACATGCCAACCATTTCATCACCATCCGCAAGAAGTAAACCATTGCTCACCGTGAATCGTAAATCTTCTCCATATCGAGACGGAGCGGCTTGGTAATCCGAAGTTTGGTTGCTAAGATACCACCAACCACCGACACCAGCCAGTAATACTACGACCAGGATGGTGGCGATTGCAGTTCCGTCTTTGTACCACTGAACTCTGGGGAAATCCGGGGAACTCTTGATTGGAGTTGGGCCACGGGTTGTGCGAATTGGCGATTCTGATTCGATGATGATTTCATCAATAATTTCCGCTTCAAAGACTTCTGCTTCTAGAATCTCATCATCCTCAAATTCGGGAGATAAGGTGATTTCTTCATCGTCGTCGTCATCGAGGATAAGTACATCTTCATCGTCTTCTGACTCGAGTAAACGTGTGATTAAATCGGCTTTTTTCCCACTGGTGGTTAAACTCAATTCTTTGAGGCGTTTCTTCAACTCTGCAACCGTCATCGCAGAGAGTTCATCCTCATCCATAGGCCATCCTCAGAGAGGATGGCAATGCCTACCGCTTTCAACCTCTTCGCTTAACGTGAGAACCAACAATGCGTTCTGAGCCGTTTCAGCCATTTCGCATGGAATCGATTTGCTCTTGAGTCCAACCTGCTCCGAGCAATTGTTCATCGGTCCATTCAGATGCAGAGCCCCCCGATTCTGTTGATTCTTCAACAACAGCCTCTGTGGCTTCTGAAATTACATCATCTTGCTCAGGGCTTGCAGCAGCCTCAGCAAGGTTTGGACCTCCAATTTCTGGCGCATCAGTATCTTCTGGGGTTTCAACATCAGGTACACCCAATTGTTCTCCGCGGTGCTCGGATTCTGCTGCTTCAAGGACCTCTTCTTCGATCTTCTTCTCTGGTTGGCCTTCTGGATACTTCAGTTCCTTGTATGATTTACCAGTCTTCTGAGCACCGATGAATGCGAAGCCAGCCATCAAGAAAGTGATGAGGCCAACAGGAACGGTGAACATGCGTGGCCAGTAGACTGCAACCTCAACATCCATGGTTGCAAGAGTTCCTGGATTGGATACCGGTTCTACCCATTCCACAAGGATACATTTCTGACCGGGTTGGGTGTAGAGAGTGAATTCTACCTGTTCACCAGGTGGAAGGTCCTCTTCACTCAAATGCCAAGAGTCTGCATGTAGGGCTTCATGGGGTGGATGAGGTTGGTCACAATCTCCATCGAACATTCCTGCTTTGAAATCCGTGGAACCCGAGTTACGATAGGAAACAAACGTGACTTCGACTCGAACAGCCGAAGTTGAGCCCATATCTGGCAAGGGTGGTGGAATGTAGATGTTCATGTGGGCTGAACTCGCATTGGTTGAACCGTCCCAGATTTTGTCGCGATAATCGTTATCTCCACCGTCACGCACCCATGCTTCGGCTTCATTGGGACTCATTTGTGCCTGAGGATTGTCAGATACATCACCATGAATTGGACCCGGGAAGAATGAGAAAATACCCAAAATGACTGTCACTGCCAAGAAGAGGTAAACATTGATTCTAGCGCTATTCCGCTTTTTCTCTAACATCTTAAGACGATCTTCACGCCCCTGACGGCGCGCGCGCGCATCCTCAATCTCAGCAAGAGGGTCAAATTGAGCAGGATTTACATCCGCGGGTGGACCGCTAGGACCGGCCACTGGGGGGCCGGTAGGACCTGCAATATCGGGGGCTCCAGATGGGCCAGCAACGGGTGGACCAGTGGGTCCAGGCGTGGGCTGCATGAATTGTCGAGTACCGGACGCCACTTCAAAGCCTCGCTCCTCGCACGCGCGCGGGCGAGTGTGCGAGCGAGCGCGCGGTTGCGCGGTTTTCTTGCGTAGGACTCAAAACGGAAGCAGTTCCGCGACGGTTTGATGACACTGCGCGTAGCCATCCTGTCTCGGGGCCCTCGGCTATACTCTACAAGACGCCTTGTGGATGAAGCAAATGCTCTCGGATGTTCAGTGGATATTCTAGATCCAATGAAGCTCTCTGTGACCGTAGGAAATGATGGTCGTCGCATTCTACATGAAGGATGGAATGTCGAGGTTGATGCAGTTGTACCCAGAATTGGATATTCAATTACAAGCCATGGTGTGACCATTGCTCGTCAATTTGAGCGTATGGGGACATATGTCGCAAACAGTAGCAGTGGGATCCAAAATAGTCGGGACAAGTTACACGCTACTCAGGTTCTATCGGCAAATCACATTCCTGTACCTACAACGGCACTGGTTCGTGATTGGCGTGACGTTGACAGGGCCATTCGCCAAGTAGGAGGTGTGCCCTGTGTCATCAAGGCACCTGAAGGTACACAAGGAACCGGTGTATACCTAGCACACACAGAACGAGAAGCGAGTGAACTTGCTTGGAAGGTGCTTGAAAACGCTGAGCGTGTTCTCGTCCAAGAATACATTCAGGAAAGTCATGGTCGTGACGTGCGAGTGCTCGTGGTTGGCGGCAAAGTTGTCGCATCGATGCGTCGTCGTGCCCATGGACGTGAATTTAGATCGAACTTCCACTTGGGTGGTAGTGTTGAAGATATTGATTTGCCAGATGACTACGCACGAATTGCTTGTAAAGCAGCTCGTCTACTGGGTCTCGATGTCGCAGGTGTAGATTTACTTGAATCCTCTAGAGGGCCATTGCTCCTCGAAGTCAATTCAAGTCCAGGGCTTGAAGGAATCGAGAAGGCTACTGGAATCAACGTAGCAGGGCATATCATGTCACATGTTGTGGAATCTCACGCCTTTGCACCCTTAGATTTGAATCAGTTGCTTTCCAATAAAGAAGGACACGGGACACTCTCATTGAAAGTTCGAAAATATCCCGAACTCGTCGGTCGACGTCTCGGTGATTTGATGACGTTTGATGATGATGGGACCATCGCTGCCATCGGTCGTGCAGGAGCACATATCTGGAACCCCTCGGGGGATCTTGTTCTTCGGGAAGCAGATGAACTCATATTCTACGGTGAAATTAATGTCTTGCATCAACGTATTCGTCCACTGATTCAACAAACCATTGATGCTCGATTCACGGCACCCGAAAAACCCCAGCCATGGAATGTCGAGCCCCCGTCTGAACACGAGGCAGCGTGGGCAGCAAAGGCGCCCGAACATCATTGGCGATATCGACGCCGCTGAAGGCCCGGCATTTTCAAAACACGCACCATTGGGGCGGATAATCTCGAACGCTTTGCGTAGCATTGATACCCTCACCCCCTGACTGCGGTATCCCTTCGGGGATGGGATTGCAGGGGCCTTCGGGTCCTAGGACGGTAGAAGCATGCACAATGGAAATAAAAGAAGAAATACACAAAAAAGTTGGTCGGAATCGACAATAAATGGGCGTTTTGCCACCCCATTTTCAGAAGAAGATTTGGGCATACCATTTGGCCTACCGAGTCGGTTGACACGTTTGGCAGAAATGCCATGGCATGGTTGCTATGAAATGCAATTGGCGAGTGAAAAGAAAAGCAAGCATACCCTTCGATCCTATCGAACTGCAACCAAACAATTTCTCACCACTGTGCTACCAGGAGAACTTCCTCCATCATGGGATGCTTTGCAAGCAATTCCCGTGAAGGATATTGCCCGATGGGTTGACCCAAACAATGGGAGACTCGACCTTTGGGTTCAGTCAATTTCTCATTTAGCAGCGGCGACAATCAATGCTCGTTTGGCCTCGGTTAGTCATCTATTGAACTGGGTCGGACATCGGGTTCCCGATTGGGTTACTCGCCCACAAAAAGGTCGCAGTTTACCCAAAACTCTCACACATCGAGAAGTCGATCGGTTGAAGGAAGCCGCAGCCACCAGCGAAAATCCATTTGCCAATGTCGTCATTACGTTATTCCTCGATACAGGGATGCGTGTTTCAGAGCTTTGCGCTCTAGATCGCTCTTCAGTCGATATTGATGATTTGTCGGCTACAGTACGTGAAGGGAAAGGTGGAAAGGATCGCCTAGTGCTCTTCACCGAATCAACCGTTGAAGCGATTGAGGCCTATGGAATGGTCCGTGATCAAATCGTTTCGCGGCATGTTCCTTCAGATAGCCATAGGGATGCGCTTATTCTAAATCGTCGTGGAAGGAGGTTGACTCCCCGTGCTGTTCAGAAATTAATGGATGTACTCGCAGATGCCTCAGATATTCCACGCTCAAAACTGAGTCCGCACACTTTGAGGCACAATTTTGCCACCGGACTGCTTGAAGGTGGAGTTGATCTTGTCAGCATTCAAAGATTGCTTGGACATGCGAATATATCGACAACGCGTGTTTACCTAGAAATTGGCGACCAAAGTCTTCGAGAAATTTATCATCGCGCTCAACAAGCGAGAAGGGAAGAAGAGTAATTCAATCTCGTTTCTTGATTCTCTTCAGCATATCCTTCAACGAAGGTGTGGCGAGTGTCTTGCTTCTCACCTCGACGGTTTTGTCATTCTTCTTGGTCACAGAAGTCTTCTTTTTTGAAGGGGATTTCTTCTTGGTGGGCATGGCTTTCTTGGCCTTCGCCTTACCCTTTGCAGCAGCGGTTTTGGCAGATATTGCAATCGTCTTTGCCTTGGCTGCAGCCTTCTTGGGAGTAGCCTTTGCTTTCGCAGCGACTTTCTTTCCTGTACTCTTAGCCGCAGCAGCGACCAATTTTGTGGCCATTCCTGATGACAACCCGGCTGTAAGCAACTTTTTCGTACTTGCTTTTGCCAACTGATTGGCCGTTCGGATACCCGAATCCACCAACTTTTTTGCAGTTGATTTACCAACACCAGGTACTGCTTGTAAATTTGCAATTGCTTTGTCGTCACCTGAGGACTTCTTCTTCGCCATGATTCCCGCTCCGTATCGTACAAACCGTCGAACGTATTGAAGTTGTTCTTCTTCTCGCATGGTAAAGGACGGACAGTGGGGGGTGTCGAGGATTACGAAAGAAATGGAGCTGAATTCCAAAGAAAGTCTTCTACATGCACAGGTTCGTTCCGGCGATCCTGAGATGAAAATTGATGTAGACGGAAGACTGCGTCATGCAAATTTTCCTGGAGCAGAAGGAAGTCTATATCTCGGTGATGTTGGTGATGCACTTCTGCGGTGTTTCGGAGTGCACGAACCCCCACGTGTCACTGAAATACCGGGATTTGATCAACAAATTTGGCGTGTCGTCATTTCAGATGTAGAATTGTGTGTCACCATTGAAAGTCGTCCCTATTGGGGATTTGGGCTATTTTCATCTTGTTTTCTAAATTCGATCCATATGGTCGGTCCACTCAATCGTCGTGCAAGATTAATCTTCGATTTATGTGCCTCACTCGGCAGAAATCCTTGGGAGGCAAAATGGCCGGGGCGATTTGTAAAATCCACCAATATTCCTGCCGGTGATGAAAAGCATACATGGGAATCTCTAATCGAACGCGGACAAGCAGATCTGAGCGATTCAATCGATGCGGTTCGATCAAAGGCACATGAACTTGAGAAAGTGTTGCCTTCGCTTGCAGAACTGGCGCCCGATGGATGGGAGGGTGATCTCGCTCTCGAAGAAATCGGAGCGGCTTTGGCAGAGTGTGACGTTGCTAGTGATGCATTGCACGACCGTTCGGCAGCAGGGGTTGA
>NTJU01000066.1 GCA_002457195.1 Marine Group II euryarchaeote MED-G33 | reverse complement strand
TTCGAAGACAATGCCTGTGTACTCGTCAATGAGCGCGGAGAAGTTCGCGGCTCTGACATCAAGGGACCTGTGAGCCGCGAAGCTGCAGAACGCTGGCCCCGAATCGCCGCTACGGCGAAGCAAATTGTGTGAGGTGTAATGAATGGTTAGTAAGTCCCCAAACAAGCAGCGAAAGACCGCAGCAAACGCCCCTCTGCACCAGCAACGAAAGCGCCTACGTGCCCGTTGCCTGGATCCAAATTACAACAATATCCGAAGCATTACAATTCGTGTCGGTGATGAAGTAGAGATTCGCCGTGGTGACTTCGGTCACCCCAACTCACAGAAGGGTGAGAAAGGAAAGCGTCACGGCGAGGCACGTGGTAAAGCAGGTCACAGAGCCACAGTTGCGAGTGTCAACACACAATCTGGACATGTCATGATTGAAGGTGTTACACATTCCAAGGCAGATGGAAAGGACGAGGGTATTCCGATTCATGCATCCAATGTCGTTGTCGTCAAGGTCGATGACAGCGATCCTCTCCGATTGAAGAAATTACAAACTCTAAATGGCGGTGATGACGAATGAGCTCAAGTCACATGAAGCGTCTGGCAATGCCACGAAGTTGGCCATTGACTCGCAAGACTGACGTCTGGATTTCTCGACCACGTCCAAGCGGCCACCCCATCGAGAGATGCATGGCTCTAGGCGTTGTTCTACGAGACGTTCTCGGCGTTGCTCAATCCATGCGTGAAGCCAAGCGCGCTCTAGCCACTCGCAGAATTCTAGTCGATGGTCGTGTGACCACTGACATGCGCCGAGGTGTTGGTGTGATGGATGTATTGAGTGTTGGTGATGATCACTATCGCTGTATCTTAGATGGCAACGGTAAGTTGCGATATGTCCCTATTTCCGCAAAAGACGCAGGGCTCAAATTGTGCCGCGTTGATGGAAAGACTACCATCAAGGGTGGTGTTACACAACTCAATCTACACGATGGCCGCAACATGTTGGTCGATGATGCAAACAAGTACAACACCATGGATACCCTGGTCGTTGAAGTTGGTTCGCAGAAGGTCAAGAAACATCACAAGTTCGAAACTGGTGCGAACTGCTACCTCATTGGTGGTAGTCACATCGGTAGTACTGCCACAATGAGTGAGTATGTAGTCAAGCGTTCCAGCAAGGATAATGAAGTTCTCTTCGGGGATTTCGGGACCATTGTGGATCACGTTTTCGTGGTCGGGGATGCAAGTCTACCTTTGGATGAGGTGAACGCATGAGTGAAACAGCTAGCCCAATGCAAACACCTCGGATTACCAAGGTCACCGTGAACATCGGTGTCGGTGAAGGTGGAAACCGCCTACTTCTTGCAGAGCGAGTTTTGGGTCTTCTATCAGGTCTAGAACCCATTCGAACGATTTCCAAGAAGACAAACCGTGATTTGGGTACTCGTGAAGGTGCGCCGATTGGTTGCAAGGTCACAATCCGTGGTTCAGATCATATCGACAAGTTCCTCAAGGACGCCTTCTGGTGCCGTGAGAACACATTGCCTGCTTACAATTGGGATGCTTCAGGAAACCTTTCCTTTGGTATTCGAGATTACACCGACTTCCCCGAGATGAAGTATGATCCGGAGATTGGAATTTTTGGGATGGATGTAAACGTCGTCCTAGAACGTCCAGGTCACCGTGTCAGTCGCCGTCGCCGTCGTAAGGCGAGCGTAGGCACATCTCACCGCGTATCACGTGAGGAAAGTCTAGAATGGTTCCAAGGTCGATTTGACCTTACAGTATTGGAGGAGTGAAGCATGGCAAGAGATCATGGAGAAGATATCGGACGAACAGTTGGCTGCCGCCGTTGCGGACGCAAGCGTGGAATGATTCGCCGACACGGGCTTCGCTTGTGCCGCCAGTGTTTCCGGGACGTAGCCCCCCAGATTGGCTTCAAGAAATTTAGTTGAGGTGGTGAAGAGATGCAATTTGATCCCCTAAGTGACGCCTTTGTGCGAATGTACAACGCAGAGCAAGCAGGCCATTACGAAGTCTCCCTCGCTCCAGCGAGTAAACTACTCGACAACATGCTCAAAATCATGCAAATGACTGGCTATGTTGGTGAATACGAACGTATCGCCAATGGTCGTGGAGATGCTTTCCGAGTCGAACTCATCGGTCGAATCAATCGCTGTGGTGTGATTAAACCCCGGCACAGTGTGAAGCGCGCTGAATTCGATAAGTGGGAGTCTCGTTATCTTCCAGCACGTGACTTCGGTCTATTGATCATGACCACCAATGATGGTGTCATGCATCACTATGATGCGAAGGACAAGAAAATCGGTGGCCGTTTGCTGGCCTACGTATATTGAGGTGAGAAACATGGTGAAGCTAGATCATATCAAGCATGTCGTCGAACTTTCCGAAGGTGTAACTTGCTCTATTTCTGAGGGAATGGTTACACTGTCCAAGGACGGGAAATCGATTTCACGTGAATTCATTCACTCACGCGTCAGCGTATCTATGAACGATGGGAATCCAGAAGTTTTCTGTGATTTGCCACGTCGCAAGGAAAAGGCACTCGCAGGCACCTGGGGTGCACATCTGCGCAACATGAACAAGGGGCTTTCAGAGGGCTTTGAATATCGATTGAAGGCAGTATATTCTCACTTCCCAATGACTCTCAAGGTCGAGGGCTCCGTACTCACAATCAACAACCTCTTCGGAGAGCGTGTCCCACGACGGGCTGAATTACCCTGGACACCAGCCGAGGTCACTGTCAAGGTCGAGAACAAGACCGAAGTTGTGGTCTCCGGCGCCGACAAAGAGAAGGTCGGACAGACCAGTGCGAACATCGAACGTGCGTGCCGCATTCGTGGCCGTGATCGACGAGTGTTCCAAGATGGCGTGTATATCGTCGATAAGGCATAGGAGGGATAGGAATGAGCGATTATAGTAAAATGACTGTTGCCGAACTCAAGGAACTCCTCAAGGAAGCAGGCCTACCTGTTTCTGGAAAGAAAGCAGACCTCATTGCCCGCCTCGAAGAGGATGGGGGCCACGAGGATGTTGTCGAAGAAGTAGACGAAGACATCGAAGAAGAAGACTGGGATGATTCAGAGGACGAGGATTGGGATGAGGAGGAGGATTACTTCCACGTCGCCAAGCAAAAGCCTCAACTTGACGAAGCAACACAAGCCGCTCTCGATGCCCGAAAAGCTCAGAAGAAGGTTCAACCGAAATTCCGCCGTCAAGAATGGTTCCGCTACAAGCGTCTTTCTCGTACAGGTTGGAAGAAACCCCGTGGTGATGACTCAAGCCAGCGTAAGAACCGCAGGTATCGCTCACCCATGGCACGTGTTGGATATGGTAAAGTCGCCTCAGTTCGTGATTTCCACCCATCAGGATTCCAGGAAGTTCTCGTTCATCGTCCCGAAGATTTGGATGACATCGACCCTGCTGTTCAGGCGGCCCGCGTCGGTGGCACAGTCGGTGGACGGAAGCGTGTTCTAATCCACGAACGTGCAGATGAGTTGGGCATTCGTGTACTCAATCGCAGGAGGGGTGTCTGATGCAGGTTACAAACCAAAAGAAAATGGCTGCAAAAATTTTGAAGTGCGGTGTCAATCGTATTTGGGTAGATCCACGTTATGTTGATCAAGTCACCAGTGCTGTTCAGAAGTCCGATATCCGCGAATTGATTGAAGAGGGTCTGATCAAGGCTCGTCCAATCAAGGGCACCAGTCGTGTCCGTGCTCGAAAACTCGCCGAACAGCGAGCCAAGGGTCGTCGCCGAGGACACGGTTCTCGAAAGGGTAGTTCCAATGCGCGCTTGCCAAAGAAGAATCGATGGATGCGCACCATTCGAAGCCAGCGTCGAACCCTCAAGGGTATGCGCGAAGATGGCACACTTGAAGCAGCCAAATACCGTTACTACTACCGTAAGGCCAAGGGCGGATCTTACCGTTCCATCGCCCACATGAAGGCGAACATGGAAATTGATGGCATTTCACTCGGAGGTGATGAGTGATGGCTCAGGGTAAGCGCCAACGTCGCCGATACAAGCGCCGTTCGACCGGACAAACAGATTACCACCGTCGTCTGAAGTTGCTACGCAGTGGAACTCCACGTGCTGTAGTTCGAGTGACAAACACACAAGTGATTTGCCAACTCGTTGGATACGATGCTGAGGGTGACCAAGTAATCGCAGCAGCAGATGGTTCATCTCTACGTGGAAAATATGCATGGCCTGCTAAGGTCTCTACAAAATCAGTTCCTGCTGCCTACTGCACAGGATATGCTCTTGCAAAGCAGGTTCAGAAGTCAGGGCATGACGAGGCAGTTCTCGACATTGGTCTGGCAGCATCCACTCGAGGCAACCGAGTCTTCGCCGCCCTCAAGGGCATGATTGACGGTGGCCTTTGGGTCCCACACAGTGAGGATATTTTCCCAAGCGATGAGCGTCTCGCAGGAGAGCACATCGACAAGAGCATCGCAGGTGCTGTCGAGAAGACAAAGGCTGCAATTGAGGAGGCGAACTGAGATGAGTGATGAAGAAAACACACCACAAGCACCGGGTATTGCGGCCGCATGGGCACAACCCGAAGAAGCTGAAGGCGGTCCTCGTCGCCGTAGAGGCGTCGGACCCGATCCGATGGAGATGTTGAGAAATTGGACTCCAAAGACTCGATTGGGCCGTATGGTTCAGAGTGGCCAAATCATCACTATCGATGCTGCTTTCGCAACAGGGATGCCAATCCGTGAAGTGGAAATCGTTGACGCCCTGATCCCTGGACTTGAAGATGACATCATCAATGTCAACATGATTCAGCGAATGACTGACAGTGGTCGTCGTGTTCGATTCAATGTCATGGCCTGCGTAGGCAACAAAGACGGTTACGTCGGCTTGTCAATTTGCAAGGGCAAAGAAGTGGCAGCTACAATTCAGAAGGCCATTGCCAATGCCAAGTTGAACATCATCCAAGTTCAGCGTGGAAATGGTTCATGGGAATCTGGTCAAGGAGCCGGAACCAGTGTTCCATTCAAGGTAACAGGAAGAGCGGGTTCAACTCGAATCACACTACTCCCGGCACCTACAGGAAAGGGCCTGGTCATTGGTGACACTGGCCGTCAAGTACTGACACTAGCAGGCGTGACTGATGTTTGGTCTCGCTCTAAGGGGCAGACTCGAACGACCATCAATTTCGCCAAGGCTACCTTCAATGCTCTAAAGCAGTTGAATGCACATCGTGTAACTCAACGTGATCAAGAAACACTCAACATCGTAAAGGGGCGTGTGCTTGAATGACTTGGCTCGTAATCCGTGTCCGCAGTGACCGCACAGTCGAGCGTTCCATCAGTGAAACAATGGCGCACCTCAACTTGACACGTGTCAACCATGCAGTTCTCATCCCCGAGTCTGAAACCTATGCTGGAATGCTCCAGAAGGTCAAGGATTACGTCACATGGGGCGAGATTTCGGCTGACGCCATCTCAGGCCTCATTCGAGACCGTGGCCGTTTGGTTGGTGACAAACCAGTCACTGATGCCGCAGTCAAGGATGGTTCAGATTTCAAGACAATTGATGCATTTGCCAAGGCCATTGCCAGTGGCGATGCAACAGTCAAGGACATGGAGGCGTTCAAGCGCGTCTTCCGCCTACACCCACCCCGAGGCAACAAGGGATGGGGAGGCGTCAAGCGTCACTTCACAGTAGGTGGCGCACTCGGTTTTAGAGGCGAAGCGATCGAAGAACTCGTTGCCCGTATGATGTGAGGTGTAGAAATGGTATCCCGTACAAACAAATTCCGTGGTCGCTCACGCTACCATGGCCGTGGAAAGAAAGCAGGTCGTGGTGCAGGTATGCGTGGTGGCCGTGGTAATGCCGGTCTCAACAAACACCGTGTCATGACTCGAATCAAGTACATGCCACGCCATTGGGGCATGTATGGATTCAATCGTGATCCAAGTCTACGTATCCGCCACACCACTTGCAACGTCAGTGAATTGGCCGGCCTTGCAGGAGACAGTGACAGCATCGATTTGTCTGAGCACAATATCGCCAAGTTGCTAGGTTCTGGACAAATCAAGTCCGCCATCCATGTTACAGTAGAGCACGTGAGTGCAAATGCAGTGAAAAAGGTCGAAGCCGCTGGCGGCTCGGTCACCGTTGCTGACGGCGAATGGGAAGAGGAGTAATCCTCGCATTGAATGATTAGGATAAAGGAGGGAAAGAAATGGTCCGCAGACCCAACGTCCCCGCCATTCTAATCATCTCTGCCATTTACTGGGGCGCATTGCTGTATTGGCAATGGGACGAATTGTTTGGTACAAACCAAGAACATCAGATGCGTTCGCTTTACGGAACTGCATTGTCGATTCCTTACGTCGCCTTCATCATCTGGGGCACTTCGACAGATCTACCAGAGAATATTCAGGATATCAAGTATGTTGGTCGTGGTCTAAAGCCTGGAATTTGGCTCACATTCTTCTTTGGTTGCACCTATTGGGGTTGGGTCGACCCAGCCATGGTCGGTTATCTTCTGGTTGGAATTATACTGATGGGTTTGATGGCAGGTCTCTGTCTTGCCTGTCTATTGTATACAGGCGAAGAGAGTAGCCGTCTTTATGGTCTAAAGCGCTTGGTTGACGTTTATCCATCGATTTCCAAGCCAGAAGGACACGTTCGCTTCAATTCTAAATTGTGGACTACCACATTTGTTCTAATCATTTACTTCGCCATGACCAACGTCATGATTTGGGGTCTTTCGTCTGCTACAATCGACGTATTCAGCAGCTTCCGTGCCATCATGGCCGGTGCATCTGGTTCGATTATGCACTTGGGTATTGGACCGATTGTTACAGGTTCGATTATCATGCAATTGTTCGCTGGTGCGAAGATTATCAAATTAGATCTTGGCGATAGTGATGACAAGCAGTTGTATCAAGGTGTTCAGAAGATTCTCGTTCTCATTATGATTCCAGTTGAATCCATCCCCCAGGTGTATGGGTTCCTTGAGGCTGATCTGGATTTGGTCGGTCAATTCGGACAGGGTTGGGCCAATGCAATCATTGTCGGGCAGTTGTTCATTGGTTCACTACTTGTGTTCTTGCTGGACGAGATGGTCAGCAAATGGGGCATTGGTTCCGGTATCTCTCTGTTCATTGCAGCTGGTGTGGCACAATCCACCTTCGTTGGAACGCTTTCCCCGTTGTCGGTCAATGGCGGTGCATTCGCATTGGAAAATCCACCCGCTGGGACCTTGCCGATGATTTTCTACACCCTGCGTACAGCATCCTTCTCTGAGATGGTTTCAGCCAATGGTTTCGAATCGATCTTATTGGGCGATGCCGCGCATCCGAACGCTGTCGTTGCACTGTTCTCGAGCGTGATTGTGTTCCTGGTTGTGGCTTATGCTGAGAGCAGTAAGCTCGAGTTGCCATTGACCCACGGAAAGGTTCGTGGTCACCGTGGCCAATACCCAATCCGTCTGGTCTACGCCAGTAACATTCCAGTGATTTTGATGGCTGCATTGTTGGCAAACCTCAACATGTTCACACTTCTCTTCTGGAGTCATCCAACGATGTCTACAGTGCCGATTTTAGGTTCACAGGGTTCGTGGTCGATAGCCGAATATCTCGGGTCGTATGACATAGGTCAAACGCAAGCTACCGACGGTTTCGCTTGGTATGCATCGATGGTGAATGGTGTAGGTGATTGGCTGCTGCCATTGCTAAATCAGTCCCCTGACCCTTATGGCCATAGTCTCTGGCAAGTCGTTCTGCACGTGATCACCTACGTTACCGTCATGACATTGGGTTCGATGATGTTCGCTAAGTTTTGGATTGAAACGACGAACATGGGTCCGAAGGATGTTGCAAAACAAATCGAAAATACGGGTATGCAGATTCCTGGATTCCGTAAAAATCCGAAGGTTCTCGAGAGAATCTTGATGCGTTATATTCCACCAGTAACACTGTTTTCTGGTGCGTTCGTGGGTCTTTTGGCCGCTGGTGCAGATCTATTGGGTACGGTTGGAAATGCGACTGGAACAGGTCTTCTTTTGGCCGTCGGAATCATCCTTCGAACCTACGAACAAATTCAGAAGGAACAGGCGATGGAAATGCATCCCGTTCTGCGTGAATTCTTCGGTGCAGAATGAGGCGCAGTGCCTCATTTCGATGGTTTGGACAACTCGTCACGTTCATATAGTAAAGGAGGGTCGGCGGGACGCTACGTCTAGTCACGGCGTTGGGACCAGAGCATTCGTGCGATGACGGACCCCATCAGACAGGACGTAGCCGAGGAACGTGCGGTCTCCAGCCAAGCTGGCGACTGAGAGGTGATCAAGATTGTACAACGATACACATTATGATGTGTGCAAAGTGAGTAGGAAACAAACAAGTTTTTTTCAAATTTAGTGCAATCTCGTCAATATACAGAACAGACAAGTTAAACCAAGTGACCAATATAACACGACTCCTAAGGATCAGAGAGATTTCTCACGAAATCCGGTTGATCCTGCCGGAGGCGACCGCTATTGGAATTCGATTAAGCCATGCGAGTCGAGAGTCTTAGGGACTCGGCGTACCGCTCAGTAACACGTGGGTAACCTGCCCTGTGCTGGGGAATAACCTCGGGAAACTGAGAATAATACCCCATAGTTCACCACGCCTGGAACGGTGGGTGGATCAAAGCTCCGGCGGCACAGGATGGGCCTGCGGCGTATCAGGTCGTAGGGGGTGTAACGTACCCTCTAGCCTTCAACGCGTACGGGTTGTGGGAGCAATCGCCCGGAGATGGATTCTGAGACACGAATCCAGACCCTACGGGGTGCAGCAGGCGCGAAAACTTCACACTGCAGGAAACTGTGATGAGGGAATTCCAAGTGGTTAGACAAAGTCTAACCTTTTTGTAACTTTTAATCGGTTGCAGAATAAGGGGTGGGAAAGACCGGTGCCAGCCGCCGCGGTAATACCGGCACCTCAAGTGGTCGTCGCTTTTATTGGGCCTAAAACGTCCGTCGCCTGTTTGGTACATTCGTGGGTAAATCAAGCCGCTCAACGGCTTGAATTCTGCGAGGACGGCCAGACTAGGGACCGGGAGAGGTATGGGGTACTCTCAGGGTAGGGGTAAAATCCAGTCATCCTGAGGGGACCACCTGTTGCGAAGGCGCCATACTAGAACGGATCCGACGGTCAGGGACGAAGCCTAGGGGCA
The DNA here is from genome assembly GCA_002457195.1 of Marine Group II euryarchaeote MED-G33. GTDB lineage: Archaea > Thermoplasmatota > Poseidoniia > Poseidoniales > Thalassarchaeaceae > MGIIb-P. Next base: position 864 of record NTJU01000066.1, on the reverse strand, counting down.
CGAACCGGATTAGATACCCGGGTAGTCCTAGGTGTAAACGCTGTGGACTTGGTGTTGGGGATTCTACGAGTATGCCCAGTGCCGGAGTGAAGATGTTAAGTCCACTGCCTGGGGAGTACGGTCGCAAGGCTGAAACTTAAAGGAATTGGCGGGGGAGCACAGCAACGAGAGGAGCGTGCGGTTTAATTGGATTCAACGCCGGAAAACTCACCAGTGCCGACGGACATATGAAGATCAGCGTGATGAGCTTATTGGATTGTTCGAGAGGTAGTGCATGGCCGTCGTCAGTTCGTACCGTAAGGCGTTCTGTTAAGTCAGATAACGAACGAGACCCCTATCGTCTATTTGCTAAACGGATCTCCGGATTCGTCGCACTATAGCGAGACCGCTGGCGTGAAGTCAGAGGAAGGTGGGGGCAACGACAGGTCAGTATGCTCCGAATGCACTGGGCTACACGCGCGCTACAAAGGCCAGGACAATGGGTCTGCCACTTCGAAAGAAGGCGCTATCCCGAAACCTGGTCGTAGTTCGGATCGTGGGCTGTAATTCGCCCTCGTGAAGCTGGATTTCGTAGTAATCGCGTCTCAAAATGGCGCGGTGAATATGCCCCTGCTCCTTGCACACACCGCCCGTCAAACCATCTTAGTTTGGGGTGGGTGAGGCTGCCTTTTAATTGGGGTATTCGAGCCTGCCTTAGACAAGGAGGGTTAAGTCGTAACAAGGTATCTGTAGGGGAACCTGCAGATGGATCACCTCCTTTGAAACCTCGTAAAACCGGGGGGTCGGATACCGAAAGGTGTCCGGCCTCCCAACTTTTTTTTGTTTCGAATCCGAGCGGTAGCGCTATCGTTTGGGTTCCGATGG
>NTJU01000065.1 GCA_002457195.1 Marine Group II euryarchaeote MED-G33 | reverse complement strand
AATCCAATTCTGCAGCCAAAGCAATGGCTTTGGCCAGATTGTCAGGAGTGTGTAATGTGAACGGTGGCATGCGCATTAGGCATCACCTCGATATCGTCTTTCGACATGGCTCCATGCACGTGCTGCACGCTTCTTTGGATCGGCCAAATCTTCAGCAGTCGGTGTAACCGATTCTCTCCATCCCTCATTCTGTTCGGCCATCGGGACATCAGGGTCGAAACCGAACAGAACGCCATTCACGTATGAGGAGCGATCTTCTTGGATATCACGTAGATGATCACGAGCCGCATGTGCTTCAGCACGCTCGACGAGTTTTTGCTGTAATGGGCTCGCATCATATCGTGGAACGGGTAGGTCAAGCGGGTCATCTACACCAATTTTCTTACAGTGCTTTTCGATCTTTTTGTGCAGACGATCAGGGGTGACGGGCAATTCATCGATTCGAACACCGATGGCATCGTAAATCGCATTGCAAACAGCGGGGAGAATCGGGAGAAGTGGTCCTTCTCCAGCCTCTTTTGCACCAAACGGCCCCTCTGGATCATTGCTCTCAACAATGATGGGTACAACATCTGGCATCTCATGCACACTCATGATTTTGTAATCGAGTAAGTCTGGATTCATCAAATGCCCATCTCGGCCATATTTCATCTCCTCTGAGAGGACCTGGCCCATGCCCATGTGGCAGGAACCAATGATTTGCCCTTTGACCGCCAATGGGTTCAGTGCCTTTCCACAATCGTGAGCAGCCCATGCCTTTGTGACCTTGACAAAACCGGTCTCCACATCCACATCGACTTCAGCGACATATGCAGAGAATGAATAGGCTGGTGCCAAACCCGCAGCAGCTCCCTTGTGCACACCACCCATCGGTGCAGTTCGGTATGCTCCGGATGCAATCAACGACCCCACATCTGCTTGCGCTTTGTGAACCGCTTGCAACCAAGAGACGCCGACAGCGGGGTCATGCTTGTAGTAGATTCTTCGATCACCGATGACCAAGACGTCCGGGTGATATCCTGTAATTTCGTGAGCAGCCTTCAGTACCTTGTCTCGTAGTTCAATCGCAGCTCGAATTGCAGCATTACAATTCATGAATGTCACACGGCTAGAGTATGAACCCAAGTCTACAGGTGCAGTATCCGATTCTTTGCTGCGGATTCGAATCATATCCAAGGGCAGTGCAAGCACCTCGGCGACTGCCTGGGAAACCGCAGTATCGCTCCCTTGGCCAATTTCTGCAGCTCCTGTGTGAACTGTGACACCACCATCCATGTCACACTGAAGGTGGACGGTCGCATGAGGGAAATTCTCAGGGTCCCAATGAATTGGAAGACCTGAACCAGAGATGAAGAATCCACACCCTACACCAATGCCCTTTCCGAGAGGCATGTTTCTGAATTTCTCGTCCCAACCAGACATTTCTCGAACCTTGGCCAAACATTCTCTCATTCCGGTGCTGGTAATTCGGAATCCAGTGATGGTCCGACTGTGAGGGGGCAATAGATTGGCCAGACGCAAGGTCATTGGGTCGACATTCATTTGTTCTGCTACAGCATCGAGACCCACTTCGACAGCACAACGACTGTTCACAGCACCGTGGCCGCGCATGGCCCCACTCGCTGGTTTGTTTGTCCAAACTCTAGCACCTGTGTAATTGAAGCCACCAATTTCGTAAGGCGCTGTATGCAATACGCCGTTGTAGTATGTTGTGACGTGGCCGAAAGATGCAAACGCCCCACCATCGATGAGGGCGTCCGTTTCGATTCCAGCAATTCGACCTTCATCATCAGCAAATACACCCATTTGAATTCGCGAGGGGTGTCTGCCACGATTGATCCAGTAGACTTCTTCACGGTCGAAATTAATGCGAACAGGACGACCACATTTTCGGGCCAAAATGGCTGCACACATTTCATGTGGGAATGGGTCAGATTTACCCCCAAATCCACCACCGACGAAGGTACGGTGGACATTGATTTGATGCATTGGAATGTCAAGGACTGCGGACAGAGCTCGATGCAAATAGTGGGGGACTTGTTGAGGGCTCCAAACGGTCACTCGCCCAGAGGGGTCCCAATGAGCAACAACAGCGTGTGGTTCGGTAAATCCATGATGCAATCCAGCGGTTTCCCAATCAGCCTCATGGCTGTATGGTGCTGCGGCCATCGAGTCCAGATCACCGAATTGCTGGAATACACGTTTTTGGACATTTGATTCACCGATGTGATACTTACCCCGGTCATGAATGGGGTGTTCGGAATCTTTCAGTCCGTCTTCCATATCGTGAATACTTTCCAGCACTTCATAATCGACCAAAATGGAATTCATGGCGTCGATTGCTGTAGCTTCATCAATTGCACAAACACAAGCAACCAAATCACCGACGTGACGAACTGTTTCCTGTGCCATGGCATGCTCATCTTTGGTCACGGGGAGAACACCAAACTTGTTCACAGAATCTTGGCCAGTGGCCACAGCAAAGACGCCATCCATTGCTTCAGCAATCGAAGTATCAATCGATTTGATTTTCGCGTAGTGATGTGGTGAGCGCAATATTTTGCCAATCAGTTCACCGGGCAATCGAATATCGTCACCATACTGCGCCTGTCCAGTCATTTTCCAATTGGCATCCACCAATGGGACTGATTTTCCAATCGTGGTGCCGGTGATGTGTCGATCGTGAACATGTGGGCCACGGGGTTGTTTCTTCCACCCACCCACGGATTCGGGCACATAATCCAAATCTTGGTGCTTAGAGTATGGATCAGAACCACCGGAACCTGGGACTCCGAAATCCTGCTGACCAGCTTGACGCTTGCCATCGGTGCGTTTCTTTGAGGCTCCACCTTTACCGGGTGCCTGTCGATATCCCTTGCCCATTTCAACACCTCACTTTGAACTGCCTGGTGGCAAAGATGGCTCATCGGGGCCCAAGGGATGTGGATCTGATTTTGGTCCAGTTGGATCAGGAGTTTCAACCCCGTCGCGTTTCATCGCTGCAGCCATTTCGACCGCGTCGACAATTTGCTGGTACCCCGTACATCTGCACAGGTTGCCTTCGATTGCGCATTTGATTTCATCACGAGATGGTTCGGGGTTTTCATCGAGCAACGCTGCACTCACGATCAAGAATCCCGGTGTACAAAATCCACACTGGCTACCGCCAGCATCAGCGAAGCACTTCTGAATCGGATGTAGGTGGTGCCCATCCGCCAACCCCTCTACAGTGGTAATTTCAGTATCAGTTGCTTCTTTGGCCAAGCAAAGGCAGGAAAGCCGCGGTTCTCCATCGATGAGAACAGCACAGCAACCACAGGTTCCCATGTCGCAACCTCGCTTGACTCCAAGGGTGCCCGCTTGGTCTCGAAGCACGTCGAGTAAAATCGCATTGCTCTCGACTAGATGTTCGTGCGCCTCACCGTTGACATTCGCTTGCCAAGTATCCTTCCCAGCACCGGGAAGCATGGGCACGCGGATATGAATCGACATGGCGAACGCGCCGACCCTGTGACGGGAGACCTTTGAGGATTCGCCCGTAGGGCGATGTTTTCATCCTACTCAATTGCCTGTTGGTAGGTGTGGTACCAACAAACTAGCAAGAGCACCGATATTCCGGGTCTGAACCCAGACAGTACCTTGTCCGGAGAAATGCATGACGAATCCTTCCCCACCAAATGCTAATGATTTCAGCCCACCGACTTTACCAATTTGGTAGTCGACACCATCTGTGAATGCAACGACGTGTCCAGTGTCTACTGTGACAACCTGTCCGGGTTGGATTGGAATCTGTTTTACTGCCCCGTATGAGTTGTAGTAAACCCGGCCAGCTCCGGCTTGTGTAAATGCTCTGATGAAGAAAACCCTTTCACCACTTAACAACCCCTTGGCTCCTTGGAATTTCGTATCTGTTTCGACATTTGCAGTGCTAGCTAGGTATGATCCTCCCTGGATATACAGATTCTGACCAGGTTGGCAGTCGAACCACGCGATATCACCTGGAGATCCAGGGGCAAGACTAACCCAACCTCCTGCAGGACCTGCGGTGAAGGTATTGAGGAAGAATGACTCATTTGTTAACACTGATTTGGCCATGCTCTTGAAGAAGCCGCCAATGCCCCCGCCACCGGTCATTCCAGTTTTCATTTCAACGCCAGATTGGCAAACCATGGCGCCGGCTTCAGCCTTTACACTCTCACCTGGCGCTAATGCCAGTGTCAACATCGTAAAACTCGGATTAAACTCAATGTGTTCTTCCATAGGATTCCGTCACTGAATAGAGTGTTTGATACTTGTCCCTGCCCCCCCTCTCAAAAAAACAGGGATGGCATTTTGTTTCCATGGAATGGGGCGTCCCATTCCAAATTGCTTATTCATCGACCCCTAGGGTGCGAAGGCCATGAACAGCAAGGCCATCGCACTCGGAATCGTCGGAATTCTCCTCATGAGCATCAACATTGTCGTGATTTCACCGATGGTAATGGATCAAACCCAATCAACTATCTCTGAAAAGCGGCATATGACCAACGATACGTGGGAAGACGTGGGTTGGCTTAACTCAACTTCAGAGCGCTCATTCTTCGCATGGAATCTAAACAATGCCAATGAATTACAACAAGATGATGACGCTGAAATGGAGTTTGAAAAGATGGGTCCGTTTACTTACAACTTGACCACCAAGCGCGAGGTTCTATTCCATGATGAGACCGCTGGCACACTGACCTATCGCGAATACAACGTATACGATTGGTGTGAAGATTGCATCTACACCGATGAGAATGGTACCGAACACGCCTCCATGTCAGGTGACACTGAATTGACCAATCTAAACATCCTCTTCAATGCCCAAAAAATTGGAGCAGTAGGCACCGCAATCGACACAGGATCATTGTTTGTGAAGGGTGCTTACACGCGAGATATGTTGTATTTTGATCTGAGTGAAAGAGCCCCATCCATCTGGGTATCTGATGACATATCAAGTGCTGGTGAAGAAGCCATGCGAGCAGAGATTGGTTGGGGTTCATCAGAAACAGATAACACCACTTTGAATCATGTATTGTATGATGCCAAGGATCCAGGTGATTCCTCGATCTGCATTGCCTTGACTTGTGACATTGGGACCATGCTCATGATTCGTGGTGGCGCACCCGACAATGGTACAAATTCCATCGCGCGCGCAACAATGTTCGGATATGTCGGTGTGGATGATGCCGAGACATTTGCTCGTGATCATGCCATCTACAATGCAATGAGCGCAAGATTTGCAGCTCATGGAGGGGGTGCGGTTCTCGAATCCGCTTCAATGGATGATTTGAACGATCGATTGGAAGAGATGTCTGGCTATCGAATTGAACACGAGGCCACCTTGCAAAATTTGCTATTCAGCGAAGGTGAGGGTGGAGTCCCGACCGGTCTTCTGGTTTGTGACGAACGTCGAATCCTTTGTGGTTCGACAGATTTCCTGCAGAAAGCAAATCCGGATGGTGGCGATCCCTTCGCCCTTCGAACCGAACTCACCGTCAGCCCAACTGAATACACCTTCTCAATTTGGGCCCTGCAAGAAATTGGTGCATGGGCAGGCGACTGGTTCTTATCCAGTGCAGAATACGAAATGATTCTATCTGGGGGTTCTGGGAAAATCGATGCCGATCAATGGTTCTGGGAAGCTTTCGGTTCTGTTGACCCCATCAATCAGGAATACATCGCTCTCGGCCTGAATGTGGGCAGCGAGGAACTGGGTGCCCCACTCTGGAGCACCGTGTATGGAAACGAACTGATCGATCTCGAACCAGAGGTGACCGCGGGTCTATTCTCAGGTCCACACAGTATTACAGGTAATTTTGCGATGGACATCATGTATGGGGAAATCATGGGTTTTTCCGTCCCCATGGATGAGAATTTCATCCCAACTGCAGGTGGCGAAGTTCACGTATGGGATGATGCACTCGTGGCTCAAATTTACGGTTTGGATAACAACTCGGCCAGTGCCCTCCGTTGGTTGTTCAGCTTCACCGTGTTCGACACGTTCCTAGAACCGCTGCTCGACTCTTTCCTCGGTGTAGTTCCTTACAGAACACAATCGGTTAATCAGTGGTTATTCGGATGGGAAGACCCGCTCAGTGATTGGGTATCTCTTGAGAAGAACGCATCTTACTTTGGTTGTGAATATGATTTTACTCAAGAATACATCAATTCCACTTCTTGGAACAATACCGATGGCGATGGAGATGGGATATTAAACAAAGTTGATGATGATGATGATGGCGATGGTATCCTCGATGAGAACGATTATGCCCACCCGTATGGGTTTGGTGTAGGCGATGGCATCGATACTGAGTGTTGGACCGATTCCACCTCGGTCTATTCGGTTTACACGGGAGTTGTGGGGGATGTAGAACCGGGTCAAATCATCGCCGAAGATGGTGATGTCCATCTCCCTTGGCGTACACCTTCACGCAATACGTCCGCGTATGGAATGCTTGACCCGGTCGTCCAAACAAATTCAATGGCGGGGAAATTTCCAGCCGACCGGTCGGTAACCATGAATTTGGGCGGGTACACGGTGGCTACCAGTGAAATTCTTGGCAAGGGATCAGTGCATGGCGTCGAGACCTATCATCATCGAATTACAATCGACCCACTCGATAACCCGATTCAGGCCAAATTGATCAACGATGAGAGCATTTTGGATATTTTCCCTGGTGCTCTTCCAGTCTACTTTGGTGGCACCGTTGAGATGCAGGTGGAACCCAATGTGAACGCTGCTATTGCGGGCGAAATGACTTCGTATTTCTATCTCGATACGCGTGGAATTGGTGCCATTGACCCAACGATCGATGACCTACAACCGGTGTTCCAAATTTCCGAATCATCATCAGCAACCGAAGCAGATGCAGAATTTATCAAAAATAGCGTGATTACAAACTTGCAACCTTACAGTTATTGGACCAATTTCGACGGTGCAGATGCGTCGTTTATCGATGAAATTACATTGCTCATTTGGGTGCTTGGAATCGTCTCACTACTCGGCTGTTCTGTAACTGCAAAGTTGGGTCCCAAGGACGAACGTGAAGTACACTTCGAAGAAGAGTGAATCACTCTTGATTGACCAACCATCGCATGATGGTGGCTTCGGCGTTGTGCAAATGTTCCCCTAGGGTCGATCTTGCCATGTTCAGGCGCTCAGACATCTGGCGCATTGAAACACCCTTTGGTTCGTCATAGTAACCCCATTGAACCGCGGCTTGAACCACTTCCCATTGCCGATCTCCAAGCAAACTACGTGGTCCATTCTCACCTTCTTCTTCATTCACAACTTTGACCGAATCTGGAGGCATGATTTCATTCGCCAACGCAAGGAAACTACTGATTCCCTTCGGGACGCCTCGCAGTGAAATCGAAATCCCATCTTCTGAAAACGTATACGGTGGAAGCACTGCAATATCGGGGAAACCGATGCTTGCAATCGCGAGTGGATGGGAATTGAAAACAACGATTGGTTGTGATTCCGAATCACCATGTAATGCGGTTTCAAAGGTCAAGTGTTCAGAATTGGAAAGATCTTCTGGACCGAACCCTTCACGGAAGTCACAACGTACCAATTGCCTCACGCCCTTTTCTGAAACAGAGAGGTGGGCGACAATCTCCAATCGTGTGCATGGGATCAACAGGTCACCAAACCCCGAAAGAGCCATTTTTGGCCGATTCCAATGAAGATGTACAACTTGCACCCCAATGGCAACTCGGGTCGCATAATGAAGTCTACCCCGACAAACATCATCGTTCGTCGAAGAAGGGTAATCTACGGCATTAACCCAATCCAATCGAGAATCATAAGGATACTAAACACTCCACCAACGAACATGATCACATTTACAATAACGTTGAATATTTTGACGCCCAGACTGGCGTTTCCCCAATCCTCTTTGGTAATGAGGTTGAGTTTCATCTAATCTCTCCATGTTGCTGAAGTGGGTTTGACGCCCTTGACCTCGGCAATGATTTGGGCCAAAACAGCGACTGCAATTTCTTGTGGCGATTCAGCACCAATGCTGACCCCGATTGGACAAATCACCGTATCGAGAATTTCTTGACCGAGCCCAGAATTAAGCACAGATTTTTCAAATGCATTCCATTTCGATTTAGATCCAATACAACCTATTTTTGGCCGCCCCTCAGCCCTTTCGAGTAACCCGATTAGCAATGCTTCATCGATGGCCCAATCATGTCCCAGTAGGAGGATGTGTGAGAATCGGGCGAGGGATTCGGTTGTTTCACGTGCGAGAAAATCACCTGGTTGTGCTGCGATGCATTCTTCTGCATCAGGCCACAATTCTTCAGAGGCATATTCGGGGCGTGCATCCAGCACAGAAACCGACCAACCCAAGGGTGCACTCGCATCAGCGATCGCCTGTGCACAATGGCCACCCCCTGCGAGTAGGATATGTGGCATTGGTTGAATGACTTCCATTGCGACCGTCAGGATGCCACCGCATAGACTGTTTAGGGGTGTTCCGGCTTTCCCAGAAGCCTCTTTCTGCAGTTGGTATGTCTCGATTCTCCCTTCTCCAGTGACGAGGATTTCTCGAAGATGATTCATCACTTTCATCTCAAGTCCTGCACCACCCACCGTGCCGTAAACTTCGGAATCTGTAACCGCCATGTGAGCGCCAGGCTTGCCAGGGACACTCCCCTGTGCGGTGATTACACTGGCCATCGCAACGGCTTCTCCATCTCGTAAACGAGCTGTGACCCATTCCAATACTCGCTGCGTCATTACCCTCCCCATAGGGGTGGAGGACTTGAGGAAACCGCTGGGGCCATTCCGGACCAACGCTTATTGATTCGCGGTCGGACCCACAATCATGGCCACCGTCCACGACGTTGTCGAAATCGTGGTCACGAGCATGCGTGATGCCTTTCTAGCAGTGACCGTTTTTGTTGCAGCCATGGTTTTGTTATTCAGTTGGTTACAATACGCAACCAGTGGTCGCTTTGTTGAATATATTCGAGAAAGAAAGAGATTGCAGCCAGTCATTGGAGCATTGATGGGCCTGACACCCGGCTGTGGTGGTGCCATTGTGATGATGCCAATGTATGCCCGTGGCTATGTGACCTATGGTACAGTCGTGGCCACACTGATCGCAACACTCGGGGATTCTGCTTTCGTATTGATTGGGGCCGCAGTTACCGATTCCAGTTTCATCGCACCCTTACTCGCCGTGCATGCAATCTCATTCATTGTGGGTGTTACATGGGGCTATTTCGTCGACATGACTGGCACAACACCGCGCAAACCGTTGGGTCGATTTGGCCCCACATTCGGTCAAGAAGAACCACAAATTCAACCTGAGGGGGAATCGCCCTTGGACGATCTTTCACGTGAAGTTCCCGAGGGACTGGGGTACAATATTCTGCATCAAGGCTACGTTTTGTGGTGGGGTGTGACCTTATTGGGTCTGATTTTCGCCGTTCTCTTATTGGTATGGTCAGGGCAAGATGCGGATTACAGTCTGGAGTTGGCTTACAATCCATTGACTTTGGACGGTTTCATCACATGGGTGGGTCTTATCGGAACCACACTTTCTGTGATTCTCTATGTGGCGCAGAAGAACTGGTTTGCGGATGATACAGAGGCGACCATCGGTGACAAATTACATTCTATGCGCGAGACCATGGTGCATGCCGCAAGTGAAACTGCATTCGTCACTTTTTGGGTGATGATCGCTTACTTGGCGTTTGAATTCATGTTGCTATTCAGTGGTCTCTCTGAACAAGATATGGCCAATTATGGAGACGGGATGGTCGCGGTCACGGTAGCAGCCATCATTGGATTGATTCCAGGTTGTGGTCCACAAATTATCGCCATTACCGCCTATACCAAGGAGATCATTTCGTTCCCTGCATTGGCTGCAAATGCAATCAGTCAGGATGGTGACGCGTTGTTCCCATTGCTGGTTCGCCACAAAGCTGCTAGCCTTTGGGCGACGGTACATACGACCATCCCAGCAATCATCGTGGGCATCATTTTGCTGATGGCTGATTTCAATATCTGAAGTGATTACTGTATCAACGGTCAGCAAATACGTCTAAACGGGATTTATGATTACTCTGAAGTAATTCAAGATCTGTATTCCAATTTCCTTGATTCAAGGACTTTCTAGGAAGTTTAATTCGGGGAAATACAACTTCTCATGAAAACAGACCTTCAAAAGGTGAAGGGTGTAATTCGAATCATGAAATACACAATATCTGCATTTAGTCTTACATTTTTATTGATGCTTAG
>NTJU01000064.1 GCA_002457195.1 Marine Group II euryarchaeote MED-G33 | reverse complement strand
GCCGCAGTCGAAGGGATTGGTCGTGCACTCGCTGAGCGAATTTGGCGAGAAATTCACTAGAAGTTAGAAATCGAAATCGTCTTCCCAGGATTCACCTGGAATGTTTCCTTTTTTATCCAGCCCTGCAAACTCGCCCATGTCTGGTAAACCATCACGCCCGTATGAGGTGTCCTCAACTACTCTGAGATCTGACAACCTTTGACCAACGACCTCTGATTCTTTCTTGGCTTTCTTACGTTCCCGTTTGCGGCGTCTACGTCGTCGAATGAGCATGATCAAACCAACCAATAAGGCCAGTATTATTCCAATGTAAACAGCCAACTGCGCGAGAATATAGTCAATTCCGATGACCACTCGGAAACTCATCGTGTCCGATGTATCCTCGCAGGCCTCAACAATATCTTCAGTACAGATTGGAACGTAATAAGTCAGCATTTGAGATCCATCATTGTCTGAGATTTCACCGCGACCCATATCAGATTTGAAGTTGGAAAAACTGATGCCCCAAGGCAGGGTTAATCGAAGTCTGACCGATGGAGAAATCACCTCATCTTCGATGTCGAAGAAAGGTGTTGGAACATCGATGACGATGTCTTCACCAGGGGGTACTTCGAAGCCACTTCCGCCATCATTGGCCCCCAATAGAGAATGGGTCCAGAGATTCATACTCCGGGTCACCAATTCCTCATTCGTACCAGAGCCCCCGATATATTCAGCGTGAATATTGGTTTGAGATACCTCGACATGAATACGAATGGGGCGGAGATCAGAAAGAGCGACTGTGGGTGATAATTCGAGGCCATCAATCGAAACTGAGATGGAGATATAACCGGGATCTTTGAGGTAAACTTCACCACCATTATTGATCTCATCAATCGCAAATTGAATGTCTTCATTGACCTGGCTTTCGACGATTATTCCAATCTCTCTAGCGAAATTATTCAACCCATCTGCTGTCAATTCCAATGGAATATCTTCCCCATCAAAAGGTACTGTAAGTCCATCTTCAAGTGGGGCGAGCAAACCACCATCCATTTGATTCCCCAAATGAACAAATCGACGGATCAAATCAGCGGGTACCGCCTCTATATCGATGCTCTGAATTTCATCATTCAAGCTGTCCGGGACCCCGATTCTGTAGAGGAGGAATTCCATTTCTCCCGCAACGTGAATATCGATTGACTGACTCCATTCATGTACGTCTAAATCCGAAAATTCCACATCGAGATTGAGGCCCAAACAGGTGCGTTGATTGGGGCCACAGATGAGGTCTAGACTGTCTTCACCACAATTGGATTCTCGACAAATTGAATGCCTCCAATCGTAGGGTTGCGCGCCTGTAAACGAGAGCGCATGGTTTTCTGGTTCACCAAGTGTGTGCGTGAGTGTAATCGTCCCTGGATTCCCGTTGGTAGAACGAATATAATCAGGCAAAATAACCTCTAATTGGATATCTGCTGCTGGAATATCCCTCTGAATCCAATCAATCAAACTCGGTGAACTAATCTCTCGACTGACAACCATTCCGTTGAGAATCGCTGCGCGATCATCCTGTGTGATGATCGATGGATCGAAACCGAGTAAATCAATATCAAATTTCTCTGCTAGACTGTTTACGATTGACCCAAAATCCATGTCAAATGTGTTTGATTGTGTGGTGAGATAAATTGGGTAGGTTCCATTCATTGCAGTATCGCCTAAAATGCACCAATTGCTTGGAGAGGGTTCGGAGCAGGTGACACCGGGTTGATGCATGAAATCAAGCCCCCCAAATCCATCTGTAGATGAGAATTGAAATGGTTCAAAGTTAATGGCAACCGGACTATGCTCAGAAATTAATTCATTCAGTTCCGTGACTGGAACTTTGTCAGCGAAGTCAGAAAGGTTGGCCAAACCGGTATGGTGGGCCAGTCGTAAACCATCGGATGTGACCCAAGGTACAGTGACATTCTCATCAACGAATTCCCAACCCCAACTGTCTAGAGTATCCATTGCGATATGGTGAATCCCCAATCTCACATCGATGGTGGTAGCTCGTTCATCCGAAGCATCGACAACAACATCGACACGGATACCTCGATCAGTTCCGAGATCTAGGGCAACGGGACGAGTGGTTGTTTCTCGACGGGCCATTGTGACCGAAGCAGATTGATTCAACCATTCTTCATCAGGTGCATCTTTGTGGTCTACATTCCATCGTGCATAGGAGTAAGTGTGGCCACCTGAAATGGCGGGGACTAGGTTACCATCACCTGAAACTGCTGTAATTGTACCATAGGATGGTGGGACGAATTCGTACGAGGCTGCATGCCCTGGTAGGGCGGCCAGAGTCATGTTGGAACGAACGAGGCTACCCATCGTGAGTAGGCCTTGATACGCGCGTTCAACGTCCATTCCAACCTCTGTCAACCCAAGCTCGGATGGATCGACACTGATGGCGAGAGTCGTTCTCAAGCAAATGGGTGGATTGTATGCATCGTTTGGCAATCCTGCGACCTCATCTGCACTATCCTGATCACGATCGTCCGTACATTCAACGGTTTGGTCCTCGTAAGCAATCTGGTTCACATACGTGGTTTGAACACCAGAAGCAGTTCCAAACCCGTTGTTGATTAAACTCGATACTGTAGATGATACGGAATCAGAAAGCATGTTCCTTACGGTCGAACCTGAAAGGGTGACATAATCCAAGTAGTTGCGAATATAATCGGCTGGAATACCATCCATCGATGCATCCGAACCATTCCCCAGTGGCAAATCTTCGAGCATGATGTCATCTCTTCGAATTTCGTGAATGGCCCATTCAAGGGTTACGGACATGACTGTGGAATTGGCCAATGCGATATTGTATCGCCCTTCGATCCATTCCATGGATGCCGTTTCATCGTCAGCAAAATTGTAGTCATCACAAATTCCCGAAGTACTATTCCAAGTCTGACAGATGGTATTGACAACCTCTTCGTCACCAGGGTCTGAAGAAACCGTAGGGGCCCCCCCCGAGAGTATCAACAGGCTGAGGATGAACCATGCCACCCTAGCCCGATGTGCTGTCATAGAACTACTTCCTGCTCTGGTGGTTTAATTGGGTAGTGGCTCAACGAGTCTGCATGGCCCCGACTATGACACCTCATGCGCGCTTGGAAAAAGCGCTCACTGAGAGTCTGAACGGAAAGTTGCCAGGAAAAATCCCCACCAAGTGGGAAAAGTTCTCTGATGTTGTGATTTTACCACAAAGTGCGTTTGTTGAATCCGGTTGGAATACTGACCAAAGTTTTTGGAAAATCGTGGCTGAATCACTCAATGTCAAGCGTGTTGCTCGAATGGGTGAGGTCCAAGGTGATTATCGAAAGAGTGGCGTAGAATTGTTGCTGGGTGAGAACGATTGGGTTGTGCGACGAGAACACGGAATTGACTTTGGATACAATTTCACCCAATGCATGTGGAGTGCGGGCAATGTTACCGAACGTGGACGAATTGCAAATGAAAACCACGAAGGAGAAAAAATACTCGACCTCTATGCTGGTATTGGTTACTACACATTGCCATTCCTTAGCGAAGGAGCGAGGGGGCCGAGTGGGGAGAGAGCGAATGGCCGTGGTGCGGCACATGTTGTCGCATGCGAATGGAATCCAGATGCAATTCGGGCTCTCAAATGGTCTCTGAAGGCGAACAATTTGGCGGGCCGCTGCACAATTCTTGAAGGGGACAATCGAAACCTACAGTTGGACTCTGAATTTGATCGAGTCAACCTTGGCCTTCTACCCTCTGCAGAAGAAGGGTATTCCATTGCACTTCAGGCTCTCAAATCGGAGGGAGGGATGTTGCATGTTCACGGATTGGCAAAGGATGGCGAAGAAGAAAAATGGGCATCAAATCTAGCACAAAATTTTGAGAAAGATGGGCGGTTTTCTTGCTCGGTTGTTCATGTTGAACGGGTGAAATGGTATGCTCCTCACCAGCGTCATATCGTGGTTGACATCCATGCTTTACCGGTGTCGTGTTGAAGAACCGACTTCGACACCGGAACCACATGGACATTGGAATCGAAACTGAAGCAGTCGCCTTGGCCGCGCCGTATGTGCTCGGTTTCATGGGTTTCATGTATGGCCTTCTACTGGTCTTCGCAATACTTAGATGGAACCAATCCCAAGACGCCATTCGAAACTTGTGGACTCGATCATTGGTTGCAACGCCATTGCTCTTTTTCTTGTTCACATCACTGGAGTTTGGCGTTGCAACTTGGGGCCTCTTGGTCGGAGTTTTCGCTTTGGCTGCCCACCGAGAATATTGTACTGCCATTCAATTGAAGGACAAGGGAATGCAAATGGTTGGAATGGTGGTTTTGCTGGCATTGATCATGCTGGCCATGAATCCAAACCTCTCGGAAATCGAGGCCTTGTCCTGGGCGGGACCCCAGGGTGCAGGTTTGCTGGGAATCGCCCTCTTCCTAGGGGCGTTCGGAACTTGGGCTGTACCCATTGTTCAGGACCGTTCTGAAAATGTCACGAGTGATGTTGGAAGGGCACTCATCGGCTTTCTTCTCATCTGGTTCTTCATCCATGGAATATTCTTGATGCATTTGGGTCCAATCGGTGTAGGGGCTTGCATTTTTGCGATTGTCAATGTCTCGATTACCGATTCCTTTGCACTCATTTTTGGACGGATTTTTGGCAAACACAAATTCCGTCCAATCCTGTCACCTAAGAAGACCTGGGAGGGTGTTTTTGGAGGTGTCATGATGGCAGGTATCGCAGGATATGTAGCCCAACCATTACTCGACCCATTGACCGCTGTGGAGACCGCTGGATTGGCAGTCATGATGGCAATCATTGGAACCATGGGTGATCTGATGCTATCAGCATTGAAGCGTGATTTAGAATTGAAAGATTGGTCACAAATGCTCCCTGGACATGGGGGTATTCTAGACCGTGTTGATTCGTTTATTCTGGTGGCACCAGCATTGTATTGGACACTGGTATTACTAGGGGTCTAAATTGAGTAAAGCATCCACTGCCTCCTCCATTTCTTGATCGCTGAAGAAGGGTAATCCATCTTGTCGAATGGCCCATACAACACCACCCAAAAGAGCAAACGACCAGAGCCACATAGCGACCCAGAAAAGAATGCCGCCTACATCAGTAATGAGTGCTCCAACTCCTCCAGAATCTTCGCTGGAATCTGGTGGTGAGGCAACCACACCAATCATTTCGATACTCGAAATGTGAACTTCATACAAAGGTCGCCCCGCGGAAGAGGCTGGGTTTTGGATTGTGGAACCAGATGGGTCGTCCGTTGTAGGGACCATTGCAATCGCCCGTACATGACTCATGCCTTGGCGGACAACACCGAAGGTTGCATACCCCTCATCATCTCGATTTTCAGGGTCCAGTCCATGGGCTTCTGTTTCCGCAATATACCACTGTGAATCAGCACTGTCCGGATCTTGAGAACGTGCCATTCCAATGGCGCCATCTACGTGTGATAGATTCTCATTGTGTTCCAACTCGAGAGTGTGTCCATCACCACCACCTCCACAGGTGAGGCTTGTCGCAGGATATACACCCACAGTTTTGCAGGTCGGATCTCCAGCTTGAGTGACGAAATCATCGATGACGCGATGGAAAAATGTGCCATCATAAATTCCACTTTCAACGTGTAAAATCATCATCGCAGTCGTCTTTGGAGCCCAATCTGGGAACAATTCAATGTGAATTTCACCGTCAACCTCTGAAAATAAGTGGCCGGGTCTGTAAGTGACTTGAATCACCAAAACAGGGTCGCCCGGTCGAGGTACATCCATTGGACTCCCTTCCAATTCGGGCCCATCTTCCCAAGTGGCGGGATCAATTTCATTGTCGGTCCAATGTGTATTCCCATTCTGTGCACCTGCAAGAGGCATTGAGATGAGCAAGAAGGTCAGCAGAATCGCAATCCGAGGTCCAGCCATCGACCCACCGTACTATCGGTCACAAATGAGCCCATCGGCCAATCGTCATCCTCATGACCACACCGCCCCTAGGGCGGTGCATGGCGGAGGGTGAAGAGCGACGTGAGTTTCTACGACTCAACATTGCCCTTGGGGCAACAATTGCAATCGTCGTTCTATTCATGTTCCTCGCATCCGTTTGGGGTTCAGGGGCTATACAAAATGAGAATGAGAATGCTTCCAGTTCGTGGAATGTGCCACTCCAAGATCGTCACAAAATGGATCTCGATTATACTGGAACGAGAAGCAGTTTACCCGTTGCAGGCACCTACAATTGGACCGGGCCAAGTGAGTACTTTGTCGAAGTGGACCTCCCAGCAAGTGAACAAGATGCGGGATATCCTGAACCGGCATTGATGCATGTGGCTTTGTGGCTACCAGATGTCCCAGAGGGGCAAACTGTACCTGTCATTGCAACCATCCATCCCTACTATGATTTTGGAACTGAGGTGGCCGATGGCGACTCCAACCCCAACACAGTTCCGGACGGAGGTGTTGGTGCTTGGGTCTTGGACCAATTTGTCCCACACGGCTATGCATTGGCTCAAGTGTCAACCTTTGGAAGTGGAAAATCCACACATTGTCAAGATGTCAAAGGACTTGGAGAACAGGTTGGAATTCAAGCCGCAGTCGATTGGTTGGGCAAGCAAGAATGGTCAAATGGAAACGTTGGACTAATGGGCAAATCATACGCAGGAACCACCAATTGGGAAGCAGCGCAGAATCCTTCTGAACATCTGAAGACAATCGTTCCCATCTCTGGAAGTATCGGTGTCCAGCAAATGTTCTACCGAAACGGTAGCAGTGAAGCCCGTGCTGTGGGCTATGATTTGGCCTACCAGGGCGCCACTTCGGATATGACGACCGATGATTTACGAGTATGTAGTGACGATATTGTTGGACCCGCAATGCCGGTGACGACTTCATTGGCAGCAGAAGCTTTTGGGGCTGAATGGTCAGATTACTGGGAAGAGAGATATCACCTCGGAGATGTCATTGAAAATTACAACGGTAGTGTCTACATTGTTTGGGGACTTCAAGATTGGAACGTAGACCCCTATCACGCATTCCCGGCCTACCAAATGCTACGTGATGCTGGAATTCACACTCGTGCAATCAGTGGCCAGTGGGCACACAACTACGTCGATCAACCCGATAGGCACGGGGAATTGGGCAGTGGATATGGAGGTGAGGCATATCCAAATATGACTCGAATGGATTGGGCCATTGAGTTGTGGAATTGGTTCGAATACTATCTCAAGGATTTGGGAGAAGAACCCGAGGCGCATGTCCAGATTCAGACTCATGATGGAATGTGGCATGTAGAGGAAACCTGGCCGCCAGAGGATTTGACTTGGGATCTAGCGACACTCGATACTGCTTTGAATTTCGACCCAGTTGGAGTTGTCAGTGCAACCTCTTCGGCAACCATCCTCATGCCTGAATTGACTGAAGATGTTCACATATCTGGCTTACCTACACTGCACCTTTCAGTGACCACCCGTGGTTGCAATGGTGGACAAATTTTCGCGACCATGTATTCCTATGCGGATGATTTGAGATTGGGTCATGCAACCATGGATCTACGCTATCGTGATGGTGGGTATGATGCCAAGGCTGTTGTTCCATTCCAAACCTACACCATGCTGATGGAATTCAATCCGTTGGATGTGCGTTTGCAAGCCGGTGACTCGATTCGAATCGAGCTGACCGAAAGTGGGGAAGATTACCTCCCCTCGACTTGTGCTGCGATTGGTTTGACTGTGAATCTGGATGAATCCTCAACATTGGGTTTGCCATTGGTCGATCGCCCGGTTAACGATGATCGCTGGTTCCTAGCACCACCTTGGTGGGATGATCCCAACAATGCAGTTGGATTGTAGGTTACTCTTCCTCATCAAGATGTTCTCGAGTTAACTCATCTTCTCTGATTTCTATGGCGTTCCGGAGAACCAAACCTTGGAAAGTCCTGAGTTTACGTTCTCTAACCATTTCATTGACCTCTAATTCGATGGTTTGTAATTCGTCTGCCGATTTAGTCTCAGAAATGAGATGATCATAAAATCGATAGTTTCTCTTCCTCATGGCCCAGAAAAATAGGTAAATTGGAATCAAACCGATGGGGATGATTAATTCTGTAGATAGAGCGGAAAGAAGCCATGATAGCGACAATTCAAAGCCATCACCTGGGTCTTGGGTAAATCCTTCACCTGACACATAGAAGACACCTGTAGAGACTCCAAAATAAAGATTGAATGGGTTTGATTTACGATCGAATGGATCGCTACCTCGTTCGACCTCTACTTCATCACTCCAACCATCGTTATCATCATCGGAATCCAAAACATCCGGCATGCCATCGTAATCCATATCGGATGGTGTATCGGTTACGTCGTAAATGTCAAATTGTTTGGTTGCAGTACTGGCAGCCAATTCCAAATCATTGGTGATTCCATCACCATCTGCATCAGGATCCATTTCATCTGGCAACCCATCGCCATCGATGTCGCCACAACCTTGTCGCAATCGAAACGATTCACCGGCAAAGGTTGGACAGTGATCAGACAATGCGTTTCCACTTTGGTCAGCCCACCCGTCTCCATCGGAGTCTGACCAGAGAAGAGCTGCAAGCTCCATTGCAAGGGTGTGATTGTTCTCGTATGGTTCTGCACCTCGTGAGCGAGTTTGATCGAGTTTTTCCAAGACGATTGTTGCGTTTGGATAGGCGTCCTCACTATTGATCACACCATCGCCATCATCATCATCTTCAGGGCCATAGAATTGCATTTCAACATCTAGTTCAGATGATAGTGAAGTCAGTGGAATCAGCAGAATTGCTATGGTAAAAAACAGTAGAATTCGGCGTGTCATCCCTTTTTCGAGCACCCTGTTGGTTATCAAGAATAGGGCGATTTTCCCAACCACTTATTCGGAGTAAATTGAGGCAATCATTATGGCTGTTCTTTCCATCCCAATTTCATGCGAAACGCCTTAAATCGACGTTTATTGATGCCCATTTTACTCAGTTTGATGATGTTATTACCGGGGTGTATTGGAGATGATGATGAACAAATCGAATCTTTGGGTGAAATGCCTGAATTCGATGCCGTCGCAGATGATGGTCAAACCTACTCTAAGTCCAGCATGATGAATCAGGGATACATTGTCTTGTTCTCTGCTGAATGGTGTAATGCGCCCTGTCACAATGTGATGCACAAATTGTACAACAATTTGGATGGAGCGACAGTGATTGTAATGAGTACCGATTCTAGCACCGATATTACGCTGGAAGAATGGCACGAAGATGCAGATGACTACGACGATGAAGAAGAAGATACAGGCGTCGATTTGCCCTACCCATTCATGAAAGGTGTAGAGGCCGCTGAGAATCTTGGAATCAATGCTCGACCCACATTACTCTTCGTCAACGGGGACGGGTTGATCATGGCTCAGCATGAAGGTGCAATCGATTCCATTGATGACTTGCAGGACATGTATGATTTGATTTCTTAGAAATCAATCTTCATATTGGTACCAATCTTCCTCGCCTTTAGGACGATACCACCAGACGCCATCGTCATCTTCCCACCACTCTGTACCATCTTCATCGACATTGGTGGAATCATCACTTTCTTCTTCGGTTTCGACTCCCATTTCTGCAGCGATTTGACGTTTCAAATCTCTAGCTTCGTCCTCAACGTCGTGGAATACTCGATTGCCAGGATCTTGTGACTGCATGTCTTCATGATCGCCTGATGCGATAGCTTCGTCTGATTCTTTGAAGAAATCCTCTGCCATTTTCTGTCGATATTCTTCGTACTCATCGCGACCGAAAGAGCCTGTGAAAGCACCATCACGTGAGCGCATCAACTTATCCAAATCGATACTGCGGCCAACATCCAATTCGGGAGCATCAGGCAAATCATCACCATCATAGAATTCTTCGGAATCATCACCGAGTCGAGGATAGGTCTTCCCATCCGGATGTACTTCTTCGACTTCTTCCATGAGTAAATCGTGTTCTTCCTCGTCAATTTGCTCTTTGTCGAGGGTTTTGCGAACCGTACTGACAAACTTGTCACACTCATCTGCGAGTGCGCCTCCTGAGAACTCTCCTGAGATTTTCTCGAGCCGATTCATGAGTTGGTCATAGGGTCTCCCCGCAAGTCCACCGAGGAACCGACCAAAGCCGCGCTTCTTCGCCATAAGTAAGCGATGAGTGGAACCCTTATTCAGACTTGCCGCGGGCAGTCATAGCAATGGTTGCATCTTGGCTGGTCGAGGCGGCGACGTCTTACAATCATGCTTCACTGGA
>NTJU01000063.1 GCA_002457195.1 Marine Group II euryarchaeote MED-G33 | reverse complement strand
ATGTCGTTCAGTCAACCTCATCACCACTCGTCGCTCAACCTCAGGCGGTCATCACGTTTGTGGATTCTAGTCTTCCAATTTGACCTTTCGAGCCTTCTCAACCGCGTCGTCAGGTAGGAAGAAAAGGTCTGGAACCTTTGATGAGAATTCGGAATCCCAGAAATGTTGGCTTCGGGCCCAAATCTCTTGTGAGCCGCACCAAGCCAACCACTGATCAATCCAATCGCAAGTTGCGAGGATTTTCTCATCGCCATCGGCTTTGTCACGCAGAAGGTGATTCATCATACCAATTTGTACGATGTTGGCTGGAATTAGTGCATATGTTCCGAACGGGTTTCGCTCGGTGTCGACGGTTCTCTGTTCCTTCCACAGGGCGAAAATCATGTCATAGATATATCCTACAATTAAGACTGATACCAGAACCCCGACTGCAATCGAGCCAAGGCCCCAATAGGTCATTGGGATGCCTAGAGTTTCTTTTTCAGATTGGAAGCGCCAACTCACATAAGGCCAGATCAATAGAGTCAGGGTTGTGCACCAGAACACCATTGATATGAGTGTCTGGGATTGTTGAAGGCGCCAATACTGGCGCATGAACCACTTCTTCATCGCGTGTTGCTTCAACACGCTGCCTTTGACGGTTGCGCATCTTCGTCACTTGTGGCGGCGTTTTGGCTCATGGCCTCAAACGTGGGTGTGAAAGGTAATGTGGGTGTGCCATGGATGGGTTCGCTGTGATTACTGCTGTTTTGGTTGGGTTGGGGCACCGCGGTGTTGGGTATGCAACCTACGCTGAGTCTCATCCTGATGAATTGCAAATTGTGGGTGTTGCAGAGCCAGACCTGGTGCGAAGGGAAAGGTATGCTGAGCGGTTTAGGGTGCCTGTTGAGAATTGCTTTGAGTGTGCGGAAGATTTGGCCGCAGTTGAGCGATTTGCAGACGTGGCCATCAATGGAACGATGGATGAAATTCACGTTGAAACTACATTGCCTTTACTCGAGGCGGGGTATGATGTGCTACTGGAAAAGCCAATCGCTCCGAACAAGGAACAATTGAGAGTTTTAGAAAATGCTGTATCGCGGACTGGGCAGAAAGTTGTCATTTGTCATGTTCTCCGATATGCTCCCTTCTATACTGCCATCAAAACCCTCGTTGAAGCGGGTGAAATTGGCGATATCATGCATATCCATACGACTGAAAATGTCTCTTACCACCACATGGCTGTTGGTTTTATTCGGGGCAAATGGAACCGTGAAGAAACCAATCCGATGCTGTTGGCAAAATGTTGCCATGACCTCGATTTGATTTGTTGGCTGAAGTCTGGTGTGGATCCAAAAAAGGTCGCCTCATTCGGAGGTAGGCATTTCTTCAAGGCAGAGAAGGCTCCAGAAGGGTCTGGATTTCATTGTAATGATTGTTCGATCGAGCGGGAGTGTCAATACTCTGCAATTCGGCATCATGTCGACAATGGTATGTGGCCATTCTATGCGCTGGCGGGGCAGGAGAGTTATGAACAAGGGTTGGACGTAGATTTGGAATCGAAGCGTGAACATGTTGTCGGTTCTGATTATGGCCGTTGTGTTTGGCACTGTGACAATGATGTTGTCGATCGGCAATCAGTCATCATTGAATTTGAGGATGGTTGTGTTGCCACTCACGATATGGTAACCAATTCAGCAAAGGGTACGCGAAGAATACAGATTACTGGAACGAAAGGGGAAATTTACGGGGATATGATGACTGGTAAATTCACTCTTTCAAAGCCGGGTGCTGTATTGGGTACGGAAGCCATCGATGAAGATGTGGATATTGATTTGGAGGGGGATTCGCATGGAGGTGGGGATCTGCGACTCGTAGCTGATTTCCTTAGTGTGGTTCGCGGGGAAGGGGGTTCGATCTCAACGACCGAGTTATCGGACTCAATCAATAGTCACCTAATTGCATACGCGGCTGATGTCGCCATGCGCGAAGAACGAGTCGTGTCGATTGATTGATGATAGGGGTGCCCGAGTCGGGGGTATGTCTGGGACTGTTTTGGTGACGGGTGCGGCTGGTTTCATCGGTTCGCACGTTGTTCGTGAGTTGCTCGAACAAGGATATTCTGTTCGCGGTACGGTTCGCAATCCATCCGATGCAGAATTTCTCAATCAATTGCCTGGGTCCGATCGGCTGGAAATTGTGCAGATGGATTTGTTGAATAAATCAACGGTGGAAGATGCAGTAAAAGATTGTGAGGATGTTATTCACTGTGCTGCTTCGTTGTATGTTGGTGTGGATGATGCCCAAACACAGGTGGTTGATCCATCGATTCAAGGTACTCAAAATTTGGTCGATGCAATGGATACTGTTGGGTGTGTCAAGCGGATGGTTCACACCTCTTCAGTAGCAGCCGTGCGACGGACCGATTTTGAGAATGGTCGTGTTTTCAATTACGATGATTGGTGTGACGATGCTTCTGTAAATTCTAACGCATATGGTTTCGCGAAAGCTGGTGCGGAGATGTTGGCCAGAGGTTGGGTCGCTTCGAAGGATGAGGGTGAAAAGCCGCGATATGTCTCAATCAATCCTTGCGTGGTTTTTGGTCCTGTGATGTCTGAAAGGCATCTGGAAGGTTCAATGACTATTCTGGATCATCTACTCAAGCGGAAATACCCGTTCTTGGTTAAAATGCATGTCAATATTGTCGATGTTAGAGATGTGGCAAAGGCGCATGTCAATGCACTTACCAAAGGACCCGATGGGGGTCGCTATATCGTCTACAACGACTCATTGTGGATGCCTGAAATTGCCAAACTATTGCGTAGAAAAGTACCTGATCGGAAGTGGCCAAAAATTGTGTTACCAAAGTCATTGACTTACGTACTATCGGTATTTCATCCGCAATTGTCATTCGCTTGGGTGAAAAAGAACATCGGTATGACTTGCAGTTATGATGTGCGCCCGGCAATGGATGACTTGGGCATGGAGTGGTTGCCCGTTGAATCATCAATTGTTGATGGTGTGAACTCCGCAATAGAATCGGGTTGGCGCTGAAGGGTTGAATGCGAAGGATTGAGGAATGGGGGCCCAACCGGGGTGTTTGATGGAGCCTGCCGAAGTTTGGGGTACGCGATGGGATTCGTGTGACAATCCTTTGTCCCGAAGATACATGGAAGTCGTCTGCCGTAAGCGAAGTTTGGTCGTTCTTGCTGCTGATTTGAATACAATGTCAGGGTTGAATAATTTAATCGATCAAGTTGGGGATAATATCGCTGCACTGAAGACTCATGTTGATTTGATTGATGATTGGAGTGCTGAGAGTTGGGGTGCTTTCTGTGAAAAGGCAACGGCACATGATTTACTGATTTTTGAAGATCGGAAATTTGCAGATATTGGTCCTATTTCTAGAGGGCAAATGGCTGGGGTTTACGATATTCGTTCTTGGGCAAATATCGTCACGGCACATGGAATTTCAGGCCCCGATATTGTTGATGGTTTGTGTGCAGGATGGAGTGATGTCGGCCGCGAGGGGGGTGTTCTTCTCCTAGCACAAATGTCTAGCAGAGGGAACTTGCTCGGATTGCCAGGGTATACCGATGAAATGGTTTCTGCTGGAATTTCCAACCAGGGTGTATTTGGGTTCATTGGGAATGGGAGTCGCCCCGCTGAATTGACCATACTACGTGGAAAGGTTGGGAATCGGAAACTCATCTGGACACCGGGCGTCAATTTGGCGGTTGGCGATGGTGAAATGGGTCAAAGATATGGAGATCCTCGTGAAGCCATACAAGCAGGTAGTGATGGAATCATCGTTGGTTCTGGGATATACAAATCCGATGATCCAAGGGGTGTTGCGGCCAAATATGCTGAAATCTCTTGGTTGGCGCTCACCGAGCGGAGTGCGTGAGAATGAGTGCTATTTTGGGTTGGTTTCTCGTTCTGGTCCTGACTGGTATCATCATCTTGATCGGTTGGTGGCAATGGAAATCTTACGTCACTTTAGATCAACGAATTGAACAATTAGACCCAACACTTCTCGATAGTGCTGGAACACGGGTTGAGAAGGTCTTGGATGCTCCTGCTGGAAGTGTTGTCGTGCCGTATGTCGCCTCGACTTTGGTGCCCGTACAACAGGCCCCACCGATGGTGGTGCCCTCTTCTGCAGATGTGCCGGCTGTGCGATTGGTGCACGATTAAGCTAGGAAATAGTAGGCTGCACCGCCGATGGCGCCCAGTAGAATTAGAATTAGGAGATACTTGAGTTTCCCACTCTTCTTCTTTTTGAGTGTAGGTGTGGGCCCAGGTGTTGGAAGGGGAAGTGCTGGCAACGGCATGGCACTGATGACTTCGACGACTTCTTCGTCATCTCTCTTGGCACGCATACTTTCAACGTCATCAGGGTAGAGTTTGTCGAGATCTTCGAGGCCTGGTGACTCTGGGATTTCACCCATAATCATCCCCCAGTTATCATCGATGATGGTCTGTGTAACTGGTTTTTCGAGCCACGCAACTGCACCCGCTGAGTGGGTAGCGTTGGCCGCGAGTTCCCTCTGGGTTCGCGAAGCCATGAACGCGATTCGGGCATGTGCGTCTGATTCTCGCATTTCGAGAGCTGCAATATGCCCGTCCATGGTGGGGAGTTCTAGAGACAATAATACCAGGTCGGGGCGGTGTTGTACGTAGGTGTCGACAGCGAGGTCGCCGTCTTCACAAATCTCAATCCTCCAACCCTTCTGTGTGAAGACTTGGGTCAGACGCATTGTACCCATGGGGTTGTTGTCGACGATGAGCACCAACTGTGCGTCAGGGTCATCAGTTTCAGTTACCCGGACCATGTCACTCACACCCTCGGACACCGGTTATCGTCATGAAACGCACGGGTCGTCCTTATTCCTCCTCATCATTGATGAGGGTGTCTGATGAGGCCGTCTGTGGTGAGGTGAACGTTTCCTTCAACTCCTCTTGGCGTTTCATCTCTGCTTCGATGTCATTTTGCCGCTCGGGTGCTCGTACAAAGTGCATCTTTAATTCGGATATGAGTCCTTTGAGGATGGTTTCTTCGACTTCCTCCAAGTTCCCCTTGGTTCGTGTTTGGAGTGTGTCTAGTAGGTCGATTGCGGCCTTGGCCTCTGCCATATTGAAATGGATCATGCCCTCTTCATCGGGTATCATCCCAATGTGCATCATTGCGCTTCGTTGTAGCATTGAAATTAAGGAGAAAAACCGTTGACTTTCTTCACTCTGTAATACTTCATCCATTACTTCACCTCATTCAAACATCATCTGGAGTAGCCAGTCTGGATCAAATTGTTTCAGATCGTCATATTCTTGGCCAATTCCAGCCAATACAATTGGTCGGCCTGTGGCATGAGCAATCGATAGTGCCGCGCCGCCTTTAGCATCAGTATCGAGTTTGCAAAGTACGGCACCGTCAAATTTGAGCATGCGCTGGAATTCAACTGCTTGTTCCACCGCATCATTACCCGCAAGGGCATCACCGACGAAGAGAACCAAGTGGGGCTGAGCGACTCTGTGCACCTTTTGCAACTCATTCATGAGATTGATTTTGTTTGTCATACGTCCCGCGGTATCAACGATTACTACGTCCGCTCCGCGAGCTTTTGCGCTTTCAACTGCGTCTCTAGCGATTGCAGCAGAATCGCCGCCTCTTTCGCTGGAAACGCACCGAACGCCGATCCTTTCCGCATGCGTTTCGAGTTGGTCGATGGCGCCCGCACGGAATGTGTCTGCTGCAGCAAGGACGACGTTTCGGCCTTCGGATTTGAGGCGATGTGCGATTTTTGCGGTGGTGGTGGTTTTACCCGTTCCATTGACGCCTACCATCATCACAATGACTGGTGTGTCGCCCGCCTCAATCATACCGTCAATTGTTGCGTTAAAATCCCAATATCCTGCGGCCAAAAGGCTGCGAAGTGCGCGTTTCAGGCTGGCTTCGATTACTTTGGCTAGGTTGGCCCCTTTTCGCAATCGGCTGCCGATTAATTCTGTACGTAAGGCCGTTAACACAGCCTCCATTGCACGGCTACCCATATCAGCCTCCAGCATGACCAATTCTAGTTCTTCAAGAAGTTCATCGAACACAGGCCCACCTTTGATAATCCGGCCGCCCTTCTCTACAACGCCGCCTCCAAGATCAATATCAAACTCGACACCTTGTTCGGTCTCGACGGTTTTTTTGCCAGATGACATTCTGGGTGCTTGTTCAACTTCAACCAATTTCCGGCCGGTTGTTGATCTCATCATGTGGAGATCGACTCGGGATCCGTCTGGGCGTGTGACTTGATCTACGTCAAACCCTTTCTTGGCGAGTTGTTTCTTTTCCTTCTCTTTTCGTTTGCGTTCCCTTTCCAACAGTTTCCGCTCTTTTTTCGATAGGTTTGCAGTGGGTTGGGGTTCGGGCTCGTCGTCCCATTCATCCCAATCATCATCGGTTGTTGTTATCTCAACGGGTTCCTCGATTTGTGAAATGTCGTCCCATTCTTCTTCAACGGATGGTGTGGTGGTTGCAATTGCTTCGTTCGCTTCTTCGCTGCCCTCTTCAGCGGTAAGGGCATCTAAATCCGTTTCGTCAGCGAGTTCTTTGACGCGCTTTTTGAATCGATCGAAGAATCCCATATCAACACCTAATCA
Source organism: Marine Group II euryarchaeote MED-G33 (assembly GCA_002457195.1). GTDB lineage: Archaea > Thermoplasmatota > Poseidoniia > Poseidoniales > Thalassarchaeaceae > MGIIb-P. The sequence goes on along the minus strand of NTJU01000063.1, from coordinate 4,069 downwards.
TCCAATGTAAGTTCAGTACCGTGCTTTCGTCGACGGCGGGTGGGTTTGACCTGGGGGCTCTCTTCGACTGGTTCAGCTTCTTGCGCTGCCTGAATCGCAGCGGCTGCTTCTGAGAATGTGTTTGCCAGTTCGGTTACCACTGTTTCAGTCTCGGTGAATTCATTCTGTAATGTGTCCATGACTTCCTCGACCTCTTCCAATCGAGATTCTAGGATGGTGATCGCTTCTGCCCGGGGCTTCTCTGCTTGGACGCCGGAACCAATGTCAACGACGACCGTGTTTCCCTCGGTGGAAATTGGTAGTTGCACACCACCGCCCAATGGAATCATTGTCGATTGTTGGGTATCTAGTGTCTTGAGGGCTGCGATTACTCCGAGTTGTTCCATACGGATCTCTGAGAGTTTTGTAATTTGTTCTTCAATCCGGGCCATCTTCTGTCGATTCATCTCGACGAGTTGCGCAATTCGTTGCAGTTCCTGCTGTTCCATTACCGGCCCTCGGACCGGTCGACTGGCTCGGATGTCATCAATCCGTCGATGGTGATTGTTTCATGCTGCGAAGACAAACAGGGACATGGCAAGCATGGCCATTGCAGGCACCGCCTTGCTGATTGGATCGGTGCGGATACGTAAATGCATGAGGACGGCTCCTGCCATTAGAGCAGCCATGAACATGGCTGCTTGCTTTACTGGAAGTGGGATCCAGATGCCGGCGGCAAGGGTTACTGCAAGGGCGATTTTTGCAGACCCAACTAGTGGTAGAGACCAGTCGGGTAACCCGTATACTTTGAATTCTTCACGCAAATTCTTCGCATCTCCTCCGCGATAATTCGTATCCCAGTTATATCGAATTGTCCACACAAAGAAAATCACTGTGGCAATTATCAGCTGTACTATCGTTGTTATTGTTTCCATATTTTTACCTCCAAGGGTATACTACATTAGTCACTGTTTACTTATGAAGTGGCGTTTATTTTCTGCGTTGGTCTGAAGAACTGAGTGTGAGTCCCATTGGTTATGGTCGCCCTTGCTGCCGTGCTACTCTGCGGTGGAAAGGGTAGTCGAATGTTGGCCGGTGGTGTGACCACCCACAAACCACTGTTGGAGGTGGGTGGAATGCCAGCGACTCGGTTTGTTGTTGAGGGGTTGTTGGGTGGATCAATCCAATTCTCTCAATTCATCATTGTCGTTCCCCCTGGGCGTGAATCAGAATATGAAGAAGCGTTGGATGGGTTGGGTTGCCGAATCATTACACAAGAACATGCATTGGGAACTGGGAATGCTGTGTACGATTCCTTGGAACACTTGCTATCTCCTGTGGAACATGTCTACGTCTCATTTGGTACGCAGCCATTGGTGCGAACTGAAACCATCGAGGGTTCTCTGAATCAACATATACAGCGCAATCTTGGATTCACATTGGCCACCGTCATCATGGATCATCCATATGCACCATTGCTTCGGGATTCGGATGGTAGAGTTTGTGGGTCGGTGGAGACGCACCTCGAGGGGGCTGAAATGCCAACGCATGGAGAGACCAATATTGGTGCTTATTGGGCCAGTAGAGCTGCACTAGATGGGGTCTTGACTGGGTTGCACGACTCGTTGTTTATCGAAAAGGAAAATCGCTATGACACCAATTCTGGTGAGCTTGGTTTCCCCAACGAAATGGTTCGTGGGTGTCTAGCAGCGGGATTGGGTGTTGATGGGGTGCCAATCGCCACTGAAATTGAAATGATGGGGATTAAAACACCCGAAACGTTGTCGGCGATTCGGGAGATTGTAGGCTCATGAATTCGACTTTCGAAAAAGAGACTCAAGTGGTTATTCTCACTGGTGCAGGCATTAGTGCTGAATCTGGCATTCGTACCTTTCGCGCTTCTGATGGATTGTGGGAAGATCATCGGATTGAGGATGTGGCGACCCCAATGGCTTGGGAGCGGGACCCTGAACTGGTTTGGGGGTTCTATCAGGGGCGGCGAAGACAGTTGTTGGATGTAGTGCCCAATCCTGCGCATGACGCTTTGGTGGAATTGGAACGATTTCTTGGGGACGGATTGTTACTTGTCACCCAAAATGTCGACGATTTGCACTCCAGATCTGGTTCACAGAACCTGATCCACATGCATGGTGAATTGAGGAAGTTGCGTTGTGAAGAATGTGGTGAAATCCTCGTTGCCATGGATGATGTTCATCTCGAAGACAAATATGTGGATTGTTCAAAGTGTGGGGTGGAGCGGATGCGGCCACACATCGTATGGTTCCATGAGATGCCATTGAAAATGCGTGAAATAGAGATGGCAGTTGCTGATTGTGATGTCTTCATTGCCATCGGGACGAGTGGGCATGTCTACCCCGCTGCGGGTTTCCTTGGTCTTGCTCAGGCGTGTGGGGCGCACTGTATTGGAATCAATTTAGATCCACCACAAAACGTCGATTTGTTCGATGAATTCCACCAAGGGAAGGCGGGGGAATTGTTGCCAGATTTGGTCAACAGTTGGGTCGGATCTGAGTAATCACTCTTCTTCATCAACTACCGCTGAGAAGTCGTGGGTGTCACGGAAAGCAGAGATGACTGCTGCTTCCTTGGATTCTGTTGGCTCTATTTGGGCCACACTTGCGATGTTTACGAAGCGGCGGTTGACGCCGTGTCGGCTGCCGAAGAAGGAGTATACACGGTGTCGGGCATCGACTTCGTCGGCCGCGACTATGTCCTTGGTGAATGCCTGAACGATACGTCCGTTCGGGAAGGTTCCGGTTGCTCTGAATGCCTGCATCGAGCCGGCCCACCGACCTTTCTCGTTTAAGCGCACCGTTTGTCACAACGGGGGATGATTGATGGTTATCGGGGGTTTGGGGCTGTCATGCGTCGGGCGGCATTGATTCTGTGTTTGCTCCTTCTCGCACCTGTTTCTGGTGCTTGGTCGCTACCAGAATTGCCGCCCTTTGAGGAAGAATGGGTGGTCGTTAGAGAAGACGGGTGGACCCATGATGATTGGGTCGCCCTTCGAAGTGATGGGTTGGAACCTTTGCGCCAAATCTCTGTAACCGAAGTACTCGTATGGGGCGATCACGGAACGTACAAACCAGACATGGGGGTGGTGTTGCGCGGTCCCTTTGCCGACGGTTATCGTGTAGTACTTGAGCCGCGATTGCCTTCTGATGCCCAATGGGGAATTCTTTCGACATTTGAGTATGAAATGCTGCAATTGGCTGGAATGAATAGTGTGCTCCCAACATCATTTGAGGTGCATGGAATCAATCCTAGTGTATTCGATGCTGTGCCTGGGATTTGGTGGGTTGAGCCGTTGCTTGAAACAAAGGCGAGAAATGATCTCTCATCGAGTATCATGGAAAACGGTTCAATGGAAGGTCATCCTGCATGGAATCTGGGGTTGAATGGTTCGGGGGTCATCATTGGTGTTGCGGATTCTGGAATTGAATTGGATCATGGATGCTTCCGAGAAAATGCAACAGATATTGGAGAGATTGGGGTTGATCATCGTAAGGTTGTCTTGGTGAACACATCGATTGACGGTGGTGATCATTCTGGACAAGCGGACTACAAACATGGGACGCACATTGCTGGAAGTTTGGTTTGCGATATGTGGAATGGAACGGTGGGTGAGGGGACGAGTCCTTCGCATGGTGCGCGTCTATTGTTTCAAGATGTTGTAAACGAATCAGGTTGGTCCGAACCTAGCATAGATTGGTTACTCGCAGAAGCCGTTGCCAATGGCGTAATCATCCATTCTGATAGTTGGGGAGATGATACAGAGGCCTACACTCTACGCAGTGCTGAGTTTGATCTATGGCACCGAGAGATGCCGTGGTCGCTTGCGTTCATAGCGCCCGGAAATAATCCTTCGAAATTCTACGAACCTGCGAATGCGCGAAATGTGGTGTCTGTCGGCGGTACGATGAGTGACAATTCTACCAATCTCTATCCTTCGTCATCTACAGGGCCAACCGAAGAAGGGTTGCGTGGGAATTTCATCGTTGCACCAGCGGTGGGAATTGTCTCTGCAAATGCGGATGGTAACGTTTCATCGTTCAATGACGATATGCGC
>NTJU01000062.1 GCA_002457195.1 Marine Group II euryarchaeote MED-G33 | reverse complement strand
GAATGGGATGCTTGTACCAATCGTCCAGGCACTTCCACACTAGATCGATTTGGTTGCCCAGACAATGATGGCGATGGTTGGTCCAATGACAACGATGAATGCCCTTCTTTAGCCAGTATATTGGATAACGGGTGCCCGGATAGTGATGGCGATGGCTGGGTCGATGACGGCATCGATGGTGAAGTTGATGACTGCCCTGAAGAATGGGGACAATCCACAGTCGACAGGAAGGGTTGCCCAGATGCCGACAGTGATGGTACTTCTGATGCGAATGACCCATTCCATCTAGATCCTACACAATGGTCGGATGAGGATGAGGATGGCTTTGGCGATGAACCTGGGGGTAATCAAGGAGATGACTGTTTGAATTGGGCTGGCACCTCTGATCAAGATGGCGTGTACGGCTGTGCTGATGGTGATGGTGACGGCTGGGCCGATCAAATCGATTTGTGGAACACGAACTCACTTCTTTGGTCGGATTCAGATTTGGATGGATATGCCGACCAACGTGGAGATGAAACGTTGTCTGATGATTGTCCCGAAGAATATGGGACAAGTAATCAATTCTACCTCGGTTGTCCGGATATGGATGGCGATGGGTGGCCAGACATGAAAGATGCCGATACGGATGGCGATGGTTATCTCGATATGACCGAGTTGAGTGCAGACCCACCTTCTAATCCACTCGACCCACTTTCAATTCCTGCTGATGCCGACAATGACTTTGTTGCGGATCATGAAGAAATTGTTGAGAAGTCAAGCGTGGAAGACCCAGTTATTCAAGGTGTAATTGCGGTTCTTGCAAGTGGATTCCTCATCACACTCATCATGGCATGGACACTGTTTGCCTCAGGAAAGGGCAAGCGAAAAGAGTACGAGGGCATGTTGCTGATGGTGGAAGAGGCCGAAGGATTCGCAGGATTGTCTGCGGTTGAAAGTGAACTTGACTCGATGTTGGAATCGAATCGACTCGGAGCGGGTCAAGGTTTGTTACTCAAAGACCGGATTGAATCTAGACGATTTGCCCTTGAGGATGATATTGCTGGTGCAAGTGGTCATAAAGATACATTGAACCAAGCATCTGGAGATGAGGGTATTGCCATGATTCAGGAGCATGGGAAAGTGACGACGTGGGGGGATGACTCTTCGCAGTGGACCGCTGAGCAACAAGCATGGTATGCAGAAGCCAAACAATGGGGCGGTTACTATGATGCTGATGGCAATTGGGTCCCAATACAGTGATCTAACCACTTTCAGTTTTCGATCAGGCAAAATATTACTCTCTAATATACATCGTGACCGATTTTCCACTTTGGTGGAATTCTCCAACAGAGGAGAATCCATGGCGTAAATGGAACCGATCAGAACCCTCATTTGGGGGTCTCAAACTCACTTCTGCAGTGATTGGGATTTGCTTTTTTGTTGCCAATTGGAACACTCTTTCATATAGTTCTGAACCAATTTTCTTATCCCTATGTTGAGTGGAAATCGCAATCCGATCCACATAGATGAATTGATTATATCGTTCGTTAAACCATGCATAATTTTGGCTTGAATAGTCTTTCTTGGGATATAGACACAGTACAAATCCGACAAGTTTTCCATCGATATATGCGCCAATACACAGATCTGATAATTGTAGTAATTCACCCATTTGTTCGACAGAAACTTTGCCAGTACCAGGCAAGCCCTGTTCGTTGATCTCCCACATTGAAGGGATGTCCTGAACGTTGCATTCTCGATAGAACTGCACAACTTTGCGTGACAATCGGACTACTTGACAAATTCCACACTGGTTTTGCCTTTGTATGGTGGATATTCCACCACGACATCAGGTTGAATTTAGTAAGCTGACTTTGTGGTCTTGATGATCACTGCACCAATCTTGTATGGGTCACCATTGGATGCAGGTCTTCGGTCTTCCAAACGTCCCTTCCAACCGTCTTCGATTGTGCCAATTGGTATTCGAATTGATGCGCCACGATCGGACACACCATATGAGAATTGGTCGATAGATTGGGTCTCATGCAGACCGGTTAATCGCATTTCATTGTGGGCGCCATAAACACTCATGTGGGCTTGGATATTCTTACCAAAAGCCTCACAAATTTTTGTAAATACTTCTTCCCCACCAACATCACGCATCGTTCCATCTGAGAAATTTGCATGCATACCGGAACCATTCCAATCTCCCTTGATTGGTTTTGGGTGGTATTCGATGTAGTAACCATAACTCTCAGTAAGACGATCTAGCAAATAACGAGCAATCCAAAGTTCATCTCCAGCTTTCTTCGCACCTTTGGCGAAAATCTGGAATTCCCACTGCCCGCAAGCGACTTCTTGATTGATCCCATCAAAACCCAAACCAGCTTCTAGACAGAGGTCGGCATGCAATTCAACAAGTTCTCTTCCATGCGTATTTTTCCCACCCACGGAACAATAATACAGACCTTGTGGACCAGGGTAACCACCTACTGGGAATCCCAGAGGTTGTTGTGTGTCAACATCCATGATGAAATATTCTTGCTCATATCCAAACCAGAAGTCTTCATCATCATCATCGATAGTGGCTCGCCCATTGCTGCTGTGTGGACTACCATCTGGGTTCATGACTTCGCACATCACAAGATATCCGCCGTCTCGCTGTGGATCTGGATAAATTGCAGATGGTTTTAGCAAGCAATCGGAATCTCCACCTTCTGCCTGTTTGGTCGATGAACCATCGAAACACCACATGGGGCATTCTTCAATCGTACCATTGAAATCCTTTCTAATCATTGTCTTACTTCGCATATTTTGCGTCGGTTCATATCCGTCTAGCCAAATGTATTCGAGTTTCGCGTGTGCTGTCATAACTACCGACCCCTTCGTGGTTGAGGCAGTATATTATTATACACTTGCACAACATTAGACTCACAATCTATACATAAATTCAATAAACGGGATTGAAATTATACATTCGGCCAAAAAAACCTAAAAATTAAGTCAGAATTCTAAAAATAACCTCTATTTTATCCCAATTAATGAACGGATGAAGTTGTAGAATTTTGCGAGGATGGTACTGTGGTAAACAGTTGAAAATAATCGCCGTCCTGTTTCTCATTGCGGACCTTTCAAAAGGGATACTTGAGTGGGCGGCTCAATCACAAGCGTACTTTCGCTTGATTTCCTTAAGGTGAGAAAATGCACTCTGAAATGCAAAGAATTTTCGACAAAGTTGTTGCCCGAGATCCCGACCAACCTGAATTTCAGCAGGCTTGCCTTGAAGTGCTGGAAACTCTCGGTCCAGCAATCGATGCACATCCAGAATATATTCCAATTGTTGAACGTCTATGTGAACCGGAGAGAATTATCCAATTCCGTGTCCCATGGGTGGATGATGGCGGGGGTCAACACGTCAATCGTGGATTTAGAATCCAGTACAATGGGGCGATTGGACCATACAAAGGCGGTCTTCGATTCCATCCCACGGTTAACCAGAGCGTCCTAAAGTTCCTAGCGTTTGAGCAGATTTTCAAGAACAGCCTAACCGGCCTCCCAATGGGTGGCGGAAAAGGTGGTTCCGACTTTGACCCCAAAGGGAAATCAGATTCTGAAGTGATGCGGTTTTGTCAGTCATTCATGATGGAACTCTGGAGACACATTGGTCACAACTTGGATGTCCCAGCAGGGGATATCGGAGTGGGTGGCCGAGAAATTGGATACCTATTTGGCATGTATAAGAAATTGAGGAATGATTTCGAAGCAGGTGTTCTTACTGGAAAGGGCATGTCATTTGGCGGTTCGTTGATCCGTCCAGAAGCCACAGGTTACGGTCTGGTTTACTTCGCGCGCGAGATGCTTGCTACCAAGGGCATGTCATTCGAAGGTGCGACAGTATCGATTAGTGGTTCAGGAAATGTTGCGCAGTTTGCATGTGAGAAAGTCCTTGATTTGGGTGGGAAACCAGTTACCATGAGTGATTCGAGTGGTTGGATTCACGACCCCGCTGGGATTGACCGCGAAAAGTTGGCTTGGGTCATGGACCTCAAGAATAATCGCCGAGGTAGAATCAGTGAATATGCTGACCACTTCGACGGAGTCACCTATACGAAATCACAACCTGATCCTTCAGTGAATGGGTTGTGGTCTGTGAAGGTCGATGTAGCTCTACCTTGTGCAACTCAGAATGAACTGAATGCAGCCGAAGCCCAATCATTGGTTGACGGTGGTTGCTCAGCGGTTGCAGAAGGTGCCAACATGCCCTGCACTCCTGAAGCGGTTGAAGTGTTCCAGAACAATGGATTGCTTTTCGCACCTGGAAAGGCTAGCAATGCAGGTGGCGTAGCAACATCAGGTTTGGAAATGAGTCAAAACAGTCTACGTTTGAACTGGTCTCGCCAAGAAGTTGATGAGAAGTTGGAGAACATCATGGTTAACATTCACAAAAACGCCTTTGAGACTGCTGATCGTTTTGGCCACCCTGGTAACTATGTAATCGGTGCAAATATCGCTGGCTTCCTGAAGATAGCCGAAGCTATGCTAGCTCAAGGTGTTCTGTGAGCCTCAGGCATCACATCACGAAGAATAGCAACGCCATGCCTAGGCAAGCGATTGCAAAGACAATATCGGCAATCATGCCGATAGTCGAACTCGCGGTGTCTGACCCTGTCTGTTTTTGCCAATTTGTTTTGTCGTTGTAATACATCGCATCTAGGATACAAGCCACACCAATTGCACCACAACACATTGAATTCCCCAATCGGTATGCAATTTCTGAACCAGTACCTGAAATGATCGACAACAATAACGAGAAAACAATTCCAAGGCCCAATACTATGTACGATATGTGCCTGTAATTCGGATTTGGTTTGAAAGAGGGAGCTTGCACATAGATGATTTGCTGATTGGTTGGTTGCCCTGTGAGGATTTGTGGCTGCGCACCTCCAACAACAACTTGTCCAGCAGGTTGGTTTGATTCACTGGACCATGGTGGTTGGGTTTGCATGAAATCACCTAGATTGCCGTCGGAGCGACGTGATCGTCATCTTTGTCATCGGGTGTTCGAACACGATTCCAAACACCGGACATCAAATCCCCATGATGTTTCTCACAATAATGAAAGCGGCGATAAGCCTCTCTGAATGAATACGCCTTCTTTCCGGTTGCTACAAGGTAACCCTCTGGGGAGAGCCTTGAGATGGTATCTCCATCCGCATCGCAGCCAGGAAAATCACAGCGCGGCATCTTATCCCCGGACATCGATACACCTCCTTCCTCTTCAATCCTCGTCCTGCACAGAGGGCTCAATCACAACAAGCGGGATATTCGCTTCTACATTCATCCCATCTTCACAGTGTACGGCAGAGACGATGCCAGAGATGGGGGCGGAGACTTCATTTTGCATTTTCATCGCCTCTAGAATCAGGATTGTATCTCCTTCCTCAACAGAATCTCCTACACTGACTTCGACTGTCACAACTTTACCAGGCATGCTGGCACTTACTGTACCACTCCGCTTACGACTTCCTCTGCCCTCTCTCTTGCGAGGTACATTTCCCTTTGACTCAGGGATTTGGAATTCAAATGTTTGTCCTTCAATGGTGGCTCGATAGGTATCCCCTTCGATTGCTACCTCGACCTCAAATTCTTCACCATCGATGATGACCTTACGAGATTCACTCATCATCTCACCTCCAAGTAGAACGCTTTTGGCGCGATTCCATGAGATTGGATTGCCCCATCCTCGTTCTTCTGTGATCTTGACTCCAAGCAGGGCCCAATTGGCGCCCCAATGAGGCTCTTTCGTCTGAAATTTGACCCATGGATAGAACTGCAACCAAGGCGGCAGCACGAAGTAGATCTTGACGAGAATTGGTTTCGGTCAATACATTTTTTTCGATTGGAACCTTTTCTCTAGCCGCTTTCAGAACCCCTTCCAAGGACTCAGCGTATGATTCAGCAGACATATTTTCACCTAAAGTGGGATATTTCCATGCTTACGAGCTGGTCGCGTTTCCTCTTTGTCGTGAAGCATTCCAAGGGCCTTGACAAGACGACGTCGGGTATCGCTCGGTTCGATGACATCATCGATGTATCCCATGGCTGCAGCCTGATATGGGTTGGCGAACCTTTCGGTATATTCGTCTACCAAGCGCTGCCGCTCTTCATCTGGATTTCCAGCTGCTTCGATTCGCCTTCGATGAATGATTTGAACCGCACCATCTGCTCCCATGACGGCAAGTTCTGCCGTTGGCCATGCGACATTGTAATCGGCACGAATATGCTTCGAACACATGACATCATATGCTCCACCGTAGGCTTTCCGTAGAATCACCGTCATCTTAGGGACTGTGGCTTCTGAGTAAGCATAGAGAAGTTTTGCTCCATGACGAATGATGCCTCCCCACTCTTGGTTTGCACCTGGCAGGAAACCAGGCACGTCAACCAGAGTTACCAACGGGATTCCAAACGCATCACAGAATCTGACAAATCTCGCAGCCTTGGTCGATGCATCGATATCCAGGCATCCTGCGAGAACTTTCGGTTGGTTTGCAACGACACCTACGGTTGTCCCATCAAGTCGACCGAATCCAACGACGATATTTCCAGCATAATCTGCTTGAACTTCTAGGAATGCTCCCGCATCTAGAATTTCAGTGATTACGTCATTGACATCATACGGTTTATTCGGATCTTTAGGCACAATTGAATCCAAAGGAGTACAGAGTCTTTCTGATGAGTCGCCAAGTGATTTGTTTGGAACGCCTGAGAGGTTATTCGATGGTAACAAACCGATCAAATCACGTGTTAAATCGATTGCATCTTCATCAGAACTCGCTGTGAAGTGTGTCACTCCTGACTTACTTCCATGCGTCATTGCACCACCTAAATCTTCGAATGTGACTTCTTCATTGGTGACGGTTTTGATGACTTCAGGGCCTGTGATGAACATATGCGCTGTTTGGTCAACCATGACGATAAAGTCGGTAATTGCTGGGCTGTAGACTGCACCACCTGCACACGGGCCCATGATTACGCTGATTTGCGGTATGACACCACTTGCCCGAACATTGCGGAAGAAAATTTCAGCATAGGACCCCAAACTTGCCACCCCTTCCTGAATTCGGGCGCCGCCAGAATCATTCAATCCAATGACTGGTGTTCCTGCTTTCATGGCCATGTCCAAGATTTTACAAATCTTCAGACCATGCATTTCTCCAAGACTTCCACCATAAACTGTGAAATCCTGAGCAAAGCAATGTACGGCTTTTCCATCGATGGTTCCATGTCCACAAACAACACCATCTCCAGGGATGACGTTTCCTTCCATTCCGAAATCAGTACATCGGTGTTCGACAAGTGCATCGACTTCTTGGAATGATCCATCGTCTAGCAACATTTCTAGCCGTTCTCTGGCCGTCATTTTACCCCGATTGTGTTGGGCATTGATTCTCTGGGAACCCCCTCCTGCTTCTGATTGAGCCTTTCGGCGACGGAGTTCGTCGAGTCGCTCATCCGCTGTTTCCATGGCCCTCAAACACCCCGTTACCACAGTCCGCCCTTGAAGATAGCCCCCTTAGGGGGCTCTTTCACCCATCAGTGAGGTTCAAGCGTGCTCCACGGCTCGACCAATCATGGCAACCCCATTGCGCATCGTCATCGCCAAGCCTGGGCTTGATGGGCATGACCGTGGTGCAAAGGTTGTAGCTCGTGCCCTCAGGGATGCCGGGCATGAGGTAATTTACACAGGACTTCGCAGGACTCCAGAACAAATTGTTCGGATTGCCATGGATGAAGATGCCCAAGTAGTCGGTCTTTCATCACTTTCAGGTGCCCATGGTTTCCTATTCCCAAGAGTTTGCGAATTGCTGCGTGAAGCAGGTTTGGGCGACATTGTCGTTTTTGGTGGAGGAATTATTCCAGAAAGAGATCGGCCAGCTTTACTTGCGGCAGGTGTTTCTGCAATCTTTGGGCCGGGTACAACCTCTACTGAGTTGGTTGATTTTCTCGAAGGATTGGAGGTCTGAGCATGGACCGGCGCGAACTCGCGCGTGCCCTATCCTCTGCAGATTCGATTACAGCCCCCACAAGGTCATTCGAACCCTGGTGCGTTCTAGGGGTGACTGGTTCCCCTGGTGTCGGCAAATCTTGTTTGGTTGAACGAATTGTATCTCATTGGCTGGATTGTGGGGAGAAGGTTGCGATTCTCGCTGTCGACCCATCCTCACCGATTACAGGAGGTGCTCTTCTGGGGGATCGAATGAGAATGGCATCAGTCGACACAGGAGAGGATGTTTTCTTTCGCTCTATAGCAACTCGGAATGTTCCAGGGGGGCTCCCCTCACGCCTCAATCGCATGGTCGACTTACTCGTGCATGAAGGCTGGACCAAGATTATCATTGAAACTGTGGGTTCTGGACAATCGGAAATTCGAATTGTTGCTGTTGCAGATCGCTTACTTCTCGTTGAAGGCCCCGGTCGTGGTGACGTGATTCAGGCGGAAAAGGCCGGCGTTATGGAATTGGCTGATTTGATTGTCGTCAACAAAAGTGATCTGGCAGGCGCAGATAAAGTTGCGGACGAAATTCGCCTTTCATTGAATCTGTCTGAAGGTGAAAGTGCAGATGTGCTATTGTGCTCTGCTGAAACTGGTGATGGTATCAGCGACATGGTCTCTGCAATTGACACCCTTCCAAACGCACGAGGCCCCTCGATTGCACGCGCGCGTGAACGGTTGCTAGCCTCCCACCAAGAAAACTTGATTTCTCATCCTCAATTCTCCGATGTCCTCAAGGGCCTTAGTGAGGGGCGACTATCCATTGAAGAAGCACTCAGTGCTCTTCACCGGGGTTAGAATATGGAAGATTTTGAGTACGAAGCAGATCACGTCAAGCACAGTATTGGTGGCCGAGGCGGTCACATTTTCCGCCGTTTTTTCCACGTAGGGATGATTGTATTTCCTTGGCTGTATTTCGAGCATGGTGAAGCAATCGCTGATGTGTTTTCACAGACTCCAGTACAATTCGCAGCAATGTTAGGTTTTGTGGCCTTTTTTGCTGAGTTAGTTCGAATGAAGTGGGGCATCCTGATTGTTGGCCAAAGAGAATACGAGAAACACCAGTTCAGTGCTCTTGCATGGGGCGCTGTTTCGATTGCACTGGCCATTGTTGCTCTTTCACCTTGGAGTGGAAGTGGAGACCAGCATGCGGGTTGGTTGGTTTATCCAATTATTTTCTCTCTTGCCTTTGGGGATCCCTCGATGGGTGAGGCTCGTCGAAAGGGTTTGGACAATCGAGCCGTGTATGCGATCGGTACATTCGTGTGTATGATGTGCTGGTTGGTTAGCGGATATCTATTCGGGACCCCATATTGGATGGCATTGTACATGGGTCCATTGACCATGGCATCTGAACTTCCAAAATTGCGATGGATTGATGATAATGCCACAATGATTCTAATTCCTCTCGCCATCGTAATCTTGACTGTACCCTTCCTCTGAAGGCCCTCATTTCACGCTACGTTTACAAAGCGAATTCTTGTGGACCAACCATGTCCGAAGAAGCGGCCCCGTATACTGACGATGCCCCTGGTCAAGGTCTGTACATTTTTGCCTATCTATTTTCGATGCTTGCATTGGCCATTACGATGGTCCTTTACACGTGATTTGGACGTAGTTCTTTCCGCGACTTGAAATGAATCAAGCCCGCCCCGTTGGATATGTGTGGTATTGCTGGGCTCCTCGGACCCGATGGCGATGACCTCAAAATGGCATTTTCAATGGCCTCATTGTTGAATCATAGAGGTCCCGATGGAACACGTTCCTGGGCTGAACCATGTTCTAACGGTGGCGTGGGATTTGGCCACACTCGATTGTCCATAGTGGACATAAGGGGGTCCGATCAGCCATTGCATTCAGATGATGGTTGTGTTCTAATCGTCAATGGAGAGATCTACAACCATCAACAAATTCGCAATCAGGAGCGTAGTTTCCAATTCCGTACAAAAGGCGATGGTGAGGCAATCTTAGCCGCATATGCTGCGCGTAAGAATGAGTTTTCTTGGGTTCAGAGGTTGGATGGAATCTGGGCCTTTGCACTATGGGATCCCATTCGTGAAAGACTCATTCTTTGCCGAGATCGTTTGGGTGTGAAACCATTGGTCAGAACAGTGACAGATCAGGGAACCCTGCTATTCGGTTCCGAAGTCAAATCATTGCGCGCCCACCCTGGACACATGCCTACACTTGATCTCGATGCATTGGTCGCTAGAATTGCATACGAGTATCCTCTTGATGAAACCACTTTGTTTGAAGGCGTTCATTCGATTCGTCCCGGAAACCTTGAAATTTGGAAAATAAATGAGAATGGGGCCGAAATCGAAGAAGTACATCGGTGGGTCGACGACACTTCAATCAATGTCAATCAATCATGGTCATCACAAAATGATGCAGGCCCGTTGTTAGAATCTCTCACACAATCTGTTGCAGATCGTCTGATGTCTGATGTCCCATTGGGAATCGTCCTCAGCGGTGGCCTCGATTCCGCAATGGTTGCCGCACTTGCACACGAAGCATCAGAGCGTACAGGCTACCCTCTACCTGCTTGTTGGACGGTTGCCGAATCCGAAGACAATCCCGATTGGGTTGCTGCAGAACATGTTTGCCAGACTCTAGATTTGGAGCACCATCAACATATACTAGATGAGAATGCATTTCAGAAGTCACTCCCAAATTTAGGGTGGCATGGCGAAGA
>NTJU01000061.1 GCA_002457195.1 Marine Group II euryarchaeote MED-G33 | reverse complement strand
CCTAAAGAGGCAAACCGATGAATCACCGGGACAGTTGGCCAACACTGCGGCATTGCCCGGTGTTGTTGGAAATGCATGGGCGATGGCCGATTTCCATTTTGGATATGGATTCCCGATCGGAGGAGTGGTTGCGACCGATATTGACAATGGAGGCGTCATATCTCCCGGTGGTGTTGGATTCGACATCAATTGTGGCGTCCGTTTGTGCGCTTTGGATTTGGAACAGAGCGACCTACGCGATATGAAAAAACTGGGCCGCAGGCTCAAGGGAAGGATTCCAGCTGGACCTTCGGCGAAGGGTGGTGTCGATTTATCAGAATCTGGATTGGAATCGATTCTCTCAGAAGGGGCGAAGGCTGCGGTCGAATTGGGACTGGGGCATGATGATGATCTTGTATCCATGGAATCGAATGGATTACTGGAAGCAAATCAAAGAGACTTGTCCGAGTTGGCAATCAAGAGAGGGTCTCTTTCGTTGGGTACTTTGGGTTCTGGAAATCACTTCTTAGAATTGCAAGTTGTTGATCAAATCCTTGATGTTGAAGCCGCGAAAGCGTTTGGATTACGGCAAGGACAAGTCACCGCCATGATTCATACTGGTTCACGAGGATTAGGTCATCAAGTTTGTTCAGATCATGTCCAAGGATTGGAATCCAGGTACAAGAAAACTGCAGGCGGTTGGCATGCTGAAAAATGGGATATCACATTACCAGATCAACAATTGGCCGCTGCACCATTCCATTCTAGGGAAGGGCAGTCTTACTTTGAGGCCATGCAAGCGGCTGGGAATTACGCGTTTGCAAATCGTAGTGCCCTGACTCAAAGATTGCGGGACACACTTAGGGCACATCTTGGAACGGATGGAGAATTGGAGGTAATCTACGATGTATCACACAATATTGCCAAGGTCGAAGAACACGTAATACACGGTTCCACTTGCAATTGTTGTGTTCATAGAAAAGGAGCGACTCGAGCACTGGGTGGAGATCACAGTGAATTGGCGAGTAAATTCAGCGGCGTTGGTCAGCCGGTATTGATTCCAGGTGACATGGGGACTGCCTCCTATGTACTCGCTGGCCCTATTTCAGGCTCAAATGCAGCGTTTTCATCTTCTTGCCATGGTGCCGGTCGTCAGTTGTCTAGAACACAAGCACGAAATTCCATTGATGGTCAAGCACTTCAGGAAGAATTGGCTTCGAGGGGAATCGATGTTTATGCAAATACTCCAAATGTTCTCTCCGAAGAAGCCCCTGATGCATACAAAGACGTTGACGAGGTTATTCGATTGACTTTGGAAGCGGGACTCGCTCGCCCTGTGGCAAAATTACGGCCATTCTGTGTCATCAAAGGATGATGGGGGAGGCCCATCTAGAACTCTCGCAGGATTACATGGAAATGCCAGCGCGAGGTGCACCCGCTTGAACGGGGGCAGCTCCTGAATGAACACCGTCTGCTTCTTCCATGATTATGGTCAACAATGTGTTCACGAGTTTACGGAGGTCATCCACCTCACCTTGTAAACTGGCCATATCTCTTGCTATCGTCAATCTGCGCTCTTCGCTATTGCTCATGGTTCCCATCCCATCATGAGGGATTTCTCCCTCAAACGCCCATCTAATCGGACCGGTCTATAAAGGAAACGTTTCTGTTAGGTTTCGGAAACCGTTTCGAAACATTTTGGAGAAACGCCAGAAACGGTTTCAACTCAAAAGTCGAGCAATGATGTCAGCCTTTGTCCCACTACTCTTCAATCCCTGCAATTTAGCAAGCTCAACCAACTCTGCTTTCTTCAATCGTTTCAAAGATGCTTCACTTGGACCTGGATCTGCCTCTACCGCTGGCTCTTCTTCGATTTCCAAAACATCCTCAACAACCAGTTCGGAAACAGGGGCAGGTTCGGGCTCGGGCTCGGGTTCGGGTTCGGGCTCAAGATGAACCACTGGTTGCTCAGGGGCTGAGAAGTCATCCCCGAATCCGACTGGAGCAAGGGGTGGGGTGGGTTTGGCGTGCCGCTCAATGATTTGCTGAGCAGACCAACCCTTATCCATCCATGTGTTAATTTGCTCTACTGTCCAATTGGGCAAGGCTGCACGTACCTCTCCCACGGAAAGTAGGCGAGGATCTGGAGTTTCATCCAAGGAAGCGGATACGTTGAGTCCAGATTCAACATAATCAGAGGCCGCACGACTCAATTCACTGTGTTTGAGATATCCGTTTTGATCAGCATCATACGAATTGGCAAAATGCAGGAATGTAGCCTTGTCAAGAATTCCATACGAGTCAAGGATGTGGGTGACCGTTTCATTATTGAAATCAAGAGGGTATTCGCTCTCCTGTGTAACTGTGGATTTTTTCATGAGATTCGTGAAATCGGTTGCCGCTCGATCAAGTTCTTCTGCATCGAGGAAACCGTCCCTGTCCCGGTCATATTTGCGTGCATGAGCGAGGAAGGCATCCTTGTCATAGATCCCATGTCGTGAAACTGTATTCCAAAGCGTATCTTCCTCATAATCCAAACGGATTCCAGGGGCCGCGCCAAACGCCTCTTCTTCATCCCAACCAACTTCGATGTATTCATCCATCGATTCACTGGGCCGACGAAAAACAATCACACCCAGTAAGGCGACCACGATGACAATCAAAACACCGACTACTCCGATGAGTAGTATGGTTGTCGAACCCGATCCGTCTGTTGTCTCGGCACCTTTGACTAAGAATTCATCAACAGGGATTGGATTATCAGATTCACCGTCGATGTAGATGTAAAGTTGAGCGACACCTGCTTTCCATGCCTCCCATTCAAACACGAGAGTGGCATCGGTATCTAGGGAGGTCAAATTGAGGGTCTGAGTGTCATGGATTAGCCAATCATCATCACGTTGCTCAACCAGTGTGACATTGATACTGCCTCCACGAACTCCTAGATTGGCGAAAATGGCCTGAAGTTCAACAGATTCACCATACTCAGGAGTAGTGGGGGATATCGACCAAAACGAAAGCACTGGAACGAATTCGATGATTTCCAGTAACGGAACGCGAGGTGATGTCTCTGTGCCAACGCCCTCAAGCGAATTACCGGCCAAATCCTCCCCTTCGAACCAAATGATGATTTGATCACCTTCCAACAACTTCTCTCCATCAGTTGGCCTCATATCGAGTTGATTCCCAAAGTGTGCATTTTCAGAGACTACATCGATGAATACCAGTTCCCCGGTACCGCCAACGCCCAATCTCGGCAAACCATTGCGATAGTATTCCCAATGAACCGTGAGGTTGGTGGTTGGCATCCCTCCAGAATCCTCAATGAGGATATCAATGGGGATGGCAGCCAATTGGTCGCTTTCGAGCCTTAATAGAGATGAAGAGGGATATACGAATTGATCGAATATCACTTCAGGGGAATCACTGTCTATGATGATGCTTGAATCTGTATTTGGCTGAGATGTTCCAGAACCCAGGATATTGAGGACCGTCAGTTCAATCGGCAATTGTTGTGCAGGAGGTGTGCGGTCAGGGAGTACAAGAGGCGCGTTGAACAATCCCCCAGATTGTACTTCAACGACCTTCTCAACCACAACGCTACCAACAAGAATCTGAGCTCGAACAGATAGGTTTTGGTTCGGGTTGACGATTGGTACTGAGGTCGCACCATACTGTACAATACCTTCAACAATCAACTCATCCCCTTCTCTGACATTGAGAATGTTTGCATCGCCTTCCGAAATTGGAGGAGTCAGATCAACCAAATCTGTGGTGACTGCGACCAACACATTGTCGAGTTTCCAACGTAGAGAATTGAGATTGTTCATATTCGCAACCACTGCTGTGTCATCGGTCACGGTGACACCAGGGACATACCAATTCTGAGATGTTGGTGTACCCCAATCCATACTGAATGTAATGTCCAATCTAGAGGTGTCCGCGGACATCGGAATGACTGTTGCAGTGATTGGTAGCACGTGGCTGTTGGCGACGGTTGAGAGAATATCTTGACGTGGATCATAGTTGAATTGACCAAGAGGTGCATATGATTGCCCGGCTAGATAAACAGCGATATCATCAAGTGTTTCAACTCCGTTTGCATCTTGGATTACCATTGACAAGGTATGGGTTTGTCCTGCGAGTAAATGTTCGTCCCAAGTATCCAATGAAAATCCGGTGTTCAACAAGGTCGTGTCAGTGTTTTGTGCTGTTTGCAATGTAGCCCAGTCAGCGTCTAAACCTGGGCCACCACCAGTACCACCATCTTGGTAACTATTTCCTGCCCAGTCAACGCCCTCAACCCACAAACTGACCTTGGCATTGAATCCGTTCGTTGCAACCTGAATACCCGAGAAACTGACCTGTTGAGAACCACTACGTAAAGCAAAGAGATTCTCAGTTCTTGTGAGATACTCGCCCTCTTGAGCAAAGCCATCTCCATTGGTATCATCAATTCCTTCTCGCCAATAATGGAGAGTCACTTCATCCGCACGATCTTGGGCATCTGATACAGTAATGTGAACAGTCAGTGGATTAATCGGGTCCCAGACATACCCATTCGCATCCAATTGTCCGACTGAGGTCGATACGACGAATGGGCCTGCGACCGGAGCCTCGTCGTCTATCATGACGGTTACAACCGGTGGGTTGGTGGTCAAATCATTGGCATCAGTTGAACCCGTAATTGGACCTACACGGCCGATACGAGGTGATAGCGTGTGGGATTCCGCAACTGATAGAGGGAGGTCGCCAGAGAACGTGCCATCTCCGTCAGAATTCAATGGCATTTCATTACCAGAAATATTCACAATCATGGCGAAGTCACTTTGCAATGGACGCAAATCAACCGTATTCTGGAATCGAACGGTTCCACTGATCGATACATTTTCCCCACTCTGAGAATGGAATGGATAATCGGGGGAGAACTGGTTTGACAAATGACGGCCTTGTCCATCGTAGACCTCAAAACCGCTAACTTCGAGATCATTCTCTACAGCTTGACTACCAGAACCACCAGAACGTGCGACTGCAGGTGCAATCGATTCCCCAGTAATGTTGTAACTCAATGCGGACCAATCAATCTGGGATACGTCGTCCCATGTCCATGAGACCCGGAATCGCCAATCTACCTCTAGAGTCCCTGCAATTTCAGTGACACTACAATCGGCTTCCATCGGTGATTTTGATGTACCCGAGAGTTGCGTGAATAATGCTGTTGTTGATGGATTTTCCACTTCGTAAACAAGGTTAGTACCGTCACTCGCAGCTCCAGTCAGAGTAATCTTAGCGATTGCATCATTGTCATACAAATGGTGGTGTCTAGTGGTGATTTCAACCACATTACCATCAGGATAGAGTGTGGTCGGAACAGAGAACGGATAATTGGTTATCATCAATTCGTGGTGTATTCCTCCATCGAAAACTACTGCACCGGCATCCGCGTTGTAAGTCACCGGGATATCGACACTTTCGCCTGCACCTTGATTGACGGATAGTTGCTTGAAATCAACCAATTGCTGAGTGATCCCCGTAATGTTTTCTGAGATTGAATAACCGATTGTAATCGCATGGACATCCACGGATGCTAAGCCTCCAGTGGACAAGTCAAACTCAACCACTCGCCAATCCCTACTTGTCTGTGGCTGTGTATGTGATGGTTGGACCATGTTGATGTATGCAATCATCGAGGATGAAAGGCTGGTTGTTGAGTATCCATCAGCCAGTGCAAGAGGTGGCGAGGCACCGATCGAAAGGTCAACAGTCGAAGGGTTTGGATTCGACATCGATGATACATGTGTAGACAGTGTCGCAGTTTGGACCGTGGCATCTTCAGGAATGAGAACCGAAACAGCAGATCCTGATGTATCCACATTGAAGTTGGTCGAGGATGTATCCAGTGCGTGGTTGATCGTACCAGCAGAAGATGTTGTTTGGTAGAGCAATTGTTGCCAGCCATGAACTCCATAATTCGAGCCCATAGGGAAACTCCAATCTGTGGTACCATCACTGGTCACATCGGCTTGTGGGTTGACTGCTGGTTGTCCAAATTCACCTTCTGCCCAAAGCGAAGAGATTTGCCCACCAGGGTTCACTTCAATTCGAACACCGAATCCGGGCTGTGGTTCAGGGAATGTGATGGTTCCAGATGTTCCAATTTGACCAACAGTCGCACCGCTGGCATCAATCGCACGAATGGCGACCTGAGAACCTACGCCAGAGAAATCCACCGAGGTAATGGGGCGACTTGAATGTGTAAACTCACTGTTGATTTGTAGAACCGATGAACCGTTGTTGGTCAAGTTACCATTCCAGAGATCAAGTGTAGGAGACACATCCCACCCGTTGCCCGTTCCACGTGCATCGAGTAAGCGGATTGAACCCACATGCACAGCATCGATAAGAGGGGTTAGGAATGGGTCATCTGTACCCATATTCACTTGAACTCTGATACTGGGGTACAAATCTTTGTCGAGCCCATGGAGAGAAACAGGGTATGAGATGTTTGAGAATCCATCAATGACATTTCCAGAAGAATCCAGTACCGATGCGGTTGCCCAAGTGTCAGCAGGAACCATGCCATCAATATCGATGAATCCGCCACCAAGAGAATCGGTTTGAATAACATCAGAAATCCAGTTACCTTGTTCAAAGAAATAATCTACTTCTAGTCCAACTTCATCGAGATACCAACCTTCGTGGTCATAGAAAGTTGAGGAATATGGTTCGTAGGTGTACCTGAACCAGATTGTTTGGCCTGAATACATGGACAAATCAGCAACCTTAGTTTCCCAAGAATTCCGAGGGCCTAGGCAATAGGGGAACGTGCTTCCTTGGATATTTGAACCATCAAAGATTCCAACGCTAGCGAGTGTTCCTGACCCCCAAGTGTATCCTGTTTTGTCATACCAATTGTTACCTGGATCGAAATGGGTCCACGTATTGTTGTCCGTAGAAATGAATACCGCACCACCTGCATAACCATCGTACGCGCACATCCAATGGTCGAATGTTAGCCGAGCGCTTGCTCCAGCAGGAATGTTGTATGCGGGGGAATAGAGGTGGTCGATTGACCCATCATTGGCTGGTCCAGCGAGGTGAGTACCCATTCCAAAAGGGCCCGAGGGGAAACTGATTGGGCCCACACTAGATGTTTGGAGTGCCCCATATTCCCAATCACCGGTTGCTGACCAACCTGGAGCCATGGGCGTTGGTGCTGTAGCAGTACTATCCTCAAACCCATAGGAACCGCTGAGTGCCCCTGCTCCAATTGAAATGTAACTCCAGTCATGAGTAGCTCCATTCAAACCACTTGCTGTCATGGTTGTTGAATTGGAAAGAGGGTCATCATCCAGAATCGAACCATTGCCTGCAACCACCGATATGCGATCAACGGTCAACCCTTCTTGGGCATCTTGTGGAGAACCATACTGGACCGATGAGTCCGTATCTACACGGATGCGAATTTCAGTCATTCCAGCGTTATGGAATGACGAGGGGATTGCAAGTTCGAGGGTCACGATACCATTGCTCTGATCACCATAATTCGTCCCATTGGGGAGGGTGTATCCGTTGCCAGGAATTGCACCAGAACGACTTCGACATGCTGAGGTCGTTGCTGTGGTGGATGATGAGATGTCCGTCCAAACAACCCCGCTGGGAGATAATTCGATACAGAAATTATCCCAGCCAGACCCTTCAAGGTCCCATTCGAGTTGAACTTGGATTTCTGAGCCGGTTCCAGCATTGGTCAGATCGACTTGCCCTTCGAGCAAGCCCACAGCATTGTTGCTGTACCCACAAGTTGTTGCGGTGACTGAGTAACAACCATGATGCCAGTAACCGGTTGCACCACCAACATTTGTCAATCCTATATCATCGATGAACCAGCCGGGACTCGCGCTACTGTTGATATCTGTAACAATACGCCAACGGAATTCAATGTTCACTGAGGTATTGATATTGGGCAGACTATCAAGATTGAATGTCTCAAGGGACCAACCTGTCGCTGTCGTATCAGACCATACTGGGAATGTCGTGCTTCCGCTAGGAGTACCCGACGGTGTTGACGTTGCATTCAACGTGATGTTGGAGTTGTACCCTCCAACTGGGGACAACCAAGTCCACGCCCCATTGTCAAGTTTGTATTCGACCCACATGCCATCGTTGGCATCGGTGTGTCGCCAATTCCAGAATGTCAAATTGAAGTGGTTGACAGGGGATGGAATGGCAACTCCTGCATGAAAACTGGCATCGATTCCAGGGGGCACGCTTGAATTCATGAGCGTCGAAGCGACCAAGGATCCGGTGTGTGCATTGGCGGGTTGATTCCCATACGGCATTTGCATAGTACTGCCGACCTGTGTACCATTGACCAAACTCGGAATGCCTGGTTCCCAAATCGAAGTGTTACCTGATTCCTGAATCATCGAATGCTCAAATTGTAAAGTGGCGACTCCAACGAAGGAATCCACTTGACTAACCGCATCATCGGGTTCGATGGAAAGCCGACCATCGAAATGATCCATGGTTGCAAGATTGAATTGACCCACGGAGAAATTGGTTGTAGTATCCACTCTCCATTCAGTCCCATTTCCAGCATCGACCATTTGGTCTTCAGCAGTCATCCAACCATCGAGAATCGTTGCATTGCTAGGCACATTCCAGCCATCGACTTGGACATCTTGGCCACTCGAAGCGATTTGTGGGGGTCCAACCCAGCCGCTGACATCGGCAGCCGCCCAAGGGACTGAGATCATCATGAATGTCAATAATACGCTAAGCATAACTTTGCGATTGTTCCTCATGAGTGTGACTCCTACGGAGTCCCGGGACACTTTGGAGTATGAAAGACATTGGGGGGGTTGACCCAGATGGGGTGAAAGAGCCACTGGCGTGAATTGAACACGCGACCTACGCCTTACCAAGGCGTCGCTATACCTCTAAGCCACAGTGGCAGCAAGTCGGCGACCAGCGTCGATAATTTAACCACTACGCACACCATATTGCACTACAATTCGTCTGCAGCATCGCCATCATGCTCATATCGGAAAGGCTGCACGCCGAAACATTGCCGAGGTCGCATAGCCTGGTATCGCGCGTGACTGGAAATCACGTGGGTTTTCCCGCCGGAGTTCAAATCTCCGTCTCGGCGCCTATGGAATCACAGAAAGGAGGCAATATTCCGTGTTCAGCCTACGGCTGGTAGAGTCTTTCTTAATGCGAGGTTGTCGCAGGACCCCTTGATGACAGAGAGTGAGGTGGAAGAATCGGAAGCCGGTGACGGCTTGGTTTTCCACGAAGGAGCGCGCCTGACGGACTTGAAAATTAAGCAGAATTTGTCAATCGATTACCCTCGTTTAGAGCCGTTGCACCACCTGAAAATCGAGTTGATGTTCCATTTTTACAAGATCCGAACAACTTGGACAATGTCGCACTGGATTACACTTGTAATTGGATTCGCTGCAGTGATTGTTTCAGGATGGGACTTTGGGATCAATGAATTGTCCAATTCCAAGGGATTCTATTCAATCGGAATTGATCCAACCGATGAGAATTCGGGCATCAGCAATATCCTTCCGGGTGCGATGGTAACCACATTAATCACCCTCGCACTTTGGATGATTCTCCTCATTAGATTGTGGACAATATTTCCACTGATGCGCTCCCAAGCAGTCAGTCTGTATATTGCCCTAGGTGCAGCTGAATTGAGTCAATATTGGGCACATGGATTCGACGCTAATTTCCCATTCGGGGGAGATTCTTTTGCATACGCAGTCACACTTGTCGGCGGCATTCTAATCGTTTTCGTGTGCTTTATTTTACAACGCGCCGTGACTGAAACACGAGATGTTCACGTGGAGGAACGGCACTGGCACCCCGACCCAAGACAGAGGGAGATTGCAATGCGCGACCACTCCCTAATTGCATGGAGTGCTGCACTCATCAGCTACTGTGTACTCGTCGTAATCCATGCATGGTCTGGGGCACACTATGTTGCTGTGCGTCAACCCACCGAAATCGATTGGTGGTGGATTCTGAAAACCATATACGTCGTTTCTGGGTTGCTGATTGTTTGGTTGATGTTACATGTCCTTTGGTACCCTCAAATCATGCTAGGGAGTGGAGGGATGCGGATTGAATCGAGTATTTCCAGACAAATCGGTGGGATACAGAGTTCTGGAACAGAAGTTGAACAGAAATCTGCGATTCCGGGTAAATGTCCAGATTGTGGTGAGGTTACAGCAGTGAATAAACTGGCCAGTGGAGAAATTGAAGCATCCTGTGCAATCGCTGGTTGTAATGGGGTTGGAACCCCCGGAGAGAAATGCTCGGTCTGTGCAACACGTATCTCATCACGTATGATTTGCACCGCCTGTAATACAAGTGCACCCATAGACAGTCATTTCTCAGATGACGAGGCATGGTGAGCGAATGGACGTCACTGGATTTCGTGAGTTGTTTCCACCTCTCAGAGAGGAGGGGGCCCCGATTTATTTTGACAATGCGTGCATGACACTGCGGCCACAAAGTGTCATTGATGCCATACAACACTACTATTCTCAAAACCCCTCATGCGCAGGACGTTCCGTCCACAGATGGGGGATGTCGATTTCACAGACAGTCACTCGAACACGCCGTAAATTGGCTGAACATATTGGGGCATCCAATGCGCGTGAAGTCATTTTCACCCCAAATGCAACTCATTCGATTAACCAAGTTGCTTCTGGTCTAAAGTGGAATGATGGAGATGTTGTCATCACCAGTGATCGTGAACACAATTCAA
>NTJU01000060.1 GCA_002457195.1 Marine Group II euryarchaeote MED-G33 | reverse complement strand
AATCAGATAACCAATCATCAAAGATGTTCTTGGAATACCGAGAGTTCGTAAAATCGCAATCTCACGTGATTGGCTCTGAACAAGACGTTGCAAACTCAATACAATCGTGATAGCGGCTATGGTTCCAATCATCAAAGTAATTGGAGTGACCATTTTCTTGGCACCCTCAAGATCTAGACGCATCAATTCAACAGCATTATTTTGCCCGCGGTCCTGGATTCTTCCATCTATTGCATGTTCTGCCATCGAAGCATTCACGATTTGTTTGATTTCATCTATCTCTTGACCTTCGTAAGCCGCTGTGTCAGCGTAATCAAAATTCGGTGTACCCTCAATATCAAGCATCAACCTGTTACTGGAACCTGTAGCCACTCCTGTCAGGCGCTCAATGCCTTCACTCGATAGGTAACCAACCACGAACTGCCCTGGGCTGGGAGGGAATATCGACCCTTCAGGTGCCAAAAACACATGCATGGGATGGTATGCAATCCCAACAATGGTGAAGTTTTCACTACCATTGCCTGAACCGATTCTAACTGTGTCATCGATTTCAAGTTGAAGAGCATCGGTAATGTGTGCATCCATCACTATTTCATTTGCAGATTGTGCAACTCTTCCTTCTGAGTGACCTGCTGGAAACCACAAACGATCGATATCCGCATTTTGTGGAATCCCATGCCATACTGATTTGATGATGTAATCGCCTGAGGTATTCGAATGGAAAAGTGCACCATCTACAACCATTCTACCTTCACAACCATCGAGTGAGGCTGATGAAGAGGGCCACGAAGTGTGTAGAGAATCACAAAAACCTGATACTTGTTCATCGGACCATACTACAGTTTTGTTGTCAATCCAAAGATCTGCGAGATTTGTTCCTGATTCAGAATCTTCGTATAATGAATCATACATCGTATCCAGGTTTGCAGCATAACCCCCAAAGGTAACTCCTGCGAATACACCAACGAAAATCATGCTGATAACTGCAATGAGGCGGGTCTTGCTCCGCCACAGACTCCTTGCGAGTCTTTTGTTCAACAAATTAGACATCAGTCCACCTCATCACAAATTTGTGAATTCATCTGATACTATTTTGCCACTATCGATTCGAATAACCCTCGTTGCATATTCAACCAATGATTCGTCATGTGTTACGAAGACCGCTGTGATATTCTCTGTTGCACATGCTTCTACGAGGGCCAACATGACTTTTTGAGATGTCTCAGTATCAAGATTCCCTGTCAACTCATCTCCTAGAAGCAACGTAGGTTTCTTTGCAATACTTCGTGCGATTGCAACCCTTTGTTGCTGCCCACCGCTAATCTCTCCTGGGAATCGATTGATTTCAGATTCTAAGCCTACCAATGCTAGTAGTTCTTTTGCGCGTTCAGGATTTTTTTTGCCAGCGAGTTCTTGAATCAACTGAATGTTCTCCAGTACTGTAAGGTCTTGAAGGAGATTAAAAAATTGGAACACATAACCAATATTGTCTCTCCGGAATGAGGTCATCTTCTCTGAATGATTGCGGGGTACTTCCTCACCTTGGAAAGTGTATGAGCCACCTGTTGGACTATCGAGGGCTGAAAGGCAATTCAGCAATGTCGTTTTTCCTGATCCAGATGGACCTAGAAGAATTACGCGTTCTCCTTCTTGAATCTCGATATCAACGCCATCAAGGGCTTTGACCACGCCAGCTGGTGTTTCATAAAACCGCTCAATATTTTCCATTCGCAATAATTTGTTCATTACTTTCAACTCCCATGAGAATGACAATGGAATTATTCTGCATCGGCAGTACCACCAAAGAACTGTACTGTTTCCTTGAACAGTGCTTCTCTACGACGCTTCTTGCTGGTCCGAAGGTGGAATACAGCGAGGGCGATTACAATGGCAATCAACCACGGGATAAGAGCTTCAGCGTGGTAACGCTCCATGACTTCGATGATTCCTCGGGCGGTATAAGCCCAAGTGACAGAAGCAGCGAATCCTCCAATCGTGCAGGCGATGAGCACGTTGGTGAATTTCATTCGGCTGAGCAATCCTAGCATGGCGCCGACCAAGACACCTGATGCCATGAACGGAATCCAAACGAAAACGATGAGACCCCAGAATCCCCAGCGATTGATGAAATCACGCTTTTCTTGCGCTACGAATTCAACCGTTGACAATACATCACCCATGACCTGATTTTGCAGTAGGGTACCAACGATACCTTCCTGCTTGGCAACCAATGCCTGGTGCTTGCCTTCTTCGCCACCGGTTTCTACACGGCCTGCGGCTGAACGATCGGAGAGTGTTTGAACTTCATTTCGGGCACTGACGACCAAATTTCGATCTTCAAGATAATCCTTCATCTTGCGCCGCATGTAGTTCTCAATGTCTGCTTCAACATCCACATATGAGCGCTTGAATCGGAAGAAAGCAAAGCGCTGCTTCGGCTTGTAGATAATTCGTACATAGAGCGAGAGGTCGTCTGAATAGACCTTGGATCCGCGATCGACAAGACGCTGTGTTGCAAACCACTTCTTGACTTCTTTAATCGCTTGATATTCAACACCGGCAAGTGTCCCTACACTTTCGAAGAACTTCGAGTAGTCATCGACCAATTCAGCACGCTCTCCTTGAGCCTCGACCTTCATATCGAGTCCGTGTTCCAGAGACTCGAAGATGCCCTGACGACTGTCAACGGCCTTTGCCTGGAGGTGGAGTGGTTTCATGACTCCAAATTCCTTGAACTCATCGAGAACGAGAGTGACCATCAACCCACGAATTTCTTGAACATCAACGTGGGTTTCCATGGTGGTCTTGTAAGGAACGAGAACATCGATACTGATGTCTCGTTCCTGCATTTTCCACTCGCCCCAATCGACTTCAAGTTTCATTTTATTCTCTGCTTTCTGAATCGCTTGCTGAATCAAACGCTTCAATTGCACTTCACTTAGGACGTCATCATCCTCAGTGTGATAGAACCGATACATCAGTGGATATTGAACGAACAGGAAGAAGATCGACATCGACATCGAGACGAAAGCCATCCACCAGGGTGGGACACCTGCAGAACCGCCGGCGAGCATTGCGGTTTCTCGACCGCCACCCCATTCAGCACCCATCATGATCCAACCCCAGTTGCCCAGTTCAGAAGTGGTCCAACAGCGTCGAGATTCATCCGTGGTGAGTTTTGCTTCGGTCACAGGGTTATCGTCGACCCAAGGCAACCATGCCATGCCAGGGGCTCGGCTCTTGACTTCAACAAAGACCGTCGATTGTGCAATGGTTTTCTCAGTCCACTCTTCACGAATGGTTGTTTCATTCGTTGTGACATTGGTCTCTTCAATCAGTTCAACGGATCGATTGGAGAATTCAGCATGTAAATCATAGTCGCCATCTGGCCATGAATGAATATCGATTTTAATTGTCGTTGAATTTTCTTCTTTGATTTTCTCACCCAACGAATTTTTCGCAGTACCTTCGCTCAAACTGTACGAAATATTCGTGTAAATCGCATCGGCGGGCACGTTCATCGCATCGATTCGAATATTGTGTGTATCATCAATCCAAACGTTGATCCAGACCTCATCTCCAGGGTCTGTACAATTCTCAAAATCGAGGAAGGTGTCAGAAAGTGTTTCATCCATCGCGACGCTGTTTCCAAGCAAACCTGCACTCATGGCAAATGTCCCACCAAAGAACATGAGACCGTAGATGATACCCCCAATCAGAACGAAATCTTCGATTCCTCGAGGAAATCTCCGTGAATCCCCACTACGTCGGACTCGAATCTTGTCGAGCTCCTTGTCGATTGAGTCACGCTTCTCAAATTCATCGGATTCAATCCAACCCGACTCATCGGTATCAAGTTCCTCGAGTAATTCGTGAGGCGACATCAAATCGTCCCCGCCTACGGCGGGGTTTTCATCGTCGCTCATGGGTCCAGCAGGTCGCTCCACCTTTTGGCCCTTTGGACGACAGGGGTCTTGACCCTTCACTCAGAATCATGGCGAGGATTGATGAGATTAGGGCACCCCGAGGAGTTCATGGGGATACGGCAAGTAGGGGTACTGGGACTCGTATTTTTCTTGATGATTCTCCCTTTGCCAAGTGGTGAATCTTACCCTTATGGCGTGGACGATGTTCCCAATGGTTGTACCTGTCACAATGCCGTGCCGACTGAGACTGTGGTCATCACTCTAGAAGGGCTACCAGAGCAATATGAGGCCAACGAAACATACACTCTCAATTTCTCTGCAACCAATGGAGCAGAACCGATTGAAAACCACACCAATTTAGGAGGTTTCAATCTGTGGATGAGTCATGGAAGATTGACCAACATCTCCGAAGAAGTTCAAATCTTTTCCAACCATGAAATCGGGCATACAACTGCTGGAAACGACCAACGTTCTTGGTCGGCCAATTGGACTGCGCCTGAAGATGATACATTGACGATTGAATATCGGCTTCAAATCAATACTGTCAATGGTGACGGGGTGCCTTCAGATCAGGATTTATGGAATCGCCAAGTGGGCGAAGTTTCCGGAGTAAATGCCGCGCAATCAGAGCCTGTAAGCGATTTGTTCCTGTATGGAGTCCCCATCGTGTTGTTTTCACTGGCTGGACTCGTCTATTGGCGGGAAATGAGAAAGCTTCGACTTCGAGATGACTCTGAAGAATGAATCGGGGGCATGAGACATTCGTTGAACAGACGTGGTTCGGAACAATGTTATGTTAGAATTCATTCGGCATAACATGGAATCCATCGGTGAATATTATTCTAAGGCATTCACAGCACAGGAACAGTTTGGCATTCCTATGGTCACCAATTGGCTCAGTCTGATTGTTTGGATCTGGTTGCTTAGTTTGTCTATTCTAATAATTCGTGCCAATCCGCGCGCATCAGAGAATCGTTTCATGGCTGTGCTAATTGCTTGTGAAGCATTCAAGGCTGCTTACCACATGAAGAACATCACCCCAGGTGGTCATGATTGGTGGTTTATTGATCAATATCTGTGGAACTTCAATACTACGTTCTTCATTTCAGCGCATGTTTGTTCAGTAGCGATGTACCTATGTTTCCCGATTTATTATCGAGTCAAACGACTTTCATTTCTTTACAAGCCATTGTTCCAAAGGCATGTATGGTACATCATGCCACTATTGACGATGGTTTTCATGATCATTGCAACAGATCTATGGGTGTACGAAAATAATGGATGGATTATTTGTTCACAGGTCGGTGCGGAACCTCTGGTCGAAATGCAGGTTGGAGTCGTCAGTGCATCAATGCAAGAAACGCTTGATTCAATCGGAACTTGTCCGACCGTTGGCGAATGGGCATTTGAAGACATACCAATATTCGGATTATTTATGGTTGCTTTTTCCCCATTTATTTCTATCATTGCACTGTTGATTATGCGATCTTCAATGAAACAATACGAGGCCGAAGAAAATAGTCATCGTTTGACTTCTCGTTCACTATACATCGGATTTCTTGGCAAGGTAATTGGAAACATGGTATTTTTCATTTCACTATTTGTTATCATTCCGATGTTAAATGGCGGAATTGGGAATGCACCTTCATTCGGCGACAACCTCGTTAACGACTTGGCAAACTCACGACAACTATCGAATATATTGAGTGAGTACACATGGATCCTTACCGGTCTGATGATTCCTTTACCATTTGCATTTGAAGGAATGATGTTTGCATATGCCTCGATGAAAGACACTGTACTGGGCATTGATTCCAAGTTACGGCGCACATTCAGAAACTCACTTTTCACCGGTTTAGGAGCTGTATTATTTTTGATCGGATGCGAGTTAATGGAGTCGTTCATTGGATACGGTGCATTTGGAGGTGTGTTCATTGGAGCGAGTATATTGGTTGTCCGTAAACCGGTGCTTTCTACTCTCGAACGCTTCGGTGAAAAGATCATCCCCTCAGCATTATCTGAATCTGAAACCACATACTTGCAAGCCTATTCCGCATCAGGGGCAGACGGAGTAATTACGGCAGCGGAACGCAGAATCCTTCAAGCAACTGCGCAGGCACTGAACATTTCGGCCGAAAGAGTCGCAGAAATTGAGCTGGTTTTTGGATTGAAAGTAAATGAGCAAGAACAGCAAAGTGAAACGGAACCAATTGTCGTTCAAGAATGGACTGATGAAGCAGGCCATACCTGGAGAATCATGGATGATGGAACAAATCGATGGTGGAATGGTTCCGATTGGCAGAAGGTCTGAGTGAAGAGATTGGATGGTGCAGGGGGCAGGATTTGAACCTGCGAACCACTGAGGACTGGGACCTAAACCCAGCGCCGTTGACCAAGCTTGGCAACCCCTGCTTGACCACCGCTCCTCGGCCCATCTCTTAGAATGTAGCGATAGAGGCCGTAGAATAGGCAACGGTCAAATGCTCCGGCGATTGGGACGCGATTCATGTCCAAAATTGCGGTTCTCGGTCTTGGCAATTGGGGTACTGCCCTTGCACTGAGTTGGGCCAATGATTCACACAGCGTCATTGGTTGGACGATTGAAGAAGAAGTCTATGCATCGATCTTGGAATCTGGTGAGAATTCAAAATATCTACCTGGCATGAAATTGAACATCGACGTCACCATGGATATTGGTGAAGCGATGGAGGCCAGCGAGGTCATCGTTCTCGCTTTGCCCAGTGGTGTGATTCTTTCCGTGATTGAAGACGTCATCCCACACCTACGTCCCTCACATGTCCTCCTCGATCTCGCCAAGGGCCTTGCACCACCCGAAGAAGGGGGTTCAGGACTCATTTCTGAGGCGATTGAGGCGAAGATTGCTGCTGCGGGACTTTCCAATACTGTGGTTGTCTTGACGGGGCCCACAATCGCACCAGAGGTCGCTCGCGGAGTCATTACCACCGCAATGGTCGCTGGTCACGATATTTCGGTAGCCTCACGTATTGCAGACCGGCTCGCAACCGATTCGATCATTCTGGTTCCAAGTGAAGATGCTGTGGGGTGTGAATTGTGGGGCGCTTACAAGAATACGGTCGCTTTGTCTTGCGGAGTTGTCGATGGATTGCGAGGCAGTATTGGTGGTGACAACCTCAAGGCTGCGCTGATCACGATTGGATTTGCTGAAGGTCAACGTTTGCTTCCGATGATGGGAGCTCAACCGGAGACTGCATTCGGACCTGCTGGTCTGGGTGATCTGTACGTAACCAGCGCCAGTCCTCGTTCTCGAAACCGAACACTCGGTGAAAAAATGGGGAATGGAAAAACACTCGAAGAATCCCTTGGAGAGATGCACATGGTCGCAGAAGGGGTCCGGGCAGCGCGGATGTTTTCTGAGAAGGCTGCCGAGATCGGTTGTGATGTACCCTTCATCAATTCCCTGTGCGCATTGCTTGATGGCACCATTACTGCCGATGAATGTGTACGTTCTATGGCTGAATCTCTGGTGTGAAAGCCTCAAGTCCCTTGACCGATTGGGCGTTGCATGGCCTTCACAGACCTCACCGAATTTGAGACTCGTCTGTTCGAGTGGATTCGCCAATCCGATTTTGAAGAAGTGCCTTGGAAAGCCGCACGTGCTGCAAAGGCGTTCAAAGTCAGTGTCGATGAAGTGAATGAGGCACTGGCTGCACTAACAAGTAAGGTGCCAAACAACATCTATGTCCACTATGAAGATGGTGCGATTCGAATCAGTGCTGAGAGTTAATCGATTAATTGAGATCGATGCTTTCAGTCCCAGTGACTTTGGTATTCTCATAGGTCACTGCAATTTTTAATTGGCAGCTTGATTGACATATTGAAAATCCATTCTCTTGGATTTCAATGGTTTCAGATGGCGACCAAAATAAATCATCATCAATGATGATACAAGGTGATGCTTGAACCAAATTTGGGTCACTAATTGCAGGGATTGGGTCGCCAGCCAATCGTGATACGAGGTATGTGATATGGCGCGATTCATCCGCTTCGTTGTAGTAATTTACAAATTGAATTTTGTAAATGGTAGAACCATCGTCGATGATGTAAATCTGTTTTAGAGGTTCGACTCTATGTGTTGAAATATCATATTCATACCATTCCAAACGTGTGGAGGTGTCATTGCTGAAATTACCAGTTGGGACTTCAGTTAATTGATTAAATTCGACATCTTCAACCAATAACCAAGATAAATCGTCTGAGAGAAAAATATCTGTCTTTGAAAATCGTAGAGAAAAATCAGAGACATTTGATTCAGTCATGTTGCTCAGAGATATTTTCGTGAAGGATGATTCGGATGTTGCATCAACCAACATGGTGAAGGTTTGACCATCCGCATTTAGTTTGGTTTGAACCAATCCAGGTTGTTGATGGATGGATGAGAGCCCCCCCAATGTGCAATCATACTCTTCCTCGCCTTGGGAAAGTGTAATCGATGTAAATGCCCATTCCAATTGGTCCTCTCCACTATCAAATCCAATCGACAGTAAACGATCATTGGTTCCATTAGAAACCGATGATTCATCATCTATGCCAACAAAAGTGTTTGACGTACCCAATTCAGATTCATAGGAAGAAACGAGGTAATACCAATATCCTGAACCAATGATTGTAGCACAGATTATTGCGAGAATCGTTTTCTTCGAATTCTTCACTTCTGCACCTCACGCTTGTTGAAAAATGGGATGATTTCTCGCCAGCGGGCCCTAGGGGCATGGGTTTCACTGTCCATGAATCTGTGGCGAATACTCAACGAAATTTGATCAATAATCACAACTGCAACATAAATCACGATAATCAGAGCCAATGCACGATCGTATCTGGAGAATACACCGAGATAATTGTTGAGATACCACCCGATACCACCGGCTCCGACCAATCCAATGACCGAACCATGTCGGATGTTGTACTCAAACATGAATAGAATTTGACTCAATATCGAATTGCTAGCCTCAGGGAGGGCGAAGTAACGAGCAATTTGCCATCTGGGTAAGCCCATTGCTCGGGCCGCTTCTAGCGGGTGTCTGCTGACACCTTCGAGGGCTTCATATTGCAATTTACCTAGATAACCGATGGTATACAACGTCATGGCAAGAACACCTGCAAGCGGACCTGGGCCAAACATGATGACGAAAATTAGAGCCCAAACAAGAGAAGGGAGGACACGTAATCCTGCAAGGAAGTTCCGTGTGATTGTCGACAGCCAAATCGGTGAGAGATTGTGAGCAGCCATCATGGACAAAGGCAGAGAAAGGAGCATCCCAAAAAGAGTCGCTAAGAAGGCGATTTGGATTGTTTCCGATAACCCGTGAATCGCAGCACTACAGGCCCAATCCGCCTCCCATGTACATTCCGTTTGCGTCCATGAGGCGCGATCGGTGACAACACTGAAGTCCGGGGGGAACATTTCTGACCAAAGAACACCAGCATTCCCCCATGCTTGATCTAAATTTTCAATTGTGAGTCCCAATTTATTTGAAATGGTAATCGCTAGAAGGATGATAATCGAATATACGACTATACTCGGCCGTTTTTTCAGATGTTGAAGGATTTTCACACAACCACCTCCTCGATTTGAGTGCCCTTGACATGCAATACACGATCGCAAAATGTAGCTACACGAACGGGGTTGTGATCGACAACCATGATGGCAATATTTTCTTCCTTCGCTAAATTCTGAATGAGTTCAATGATTTCTTTTGCCGTTTCTGAATCCAACTCCCCTAGACACTCATCGGCGAGAAGAATGGCAGGTTTCTGAACCATTGAACGTGCGATTGCAACCCTTTGCTGCTGTCCACCTGATAACTGGCTAATCGAATCTAACACCTTATCTGAAAGGCCTACAGCATCGATAGCCTCCCTAGCAGATTGTCTCAACTCAAACCCCGGTAGTGAGAACAATGTCTGCCAAAATGGTGCTCTAGGGAGAGCCCCCATCATCACATTGTAACCCACATTTTTGTGATTGACCAAACCGAGTCTCTGAGGAATATAACCCACATCCCCTCTTCCTGTCGGCACATCGATGTGACCTGACAAAGGAGGGAGGAGTCCAGCAATCGTGCGAAGCAAAGTACTCTTCCCAATTCCCGAGCGGCCAATGATTCCAATGATCTCCCCTGGATGGACCTCCAAGTCTACATCTACGAGCAATGGATTGCCCCTTTCGAAACCAATTTCCGCCTCGCGGATACTGACAATCGGCTCAGGCATCAAGGGGTCCGACTCAATACCCCCTTTTGAAACGTAGGCACGGCCCAGCCCTATAGGGCTGGGCCGGCTTTCCTTGTTTTTCGGTCTCAACTGCCGTACTTATCGTCGAAGTATGCAGAAATCCCAGGGATGTTCGCAATTGCATCACTGTAAGAACCAAGATGATCTTGGCTGGTTACGGAGACCACCGCACCGTTGTTCTCGAGGACATTCTGGAGAATCTCACCACCACATGTATTCTGTGGAATATCCGCAACCTGATGGGTCGTCATGCTGTAACAGCCAGTATAGTTCGTGTCACCCATTGGATAATCTTCGACCCACATCTCACTGCTCATTGCCAGCATTGCTGCAACAAAAGCATCTTGCTTTTCTGAATCAATCTGAGTCGGATCAACCATCACTGGGTGGGTTGGCACTTGGCCAAATGCAGGTTCGAGCATTCGATACTCGTCTCGATCAAGGCACCATTCATTGTCTTCGCAATGATCTTCGTATGACGATGTTTTGGCAAATGCTACATCTCCAGCTCCAGCAGTCATACATTCAAATGCACCGCTGTAACCGTAATACTGTGCTCCACTTTCAGGGATTGTAGCCGTGTCAAAGTGAGCTTCGATGGTAGTGCGAAGAGATTCGATATCATCCTGATCACCTTGGACATCAACCATACCTTGACCAATCA
>NTJU01000006.1 GCA_002457195.1 Marine Group II euryarchaeote MED-G33 | reverse complement strand
CAATGCCTGAAATTCTCCCACCACCAACCATGCCTGAGATGCCAGCACCTCCTCCAATGCCTGAGATTATTGCCCCTCCACCGATGCCCGAACCTGCTCCTGCACCTGTTGTGGCCAATGCTTCTGCTGCTGAAGATGTTGAATTACCCGATCCAATGTCTGCGCTAGACTTACTGTCGTCCACAGCACCTACCGATTCGACGCCAGATACACAGGTAATTGACGAGCCAGTCGTTACTGAAGATTTGCTGAGCGCATTAGATTCTGAACCTGTTGAAGAAGAATCTGAAGTAAGTGTTGCTGATTACAAGTGGAAAGATACAGTTCTTGATGCGATTATCGCTAAATTTGAAATTTCAGATCGTGATGCCTTTTTGGTACATGCAACTGCATTCGATGCAAACAAGAATTTGTATCTGACAAAGAACGAGTTGACCGAGGCTGCCAAGCAATGGGTCGAAATGACAACTCCTATTGCAGATTTGGAACCCGTTGAAACTCAACCGGAGCCAGTGATTGAAACCATTCCTGAGCCAACAGTCGTCATCGATGAAGTAATCACAGCGCCTCCTATTTCGGAAGCACCAGAAATCATGCAACCTTCAGTTATCGATACACCACCTCTACCTGCACCCGCTATGGAATTGCCACCATTGCCATCACCTCCACCGGCTATGGAATTACCACCATTGCCTTCACCTGCACCCGCCCCTGAGGCAACCGTACAGGTACAAGCTGTGTCCGAAGCAGAATCCCCTTCGCCCGAGAATACCGGTAGTGATCAAACTGAGGATTACCGTGAGTTGTGGAAACGAAGATCTGACAAATCTTTGCCACAAATGTACGGGGCCATAGATCGTATTGGCAGTGGGGAAATTGGTTCATTACTCGATCGCTATTCCGATCGTTTTGGACATGAACTGGATCGTGAGATCATTGTTATGCGTCGAGCTGAACAAGATGCCAGACGAGAAGCAGTCCCAGTGGTTGAATTAATCTCCGCACCTGAAGAGGAGGCGGAAGAGAGTGAATTGCAAACCCAACTAAACGATGTTGAAGCAATTCTACGTCCGCTCCAGAGATCATACAAATCAGCAGATAGCAATGCTGAGAAGAAACGACTCGCCCCCGCACTAAAGGCATTAATCGCTGAACGTAAGATTCTGATTTCTGTAATATCTGGTGAAGCGGATGAAGATGCACTGGAAGATATCCCCGAACGACCCGAGATTCCTGATTATGATGGTGATGACGAAGATGTTGTAGATACATCAGATGAATTTGCTGATTTCTTTAATATTATCAATCAACTACTGGGAGATATGCCAGAAGATTGGGTCAGTAATTTCGTTGAATCGAATGGATTTGCGCTTTTCCAGGAAATAGGTGCTGATCCAAGCGGTGCTAGCGAAAAGTCGCGTCAAAAATTCTTCAATATGATTAACAATGAACTCGGCAGCATGCCTGAAGATATGCTAGATGCCTTTGTAGCATCACCCGATTTTGAGTTGTATAAAACGATAGGCGAAAAATACGGAGAGTGATTCCATGGGACTCCTAGAAAAAGCAGGTAAAATCAAAGATGACGATAAGCCAAAAAAGGCTGCTGCAAAGGCTAAGACAGTGAAAGCAAAACCTGTCAAAGTAGCCAAGGCAAAGCCAGTTAAGAAAGCGAAGACAACTCGTGAGCCTCGAGAGAAAAAAGTTCGTGAGCCCCGTGTTATGCCCGATAATTTCAAACTCGCGGGCAAGGCAGGTATTTTCGCGCGAAAATTGGTTGACATGATTGTTTCTTATGCTGGAATTGTCGGTCTAATTGCTTACACTGCTTCAGGAGCATTCTTCAATCCAACTCTATTCTTGGTAGGTGCAGCGATTCCACTACTGTTGAACATGATAATTCTCCCACTGAAGACAAATCGAACCGTGGGTATGTTCCTCACTCGAACACGTTTTGTTAATTCGAAAGGCAACCATCCGCATTGGACACATTTGTTTTTATCCAATATGACGACATTATTCTGGTTGATTGGTTTGAGTGCACTTTTGATGGGTACTGCCAATATGTCAGATCCTGCAACTTCGAAAGAAGGAAAATCGGCAATTGCATTTGCGGTCGTAATCTTGCTTGTTCCACTTGCTGATTACATCGTTACCAAACTGCGCAAAGCCAATGGTCACACCCAAAATATGTATGATACGCTATACGGCTGCTGGTATGTTGTTGCAGAGCGAGCAGATACCGGTGACAATCGCTGGATGTCTAGACTCGAATCCTTGGGTGACTGGGGCGAAAAGAAGGGCTGGTCGGGCTCGGCTACAGAAGACGAGGATGCAGAAAGTAATGATTGAACCAGGCCAAACTGCTCGTTTGAGTTGCTTAACGGTAGTATTCCGTTCCTTTGCGCGAGGTGCATAACATGAGTCCTGAATCATTGATTGTAATTTATGCCTGTGTTGCGATTGGAGCATCGTTCCTTTGTTCAATTCTTGAAGCTGTTTTATTATCGACTTCCAGGGGTCATGTTGCTGTATTGGAAGCAGCGGGTAGTCGAACTGCTACGCAATGGGTTCGATTCAAGGAAGATCCTGAACGACCATTGACTGCAATTTTGACACTAAACACGATTGCTCACACTGTTGGCGCACTTGGTGTCGGTACTCAAGTTGAGGCCATTTATGACGGACATTATGCAATGGCCATTGCCTCAGCACTATTGACAATTGGTGTTTTGTTATTCAGTGAAATTTTACCGAAGACACTGGGGACATTGTATTGGAAATCTCTGTCTGTCCCGAGTGCATATATCCTCAATATTTTGATTTGGCTATTGATATGGGTAGTCGTACCAATCGAAATAATTCGCAGCATATTTCCTGCAGCAGAACAAGAGACAGTATCTCGAGAAGAATTGGTTGCTTTGGCAGATATTGGGGAATCTGAAGGGGCTATAGAGGAAGATGAAGAAAAAGTCATCACCAATTTATTGCGATTGCGAGAAAAATTGGTGAGCGAAGTAATGACCCCTAGTGTCGTGATGACTGCTGTATCCGTCGATTGGACCGTTGAGACTGTTCGGAAAGAAATTCCAATTATGACTCATGGGCGATTACCAGTCACTGGGGAGTCGATCGACGATATCCATGGAATTGTGTTACGTAGTGATATCTTGAGAAAGGCGGCTGCAGATGAAGATGACGTATTAATGTCTGAAATCATGAGGCCAGTGACATTCTGTAACCAATCACAATCAGTCGATGTTGCTCTTGACATCCTTCTGGAAAAGAGAGAACAAATCATGATTGTACAGGATGAATTTGGAGGCACTAGAGGACTTCTGAGCATGGAAGATGTCATCGAAACACTGTTGGGTGTTGAGATTGTTGATGAAGCAGATCTTGATGCAATCGAAGAAGGGACCACCGCTGAAGATTTGCGTGAATTCGCGAAGGAAAAGTTTGGCCAAAATACTGGAGAATCCCCTGAAACAGATGAAGAATGAGGGGTTTTATGTCTGGCGAGCATGTTCTAATTTGTGTTGCTTGGCCTTACGCAAACGGACCCTTACATCTTGGGCACGTTGCTGGTTGCTATCTCCCGCCAGATATTCATGCACGATATGAACGTGCAAAAGGCAACCGTGTATTGATGGTATCAGGTTCTGATGAACACGGAACACCGATTACTGTTACAGCTGAAACTTTGGGAATATCTCCACAAGATGTTGTTGACAAATACCACGCTACCAACACTCAGGCCCTTCTTGATCTCGGCTGTTCATGGGAGCCAAATATCGACGCTCGTGGAGTTGATTATGGTGGTTCTCTATTCAACAGAACAAGTGACCCGGAACACAAGAAATTCGTACAGGAGAATTTCAAATCACTGTTGGAAGCGGGATTATTTGAGCAAAAAACAATGCAACAATATTACGAGATTCGTGAAAATGGTGGCCGTTTCCTCCCTGATCGTTATGTCGAAGGTGAATGCCCAAACTGTGGTGAAGATGGGGCTAGAGGTGATCAATGTGATGAATGTGGTACGACCTACGAATCTCATGAATTACAAAATCCACGTTCAAAAATGAACCCTGACGCTGATATCGAAATCCGCGATACTGAGCACTTTTTTTACAGACTTGACCGATTCCAGTCTGCACTGGAACAACATGCTGCTGAAAGAAACACC
The DNA here is from genome assembly GCA_002457195.1 of Marine Group II euryarchaeote MED-G33. Taxonomy (GTDB): domain Archaea; phylum Thermoplasmatota; class Poseidoniia; order Poseidoniales; family Thalassarchaeaceae; genus MGIIb-P. The sequence continues at coordinate 26,005 of NTJU01000006.1, read as the reverse complement.
TCGTGGAAGCCCAACGTACGTGCCATGACCAAGCAGTGGTTGGACATGGGCCTCCGCCCCAGAGCAGTAACACGTGATCTTGAATGGGGAATTTCACTACCACTCGAAGGAGTAGAATGGGATGGGAAATGTGTCTATGTATGGTTCGAGGCAGTCCAGGGATACTACTCATGCGCAAGACTCTGGTCTCAGAGATATTCCAACTCGGAAGATTGGAAGAAATGGTGGTGTGTTTCTGAAGACGGTGTGGTGCCTCGGCATCTATACTTCCTTGGCAAGGATAACATTCCATTCCATACTGTAATTTGGCCCGCTCTCATTATGGGTTTGAATCATGCCAACAACGGATTAGGGGAAGGAGATGAGGTTCGTCTACCAGGGCCTGGTGATTTGGCACTAGAAACCAATGTCCCCGCAATGGAATATCTCATGTTGGCTGGTGGACAATTTAGCAAGAGTCGTAAACATGCTGTATGGTTGCCTTCATTCCTCGAGCGATTCGACCCAGATACCTTGCGATACTACCTAAGCATTAACATGCCAGAGAGTCATGATACCGATTTTAATTGGCCTGATTTTGTTGAAAAAATCAATACTGAACTGAATGGTACATATGGCAATTATGTAAATCGAATAATGAGTTTAGGAAACAAATTGGGTGCCGCGGACAGTACGGAATCGGATCCAGAAAATCCATTACACGTTTACGACCAATTGGAATTGTGCAAAGATGCGATGGAAAGACTAGAGCAAATCTATGTTCAAATTAATCAAAGCCTAAATCGACACCGATACAAGGAAGCTTTGCGTCATGTAATGTCTGCAGCCCAATATGGAAATCAAATGATTCAGAAGGCAGCCCCTTGGGAGGCCATCAAGAACCTAAACGATGGTTCTTCCAAAACAGTAGATAGTCTTGCAAAATTGGCATTTGGATGGAGATTGGCTCGCTTTTTGGCGATTACAAGTCAACCATTCCTACCATTTAGTGCCCAGCGACTTTGGTCAATGCTTGGTCAAGATGGTCAGGTGTCCGAGGTCCCATATGAAAGTGCAATTGATTGGACCATCCCAATGACGTGGTCAGCCATCAGTGAGCCATTGTTTTCACGTCTAGATTTAGATTCAATATTAGAGCACGAAGAATCGCTCGTGTCAACAGTTCAATCAGAAACACATGATGACCCAGGGCACGGAGTCAAGGGCACCGGTAAAAAATCAAAGGTAAAGGAGGAAAATAAAATGAACAAAGCACCTGAAGGAACAGCATATTTGGATTTTGATACATTCATGTCTGTTGAATTGCGTACTGGCACGATTACATCTGTTGAAGATCATCCCAATGCAGACAAATTGTATGTGGTCAAGATTGACGATGGTACCGATTCTGGTAGAACTGTATGTGCAGGACTCAAACCATACTACACAATCGAAGAGATGACTGGTAAACTGGTTGTTTTTGTCGCCAATCTTGAACCTCGTAAATTACGAGGGATTGTTTCAGAAGGGATGATTTGTGCTGCAGATGATGGTCAAGGTGCTGTCAAACTGATTACAATTGATGGTGTGATTGAAAATGGATCAAGAGTGCGTTAGTTCTCTGGTTTTTCAAAAAATTCCCATTGTAAATCTACGATTTCTTCACGCGATTTTGCATCTTTATATGCCTTCAAAGGTTCTGCATTTAGGATTAAAAATTGTTCACCCCATGAAAATGGCTTGAGTATCCGTCTGGCTTGTTCTTCTTTACCCAATAACATCAGGCATACGGTTAGTGCCTCAACGGTACTCAATCTGCCAGGTTTCCCCCATGAGACTGGATTTGCCGCAAGAACCAATGGAAGAGTTCTCCCTTCCAATCGAGGTGATGATTTACGGATTTGACTGATTGATTCAGTCAACCGCTTCCATGAACAATCCAAAGCAACCAATGATGCCCCTTTCTCAATCAGTGGTAAGTCATCAGGTCCCAATATGACACCTGCAGAAGGGTCTAGCAAATATCCGCGTCGAGGTGGTCTACGTGTGCTGAAGTGTAACGTGGCCAATTCCCTAGAGGCCAATTTTCGAGCCGTGCATTTCTTAGGATCATCTTGCTCAAGATGTATGATGTGCAATGGCACATCGTATGTCATCTAGTCACCTCGCATGTCCTTCTTAGCTTGATTATACAAATCTTCCATCGTCATCTGACGATCCTTGGTGTTACGAACAATCGTTTCTTCTTCTGTTGTCCTTTCGACCATTAGTTGAATATTCAAAATCCTTTCAAATTTATTCACGACTGAATCGGTTGGCCTCTTGCCACCTTCAGAATGTTGTATGATATTGACTCGTTCTGCCATTCTTTTGGCCAATTCACGTTGATCCCAACCCATTGCTTCCCGAGCCTGACGAATTGCTGAAGAGAAATCGCTACGCAACTCTTTGCTGCGTCGGACCATGATATCCTTGCCTTTTTTACCAGTCCCGCGATATCCACCGCTTGCTTTCGGTTTTGGCTGATGAGTTGGGCGAGGGGTGTTGTTTTGGTTCTCATCCGGTAGGGCAATACCCATTCTTTGCATACATTGCTTGCACGCTTCAATCGATGTTTGTCCACGCATTACAGAGCGTGTACCGACCTTCATTGCCCCACAGAGTTCACAGTCACCCATCGTATCCCACCTGCTGCCCTACGGCATGGGTCTTCAAGTTCACTATACCTACAATCAATGTGTAAATCTTCTTGAACGTTCACCATGCCGACCAACCATGACTTCAGACTCTGATGCCATCACACCGGGTGACGATTCAATGCCATCTCGCGATGATGATGGCCTCGATGGCCAACTTTCTCGACTTGAGAAGGATTTCAGAGAGTTAACTGAAAAGGCACAGAATTTACTGACCGAGCGTGTATATTTGGAAAATGAAGTAAGTCAACAAAAAAAGAAAGTGAACCGATTGGAAGAAGAAATCCGCATGCTGCGTTCACCTCCACACATTGTTGGCCACGTTCAAGATCGAATCAGTGATGAGAAAGTCGTCGTCAGATCTTCCAATGGTACGGTGTTTCTTGTGGCTGCGAACCAACGTATCGATGCAGATTCTCTCAAACCTGGTGCGAGAGTTGCACTTAATCAGGATACATTGTCCGTAATCGAAGTCTTGCATGATGCTTGGGACCCGTTGGTAACCGGTGCTGAAATGCTAGAACGCCCTGAAATCTCCTATGATGACTTGGGTGGCCTTGATGAACAGATTAGACTCATTAAAGAGAGCATTGAATTGCCATTAACATCACCTGAATCGTTTACCAGATTTGGAATTGAACCACCCAAGGGTGTTCTTCTCGTAGGCCCACCAGGTTGTGGAAAAACAATGTTGGCAAAGGCAGTTGCTGCATCTACAGATTGTTCCTTCATACGGCTAGTTGGCAGTGAGTTGGCTCAGAAATACATCGGTGAAGGTGGGCGAATGGTTCGAGAATTATTCGACTTGGCTCGAGAAAAAGCACCATCGATTGTTTTCATAGATGAAATTGATGCCATTGGTGCAAAAAGACTCGACACCGCTACAAGTGGAGATCGTGAAGTCCAGCGCACATTGATGCAATTACTCGCAGAATTGGATGGTTTTGATGCGCTTGATGATGTAAAACTTATCTCTGCTACCAACCGACCTGATATTCTCGACGAAGCACTACTGCGTCCTGGTAGGTTTGATCGTATCATTGAAATTCCACTACCTGACGAAGATGGAAGAACTGCAATTTTGAAAATTCACATGGGTAAAATGCCCAAATCAAAGGACCTTACCGTTGGTAAAATTGTTTCTCAAACCAAGGGATTCAGTGGTGCTGATTTGAAGGCAACCTGTGTTGAAGCTGCGATGGTTGCAATACGTGCCAAGCGTAAATCAGTCAATTCCAAAGACTTCAGAACTGCGATTGAGCGAATTTCTGAAAAGAAGGCCAATTCATCACGTGGAGATGCACCTGAACATCTGTTCCATTGATGCGAACACTCATGGATAGCCTCTGTTGAGCACTTTCTATGGCGGCTCTAATTGAGTGTGTACCAAATTTTTCGGAAGGATGCGACCAGAGTGTAATCGATGCGATTACTGAGGCCATGACATCGGTCGAAGATGTGACATTGCTAGATGTAGATATGGGGGCAGACTTCAATCGCACAGTGGTCACAATTGTTGGCCCACCTGAGCAAGTTCTCAAAGCAGCACTTTCTGGTACAAAGGTCGCATTGGAACGAATTGACATGTCAAAACATTCTGGTGAACACGACCGTATGGGTGCCGTTGATGTCGTACCATTCATCCCTATTTCTGATTCTACAATGTCAGATTGTGTTGAATTATCGGAGCGTTATGCAGAACATGCGAGTCGGGATTTCGGTCTTCCTGTCTATCTCTATGCGGAATCTGCGCGTTCAGATCAGCGCATTAGATTGCCAGACATACGTCGTGGCCAGTATGAGGGATTGTCTGAGAAGTTGACAGATCCTGCTTGGAAACCCGATTATGGACCTGCTGAATTCAAACCTAAGATGGGTGTTACCGCAACTGGTGCCCGTAATATTTTGATTGCTTACAACGTTAATTTAGATACAGATGACAAATCTTCTGCCAATAAAATTGCTGGAAAATTACGTACAAGTGGGGTTTTGAAAAAGGATTCCGATGGTCAAAAAATCATAGGTCCTGACGGTAAAGCTGAGAGAATACCGGGTCGATTCCAGTCGCTACAAGCCGCAGGGTGGATGTATAACGATGATATTGCACAGGTCTCAATGAATCTACTAGATTATTCAGAAACGGGGCTGCATATCGTAACAGAGGCTATTCGTAAAGAGGCTCAAACATTAGATTTGGAGGCCACCGCAGGTGAACTGGTTGGTCTTGTCCCACTCAATGCCATTGTAGATGCTGGAAAATTCTACCATCATGGCTCAGATGATGCTGACATAGAAACATTGGTAGATGCTGCAATCAGTGGATTAAACTTGGATTATTTGTGTGAATTTAATCCGCATGAACGAATTATTGAATGGGCTGCGGGGGTGACAGAATGACTGATTATGGAGGTATGACTCTTGCCGAATATCGTAATGCACTCGCATCAGACGCGCCCACACCAGGTGGTGGAACTGCTGCGGCAGTTGCTCTTTCACAGGGTGCTGCGCTATCCTTGATGGTTTGCAATTTAACATTGGGTAAGGAGCGGTGGCAAGATGGTTGGACTTCAGCCGAATCATGCATTAAAGTCGCTGAACCACTATTGGAACGAGGACATCAATTGGCACGTGAAGATGCTGAAGCGTTTGATCTTGTAATGTCCGCTTTCAGAATGCCTAAATCAAACGATGATGAAATTATGCTGCGTAAATCTGCGATTCAGAACGGGACGCTTGGTGCTGCCATGGTACCTATGGAAACTGCAAAATTGGCATACGGCCTGTTGAATGTTTTACCGGATTTGGCAACCACAGGAAACGGAAATGCCGTTACTGACGTAGGTGTTGCTGGTCTTCTGGTCAGTGCTGCTTGCAAAGGGGCATTGTTCAATGTTGAAATCAATATCAATTCACTACCGGACGATATGGCCACTCCATTGCGCACGGAAATGGATGAATTGCGTATTCATTGTCGTGACAAAGCACGCGAGATTATGCATCGTGTTCATGAGCGGTTGCAATCTTAAGGGCAGAATCGAGGCGATCCATTGCTGCTACAATGTCCTCTACACTCACAGCACCGATACTGATGCGAAACCAACCCGTATCCGCTTCTAGCCCAAATGCTTGAAATGGAACCACTGCAACACCGGCTTCTTCAAGTAACCAAGTCCTGATTTCCTCATTTGTATTACAACCAAGTATCTTGAATAGGTCAAATTGGGTCGAAAGATAGATTCCACCTTCTGGTTCGACATAATTGACACCAAAATTACGCATCGCACCCAATCGATTCTTCAGAATTGACATGCGATCTTCGATACGTTTGTCCAAGTCCTCAAAATATTCTTCCAACAGTGCTGTATTGCTGTACAGTTTAGCCGCTGCACTTTGGATTGGCCTTGCTGGCCACGCACCCATGTGTCCAATCAGAGCGACGACTGGAGGGGCCATTGGGGGAGGAATTGCCATCCAACCTAACCGTAGACCTGTCCCCGTCAGTGATTTTGAAATTGCATCCAAGGTGATCGTATAGTCGAAAATATCCGGGCAAACTTGTACAGGATGTACGTGATCTATACCATCAGCAGTCATTGTTGAATACACTTGGTCATATACCAAAATTACTGGCTTCCTTCCAGAAATTTTGCGTCGCTCATTTTCTGCCATGACAACATCACATATGTCCTTCAACTCATTTCGGGTGAAACACGTACCAGTTGGGTTGAGGGGGCTGTTTAGAATCAATACGCGAATATCCTCTATCCGCGATTGGATATCAGCAGCAGTGGGTAAAAAGCGACTCTCTGGAGTCCCCTGAATCGGTATGTCAATAGCGCCATTGAGGTGGACATAGTAATGATTATTCCAAGCTGGTACACCATGCGCTAAACCATCGCCTGGTTCTAGAAATAATCGAAACGAGGCATATAGCACTGGACGTGCACCGGACCCAACAATGATGCCTTCAGAACCAACATCAACTCCATACCTTACAGACATCCAATTCGAAAGTGCATCACGAAGTTCAGGTAGCCCAGCAGCAGGCGGGTAGTTGGTTTCGCCTCCCAAAACCGATTCAACGATGGCCTCTGTTAGATGACTTGGGACTTCGAACTGTGATGGAGAAAAATCGCCAACAGTAAATGGGGTAACTGCCTCACCACTAGCTATCATTGCACGTACACTGGCTGCAATACTGAGGATGCGGCTACGTTCCATTCCATTGGCCATGTCTGATAGCCGCCATGATACAGAATCGTCCATATGTGGTCCTTGTGTAAGTCGTTCTTAGATTGAACGGCATACATCGCTCGGAATAACCTCAAGAGGGGGGCCGTTTTCACAATATTATGGGTCTGGACTCACTCGCTCAGGGTCTACCGAATCGTTTACCTGAACATCCGGGAATCGACGCCAGCGTAGATCATGCACCACGTCGTAAAGACATCCTGACTCAGTCTGAGAAGCGACTAGCATTGCGTAATTCATTGCGATACTTCAAACAGGAGGATCATGCAATACTTGCGCCAGAATTCAAAGATGAATTGATCAAATTTGGGAGGATCTACATGCATCGTTTTCGACCAACTGAATATGAGATGCGTGCACATCCAATTGATGCTTATCCAGCAAAATCAAAGCAAGCTGCTGCAATCATGCTGATGATACAAAACAATCTGGACCCTGCGGTTGCACAATTTCCTCACGAATTAATCACATATGGTGGGAATGGTGCTGTGTTTCAAAATTGGGCTCAATATCATATCACAATGGGATATTTATCCCAGATGAGTGAAAATCAAACTTTGGTCCTCTATTCGGGACACCCATTGGGGCTATTTCCTAGCCATCCTGAAGCGCCCCGAGTTGTAATCACGAATGGAATGGTGATCCCCAATCATTCCAAACAAGATGACTATGAACGAATGAATGCGTTGGGCGTCAGTCAGTATGGACAAATGACTGCTGGTTCATACATGTATATTGGCCCGCAAGGCATTGTTCATGGTACTACAATCACTGTTCGCAATGCTGCCAGAAAATACCTTGGCAAGGACGATTTATCGGGTGTTAGTTATGTCACGAGTGGGCTTGGGGGAATGTCTGGTGCACAAGCCAAGGCCGCAGTTATTGCAGGTGCTACGAGTATCATCGCCGAAGTGAATCCTGTCGCCGCAAACAAACGGCATCAACAGGGTTGGTTAGATGTTGTTGCTGTGGATGTTGATGATGCAATCGATCGAATGATTGTGGCAGTTTCTGAAGGTAGAGCAACATCGATTGGATACATCGGCAATATTGTTGATTTGTGGGAACGTTTGGTGGAACGCGATGTTTCTGTTGACTTGGGTAGCGACCAAACAAGTTTGCATAACCCCTGGCAAGGTGGATACTTCCCCGCTGGAATTGACTACGAAGATGCAAAGGTGATGATGTCGGAAGATCCTGTTAAATTCAAAAAATCTGTCGAATCAACTCTGAAACGTCATGTCAATGCCATCAATACAATGGTCGATAAAGGAATGCGATTCTGGGATTATGGAAATGCGTTTATGCTTGAATCTAGCCGTGCAGGCGCAGATATCATGAATGAAGATGGTACATTCAGATATCCATCATATGTTGAGGATATCATGGGTCCAATGTGCTTTGATTATGGGTTTGGACCTTTCAGATGGGTTTGCTGCTCGGGTAACAAAACTGACCTTGAAATTTCAGACCAAATAGCATGCGATATACTCAGCAATATGGCTTCAACCAGTCCTCCTGATATACGACAACAAATGCTCGACAATATTCAGTGGATTAAGGAAGCTGGCCAGAACCAAATGGTTGTGGGTAGTCAGGCACGCATCCTCTACGCTGATGAACTTGGACGGCGTAATATCGCACAAGCCTTCAATGAAGCGATAAGTGATGGGCGTATCTCTGCACCAATTGTACTAGGGAGGGACCATCATGATGTGAGTGGTACAGATTCACCATATAGAGAGACGGCAAACATCCGCGATGGGTCAATGTTCACCGCAGATATGGCTGTGCAAAACTTCGTTGGTGATGCTTTCAGAGGTGCAACATGGATTAGCCTGCATAACGGTGGAGGTGTTGGATGGGGTGAAGTGATCAATGGTGGGTTTGGCATGGTGCTTGATGGCAGCCCTGAAGCGAGCAATAGACTACAGTTGATGTTAGGCTGGGACGTAAACAATGGAATTGCCCGTAGGGCATGGGCACGTAACCCTGGTGCTGAATTCGCCATTCAAAATGCCATGGAGCGGAATGACTTATTGAAAGTCACGTTGCCCAACCATGCTACTGATTATATTCTAGACAATTTATTTCCAGAATAAAGAAATTAGAATCCGAAATACGGATTTTATTACTCAAATATCAAATGTCAATGCTTTCACGCCAGTTTGGTGACGGCATGACGGACATCGTTCTAATTGACGGCGAAACACTCGACTATTCAGATGTAATAGCACTTGCAAAAGGACGAAAAAAGGCCGTATTTAGCGATGCAGCTCGTTCGAAAGTCCAACTGGCACGACAGACAGTATTAGGGATCATCAACCGTGGAGAAACTGCCTACGGCATCAATACAGGATTTGGTTCTCTATCCAAAGTTGGCATCAGTTCTGAAAATTTGCAGCAACTACAGACAAACTTGATTCGCAGTCATGCATGTGGAATCGGTGAGGATATGCATCCAGAGGATGTGCTCGCGATGATGGTCATCAGAGCCAATTCTCTAGCCAAAGGTCACAGTGGCGTTCGACCAGTGGTTGTCGATTTATTGCTCTCATGTATCCACTCAGGAATAGCCCCACAAATACCAAGAATTGGTTCGTTGGGGGCTTCCGGTGATTTGGCACCACTGGCCCACCTTGCCATGGGACTAATGGGTGAAGGTGACGGGCATATCAGATCAACATCAACACAGCAAGATCAATCAATGAATGGCTGGAGAAAGACACAGATGTCTGCAGCTCTGAAAATTTCTGGATTAGAACCACTTCAATTAGAAGCCAAGGAAGGATTGAGTCTGATCAATGGAACAACTCAGATGTGTGCATGGCTATCCAGAGCATTGCTTGAATTTGACCATCTGTTACTCGCTGCCGACATTTCACTTGCACTATCCGTCGAAGCACTCAACGGGTCACACGCACCATTTGATGCTCGAATACACGATGTGCGAAATCAGCCAGGACAGTTGGCCATGTCCCGTCGTCTGCGCATGTTGCTTGATGGAGGTACGATTCAGGCGGCTCATTTGAATTGTGAAAAAGTGCAAGATTCCTATTCATTGCGTTGTTCGCCACAAGTCCATGGCCCCGCCCATGAAGCATTGTCAGATACACTCAAAACTCTATCAATTGAACTCAATAGTGCAACAGACAATCCCCTTGTTTTCCCAAGCCCTGACAATCCAGGTCCACATGAAGTTGTGAGCGGTGGTAATTTTCATGGCCAAATTTTGGGAATTGCCGCAGATCGATTGTCGATAATTGCACATGAGTTAGCAGTTATTTCTGAGCGTAGGACCAACCAATTACTGGACCCAGCGTGGTCTGGACTTCCCGCCTATCTCGCCAAGAACTCTGGTCTCGAAAGTGGATTGATGATTGTACAATATGTTGCTGCTGCTGCCATTGCAGAAATGCATGTATCAGGTAACCCGGCAACCCTTTCGAACGTTAGTGTATCGAACAATAAGGAAGATCATGTAAGCATGGGCGCGACTGCTTGTTACAAACTAATCCAACAGAATCAAAATCTTTCGAGGGTGATTGCGTGCGAGTTGATATGTGCGGTTGAGGGTTTAAGGCACAATGAAAACAATCCTAGTCCGGCATTGTTAGCCGCTGTCAATTGGGTCTCTGAACGAGTTCCAGAACTGACTGGTGACCGTAGTATGAGCCATGAAATCCAAAGAGTCAGTGAGGGATTAATCCGTGGAACTCTTTCTCAATCGGTGCGTAGCATGGTTGAAATTTGATTAGATCGCTCCCGATAATAACTCATCGAGTTTCGCTTCTACAGCGCCAAGTCCTGTCAATTGCATGATTCGGAACCTCATTTTTGCGGCTTCCACAGTATGCCCTCTAATTTCGATCATCTGAATGCGTCGTTCGCATTCGACGGCTCTACGCACATTCTCCTCTACTTCACGATAGATTTCGTATCTCTTTGTGCCATCAGAATTCAATGAATGCTCTAAACTTGAAACGTCGAAGCCCATGTCAACCCATTGTTTGATTCGACGTGAAAGCACAGCAGGTGTAAGCGCTGCCTCTGCAATCGTTGACAGCATCACAACAGATGATTCTTCAATGACTTGGGGAGTTTCGGTGTCATCTTGCACGATATTTTGCACAACCTCTTCTACCTGCTCTGGTTCAGCATATTCTACGATTGATACTGCCCCTGCTTCAGTAACAAGTTGTCCAATTTCAAAGGGCATGGCTTCACGTCTCAGGTGCGCGATTTCAGTTCCATCTAATGACAGAGGTGTAAAAGGAAATAGAACAGTCCAATCAGTACCATTCAGTTCATCAGCCAAACTGCGCGTGAATGCCAAAAATGCATCAAATCCCTGGCGATGTATCAGATATTCAACAGCATCTAGCCATATGATTCCACTATCACTGGCAATTCGTGTACTGATGGAATGATGTATTCGCTCTAATGATGGTGAAAGAGCATGTGGATCCATTGACTCCGACAACCATTTGAATTCAATTTTTTGTAAATCAATATGTTGACTTAATCTCTGGGGGGAAAGTCGTGAAAATACAGATACTGGTGTTCCAAATTCATGGACTACCATTGCCAACCAATGTAGAGGGGAACGTGGATCTTCAGAAAGTATGCTGAAAACGCGTCCCTTACGTGGAAGGGTGACTGGTGATATTGGGTTCGAAGCCATCTGACCAGTTGCCTTTGAACTGCGACCGCTATTAGCCCATTCGGAGGGACTTAGCCTACAATCGAGATTCGTAATCTTCCTTCAATGCTCCGACTGAACTGTTATATCGTCGTCCAAGAGTGGTCCAATTGGTGTGGACTTGACGATGGGCGATGAGGATTCAAGCGGTTCTGAAGTTGATATGGCTGAATGTGGTGCATGTCGTGCTGTAATACCCATTGATTCGAAAGGATGCCCAGAGTGTGGTGTCTCATTTTCTGGTGTCGCTGATGATGAAATGGGTGAATGTGGTGCATGCGGTTCCCTCGTTCCAATCGACAGTAAATCCTGCCCTCAATGTGGTGTTCATTTCGTCCTCGATGATTTGACGACAGCACTGTCAAATTGGATGAAAGAAGAAACACTCACCATTACCGAACTTTTTGGCGTAGTTGATGTCGATAATGACGGTAGCTTGTCCGCTGCAGAAATCAAAAATGCCCTTCTAGATCGTGATTTGACGTTCCTCGGGTCAAATGAATTAGATCGATTCCTTTCTCAAATAGATTTGAATGATGATGGTGTCATCTCATTCCCTGAATTAGCGGCAGCCCTATCGATGCCCTGGTCACCGCCTGAAGAAATGACTGTTCTTGAACCTGAAGACGGTGACGATGCAGAGGGTCATGTTGAAGTGGAATCTGATGACGAAGAGGATGAGTTGCGATACACGGAGCATGTTCTTGAAAGAGTGATGAAAGCACACGGAATTACGGATAAAGAAGCATTCCTCGCACACGCTACATCTTCGGACAAAGATGGAAATAATTTCCTCAGAGAAGATGAGTTAACTGAGGCTGCAATCTTATGGAATGTCAATACTGGTTCTGAGGATGGTGGGGAAACAGATGATGAAAATCAAGTCGAGGATTCAGATGACGATCAGGAAGAGGACTCCGTGGATGACGATGGTGATGATGAAGAGTCTGATGATGAAGAATCGGAGGACGACGACGACGACGATGAAGAATCGGAGGACGACGACGACGACGATGAAGAATCGGAGGACGACGACGATGATGATGAAGAATCAGAGGACGCCGACGATGACGATGAAGAATCGGAGGACGACGACGATGACGATGAAGAATCGGAGGACGACGACGATGATGATGAAGAATCAGAGGACGCCGACGATGAAGATGAAGACTCTGAGGACGACGAAGATGAGGAAGAAGAATCAGAGGATGAGGACACAACCGATGAAGATTGGGAACAAACTGAATCACCTGAAGAATCCAAACCAGAAGGTCCTGCTGAGTGGCAGCGATTCCTGATGCGAAATTACGAAAACGCATTCCCAATAATGTATACAATCTTTGCAATATTTATCGGGTTCTGGTTGGTCAATGCAATGGGTATTCTTGTCGACGGTAGTGGTGGCCCGATCGCATATGATGGAGACCCCATTAGTGAAATTAGTGCTGATACCAATTGGGTCGAAGAGGTGACCCTCGATACCGGCGATATTTATCCATGCGACAAAGAAATTCAAGAGTCAGGATGTAAGAACTCCCTGACGCCATTTTCAGGTGTTAATGGCTCTTCATCTATGCCCGCTGGGTTCCATTGGGATGGTATTCTGTTCATGGTACTTGGTTTGGTTGGACTCGGTGGTATTGCCTATCTCCAAATGCAAATCAAATCATTGCGTGCATCGCACCGTCGAAAGAAGGGCGACAGCGCGGATTCTGAATCGGATTCAGAAGAAAACGATTCTGACGAAGAGGAGCCAAAAGATTCTGATGATGAAGAAGATGTCGAAGATTCTGACGATGAAGAAGACGCTGACGGATCCGATGATGATGAAGAGGAATCAGATGACGAAGAATCCGATGATGGTGAGGAAGATGGCGAAGAATCTGATGATGATGATGACGAAGATTCCGAAGATGGAATTGAAATCGGTTCACGCGTTGGTGTCGAAGACGAAGACGGTGATTGGTACGGCGAGGTTATCGAATTTGACGATGATGAAGATGCTGTTGTTGTCAAACGCGAAGATGATGGTGAAGAGTACGTCGTTGATTGGGACTCACTATTCCAAGATGACTGAGAGGTGTTGAATTGTCCGATTCGGAAGACCCACTCGGGGCCTTCGATAATCTAGCATCTTGTCCTGCATGCGCTGCCTTGGCTCAGAAGGGTACACCCAGATGTCCAGAATGTGGTGCATTTCATATGCCCATTGAAGATGCTGAAACACGTATAAATGAGCAAGAAACACGTCCAGTTGAACGAGTAACAGAGGAACCACGAGACCCTGGATTTTACAGTATTGATCCTAGAGGTGAAATTCCCGAAGAACATTTTGAGGGAGATGAGGATGCTATTACTGATTGGGATGGTTCCAGTGTTGACTTCGATATTGGTGATGATGAATGACCATTCTAGGGCATTTAGACCAACATCCTGGATTGAATCCACCTGATTTTTCTGCTGTGGTGACCTCTGTTAATGACAATTCTATTGAATTGGATAAGACGTTTTTCTATCCGATGGGGGGTGGACAACCTGCAGATCGTGGCAGCATGATATCTGAATCATTTGAATGTAATATTGCGGACATACGCAAGAAGGGGGCCGTCTTACACCAATTCGAATCTTCCAAAGGTACCGTAAATGTTGGTGACCAAATTGATTGTAGCATCGACCACATATGGCGAAACAAATTGTCCAAAATGCATACTGCACAGCACCTAATCAGCGCTCTGGCAAATGAAGAATGGGGAGCCAATACAGTTGGCAATCAAATTGGTTTTGAGAAAACGAGAATCGACTTGGAATTTGAAAACCGGGACAGATTTGACAGACAATACTTGGAACAACTCGTGAATGATACCATCAACCAAAATCTGTTAGTTTCTATGGATTTTAGACCTTCAGGCGAATTGTTAGATAACCCACTCGTACGAGTAAATATGGCTAGAATGCCTCCAAATATCGATATTTGGCGGACCATATCCATTGGAGATCTAGATGTCTGCCCTTGCGCCGGTACACATGTACCCAACACAGGTATGATTCCCGAGATTGAAATTTCACGTGTCAAGAGTAAAGGAGCTGGCAGATTGCGTGTCGAGTATTTATTGAAAGAACAGTAATAAATAATAGTATTATTTAAACGATAATATTGTTATAAACAAGAATTATTGTTAAACCATATGCGGAGTTGCAAATCGAATCGTTCATATCCAGCATGTTGTTCATCGGATTGATTCTCATGGCTGACTACGAAGGGTTCTGTCTCAAATGCAAAACATATGGACCGATTAAAGATGTTAAGCACTACTCCATGGCCAATGGCCGAAAGAGGGTAGGTGGCACTTGTTCACAACCTGGATGCACAGGTAAGATCTCGAAGATCGTCGGTTGATTCCACTTCGACAGAACGAATCATCCAAATACAAAACTGCGCACGAGAATGCATAGGGCCCGTGGTCTAGGGGTTATGACGTCGCCTTGACATGGCGAAGATCGCCAGTTCAATTCTGGCCGGGCCCACTCATCTTGCAAAATAGCTCTATTGTACCCCTTTAGTCTAGGGTATGAGGGTTCAATCACAAAAATATTTGGATTCTGATGCCTAAACGGGCCACTGAAAGGCTGCTGTTAATTTTCAATATATTCTAAGGGCCGATAACATGGATTATCGGCACTACCGGTGTGCCAGATTCTAGGACATCCGGATGATGATCCCAAGTCATCATAGAAATCTTCCATCAAATTATGATTGAATAATAAGGGTCTTTCATACGTCTTGATATGAATAGCCTCATCAGATTATCTAAATCGTTTATTCATTATACGACCATGTCTTGAGAATTCCACTGTGGCCAAAAGATTGACACCAAGATTCTACAATTTCAGAATTCAACTGGTTGAAGTTTGCAATTGCCCCAATTGCAATTACACCATGAACAGCATCATCTTGAATGGGCAATGTTGTTGCTGGGTTACGGGTGACAGATGCCAGTGCAGCAATTGGATCAATCTTCAAACGATGACATGCCAATGACCCAGTCATTGGTATAGACAAGGATTGACAGTTTGGGTTGAAGTCAGTTGCGAGTGTCCAGGGCCATTCCTCGTCAATGCACAGTTGAATGGGTGGCCATACATCTGAACCCATTACATATGGAGTACCTGGCAAGAACCCTTGAACCGTTCCGGCTTCTGCTGCTGCTGCACGAGCGTCTGCACTTGAGTGGATTGCATGATCTGCTGTAACAGCTCCAAGCTCTGCTGCCAATTCCAATCCATTACCATCTGCGAATTCATCTACATGCAACCGAATAGACAAACCTGCCCTCTTTGCTTCTTTGCAGATTTCCTCTGTGTCCTCAATGGTAAACCAACCTGGTTCGCAGAAAACATCGGCCGAATCTGCTATGCCTTGTTCAATGACTGAAGGTAATTGATCAGATAGTAATTCTTCGACATATTCTGCTCTTGCCATTCCATGTGGTATGTCGTGGGCTCCCATCCAGGTCGCACTCATCTGCAAATCTGGATTTTGAATTTGTAAATCTCGATATGTCTCCAGTAATTTCAATTCACTGTTTGTATCCAAACCGTATCCAGATTTTGCTTCCATGAAGGTAGTCCCATGATTTTTAGCGACTGTAATTCTGGACTGGCCAATTTGTTTGAGGGATTGACTTCCCCTTGTTTGGCTAACAGTATGGCGTATACCTCCTCCCGCTTCAGCAACTTCGGAATAACTCATTCCTTGCTGCCTCATGCGCATTTCATTTGACCGATCTCCCGCCCAAAGTAAGTGTGTGTGCGCGTCAACAAATCCTGGTATGATCGCTTTACCCGAGAGATCGTGCACCATTGATTCTTGACCAAACTCAGCGATTATTTCCTCCGTGGGTGCAATTATCTTGAACCTGCCAGATTCAATAACAAATCCATGTCCGGCGGGGTAAATCTGTTCATTTGAAGACATTTCAATACCGACCAGAGGTTTGGTCACATCGCCTGTAGAGAAGTGGGCAATTGGTCCGGCGTTGACAAAAATACGTCTACTTCCCTCTTGAGCCATGAATATCCGTAGGTCATCAGGCTTGAAAGGGTGTGCCCATTCGCACTTGCATGGTCATCGAGTCACGCGCCCCTTCATGCGAGGCGAATCGCTCACGTGATGCGGGAGGAATTATTCTCGGGATTGAATCGACGGCTCACACATTTTCGATTGGCTGGGTCGATGGATTGGGAGTACCGGGCAAGTCAGTTTCTGCATTTGTGAGGCCGGTTAAAGGAGGCATTCACCCTCGAGAAGCAGCAGACCACCACGCAAAACATGCAGGTAATATCCTACAAGAATTATTGGATAATGATGTCCAATTACAAGATGTCAAAGCGATCGCATTTTCACAAGGACCAGGTTTGGGACCTTGCCTAAGAATTGGTGCTTCTGTAGCTCGTTCACTAGCGATTCAACTCAACGTCCCACTCGTCGGTGTAAATCACTGTGTTGCTCATATTGAAGTTGGTCGCGAACGATGTGATTGTGATGATCCAGTTTTGCTATACGCAAGTGGTGGTAATACACAGGTAATCGCCCGTTTGGATGGCAAATATCGGGTATTAGGAGAGACACTTGATATCGGCATTGGCAATATGTTGGACAAGTTTGCCAGGGAGCAAGGTATCCCTTTCCCTGGTGGCCCAAAAATCGAATCTTTGGCGCTTGAATGGTTGCATGATAATCCAGATCCAAGTCTTGAAGGATTAGAATTGCCTTATGCAGTTCAAGGTATGGATTTGGCTTTCTCCGGAGTACTAAATGCAGCGCTGAATCTTGTTGAAAAAGGAGTCCCTTTACCTGCAGTTTGCTGGTCGCTACAAGAACACACTTTCGCTGCTTGTGTCGAAGTGGCAGAACGTGCGATGGCACATGCAGGCAAAGATGAGCTTCTCCTTGGTGGCGGGGTTGCTTGTAACGAAAGGTTGCGGAGCATGTGCCAAATAATGGCAACAAGTCGTGATTCAACATCGCATGTTCCAGAAAAGTTTCTTTGCATCGATAATGGGAGTATGATAGCAACTTTAGGACGTCTACAATTGCTGTGGGGCTCTGAAACTCCCTTGGACGAATCTGGTGTGCGTCAGGATTTGAGAACTGATGAAACACCCATCCTTTGGAACTGACCCAAATTGACGAAGCCAACCCTTATGGCAGGTGGGCTTGAGGTCCGGCCGGAGGCAGGAAGACTTGGGGTCAAATGACGAACCGTCAAATCCATTCAGTAAGAACCCTAAGAAGGCTACACCCGCCCCAAATAATCGTGCTCCCAAACAGAATCGACGCGACTCAAAACGTGCGCCTAAGGGCCCACCAACACCACCTGGAAAATCCGCTAGAGCACCCCCGGTTGCACCTACAAGATCGAAACCAGTGACTGAAAAATCTGGTACAGCTCCAGCACCAAATCGAGCACCAGGACGCACTAACAAGAGTGTGGGTCTCAGAAAACAAACCTCAAAACGCAAAACTGAATTGCAAAGTAAAACCGATGAGAAGGCTCGTCAATTAATCGAAGCCAGCCGTACCAAATCAATTGCTAAGCCTACCGAACGTGGTGATGCAAAGTCTACCACCAAGAAAGAACCAACCAACCCGTTCAAAAAAACACAGGCATCTCGCCCCAGTACAGCTCCACGAAGGGGTGGCCGATTCAACAAGCGAAACAAACCGCAGGGGCCATCTAAGCGGGTTCAAAAATTGCATCGCGGCAAATATATGGAATTCAAATATGACGTCCGTAAGATCCTTGATGAGGAAAGTGTAGAGGATGAACACCGTTCAAATATATTGGGACAAACTTGGGCAAAGGGTGAAAGACAGAGCGTTTCTGATGCCAAAGAATTCCTTGTTGAGAAGGTCAATGCAGGCATCATCAGTGAAGAATGCTCAAAGAGAATCATAAAGTTGATTGATTCGTTAACAACCAGAAGGTGAAATTATGACAAAAGTTGCAAAAGATACGGTGGCAAGAGTACATTATACTGGAACGTTCCCAGATAGTGGTGAAGAATTTGATACTAGTCGAAATGGTGAACCTCTCACATTTTTAGTTGGGCACAAAGGTATGATTCCCGGGTTTGAAAGAGAATTGATGGGCGCCACAACAGGTGATTCCCGTTCTTTCACACTGGAACCAGAAGACGCATATGGACACCCATCTGATGAATTGGTTCAGGAAGTCCCACGACAAATGTTTCCAGAAGATATGCCAATTGACTTGGGTATGATGCTGATGTCCGATGCTGGACCACTACGAATCGTTGCAATCACTGAAGAGACTGTTCGTTGTGACTTCAACAACCCAATGGCTGGTAAAACACTGCATTTCGAAGTTGAAGTGGTTGAAGTTAGAGCCGCTACTGCTGATGAATTAGCGCATGGGCACGTACACGGACCAGGTGGACACCAACACGAAGAAGAAAAGGGCGATTGCTGTAGTAACGATGGCTGTTGCTAGTCGCTTTACGGAACGATTGAAGGGCCAAACCCCTTCGTGAAGTGCGAGGAGTCTCAGTGGATTTGCGTAAAGAGCGGTTTGAGACTCTAGGCGGGTTGCCAATTTCACCGGTACCTTCGTCTAAAGATTCAACGGGCGATGAAGAGGCCCCTGGCCAAGCACCGTACACCAGAGGTGTCCATGAAACAATGTACAGAAGCCGGTACTGGACAATGCGACAATATGCAGGATTCAGTTCCGCTGAAGAAACAAATACCCGATTTCGGACACTGCTGGACCGGGGACAAAGTGGACTCTCAGTTGCTTTTGATCTGCCAACACAACTCGGTATGGATAGTGATGATCCACTGAGTTTTGGTGAAGTGGGGCGGGTCGGAGTAGCAATCGATTCGATCGATGATATGCGTTCGTTGTTCAGCGGGATTCAATTGGACCAAGTTTCAACATCGATGACAATTAATAGTCCAGCAATCATACTTTTGGCGCTTTATGTTGCGGTTGGTGAAGAACAAGGTATCTTACCTGAAAACCTGCGTGGCACAGTTCAGAACGATATTCTGAAAGAATATATCGCCCGAGGAACACATGTATTCCCGCCTGAACAGAGCATGAGATTGATTACAGATTTGATCGAATATTGTGCTGAGAATCACCCTGCTTGGAATACAATTAGTATATCGGGTTACCATATCCGAGAAGCTGGGGCAACTGCTGTTGAAGAGTTGGCATTTACACTCTCAAATGCCCTTGCATATGTCGATGCTGCATTATCGACTGGGATGGATATCGATGACTTCGCCCCACGTTTATCGTTTTTCTTTGGTTGTCACAATGATTTCTTTGAGGAGGTCTCTAAATTTCGGGCAGCTAGGAGATTGTGGTACCGCCTTATGAACGAACGCTACCACCCCAAAAATCCAAAATCTTCGATGCTCCGTTTTCACACCCAAACTGCAGGTGTAACATTGACCGCTCAGCAACCATTGAACAATGTGGCACGTGTGTCATATCAAGCACTATCTGCCGTTCTCGGTGGTACCCAATCACTGCATACAAATTCCTATGATGAAGCAATTGGTTTGCCAACAGATGAAAGTGCAACCATTGCATTACGTACACAACAAATACTCGCAGAAGAGACTGGTGTGGCAGATGTCGTCGATCCAATGGCCGGTTCATATCATGTTGAAGCATTGACGGATCGAATCGAATCCGAGGCTTACGCACTCATTTGCGAAATCGAAGAAATGGGTGGAGCGCTAACAGCACTTAAATCAGGTTTCCAACAACGAAGAATCCACGAATCAGCATGGAAACAAACCACTGACGTGGAGGCATACAATCGCAAGGTCATTGGAGTAAACCATGCTAAAATGGCGGAAGACCCTGATGTTGAAGGGCAAATGATTGACCCCACAATTGCAGAACAGCAAACCAAAAAACTCTCTGAATTGCGTCAAAATCGTGACGATGCGCAGTCAATGGCTGCACTTTCGGCACTCACAGTGGCCGCAGCTACTGATGAGAATCTATTCCCACTCATTTTGACGGCTGTCAAAGCAAAGTGCAGTGTAGGTGAAATCATGAATGCCATGAAGATTGAATTTGGCACATGGATGGCACCCAGCGGGTTCTAGGTGATGATATGGGAATACGGGTTGACCATATCGGAATCGCAGTGAACGATCTAGATACAAGTAGTGAATTCTGGCGATTGATTGGCCTGGAACAAGGTGATGATGAACTCAATGTTGAACAAGGTGTCAATATTCGATTCTTTGGTTCCGAGCAGGGAACAGATGCAACCAAGATTGAACTGTTGTCTCCAACGTCTACCAATACGCCAATCGGGCGATTTCTCGAAACGAAAGGTCCCGGCGTTCAACAAATCGCATTCAGAGTTGACAATTTGCAGGGGCTTCTTGACAAATTGAAATCTGTGGGGGTACGTCTCATCAATGAAACACCAACTACAGGCGCACATGGTAGTCAAATTGCATTTGTACATCCATCTAGTACGGGGGGCGTCCTCGTCGAGTTGCTTCAGTATGAAGACTGATTTGGTGTGATTTCTATGGGAGAAGCACTACTCAAGGTCGCAGATGTCACCAAAACATTCGCAGATGTTACTGCACTTTCAACGGTGAGTGTTGATTTTAACGCCGGTGAAGTCGTAGGCCTTGTAGGTGGGAATGGAGCTGGTAAGACAACATTATTGCGACTTCTATGTGGTCTGTATCAACCATCAACTGGCACAGTACGGGGCATTGTCGATGAGAATCCTGTTGATATTCACAAAATGCGTGAGCATGTTGGCGTGGTTCCTGAAGCGACTGGGTTGTACGCTCGGTTGACGGCTTGGGAAAATATCCGCTACCACAGTCGATTGAATGGAATCGATGACGATATGGCTTGGACCAGAACTGAGAGATTTGCAAAATTGCTGAATTTTGATCAAGATTTACACCGATCGACACGTGGATTTTCTCGTGGCATGCGTCAAAAAACTGCGTTGCTACGAGCACTGTCCCATGGCCCGAAAATCCTGCTATTGGATGAACCAACAGGTGGTTTGGATGTAACCAGTGCCCGCATGGTGCGTAAGTTGGTCCGAAAATTGGGTGATGAAGGAGGTACTGTGATCTACAGTACTCACAACCTTGCAGAGGCTCAGCAGGTTTGTGATCGTATTGTCATCATCCACAATGGTACACTTCGTGCCGATGGCTCACCAGCAGAATTGATTTCATCTACAGGATGCGACGACTTGGAAGAAGCATACGTAGCATTGACTGAGGATGTTTCTAGAATCGATTCACCTGCTGAAAATGAGGGGCGAATTGCACGTGCTTGGCGACGCCTGCTGACCCGTGGGGGTGATTCTTCTGACTAAATCACCATCTCATTTTTCTCGTATACTTGTTGTAACAAAGAAAGAACTCGTCGATTTCATCCGGGATTGGCGTACTGTACTTGCAATGATTCTTGTGCCATTGATGATTTTCCCTGCTATTTTCATTGCGCTACCATTGTTTCTGCAAGGTGAAGCCGCAGAAATGTCATCATATGAATTGACGATTGAAGTACAAGGTGAACTTCCAAATGATTTGAATTCACATTTTGAAGGCAGAAATTTGATCATCATCGAAACTGATCTATTGGTGAATGGTACACTATCCGAGCCTGGCACAGACGCCGTAAGATTGAATGCAGGTGGAATTGAAAATATTCACGCCATCCTTCGTTTACGACAGGTCGATTCTAATGCCTCGCAATCATGGTATTATGCGATTCTATCCGATTCAACAGACGAATTATCACTCGAGGCAAAAACAAGAACTCTCGATGCTGTTCTCACTTGGGAGCGAGAAGTCATCAATGCAACACTTGCAGAAAACAACCTAACGTATGCAGAAGCATGGGACCCGATTCATTGGGATGGCGATCAAGCGGATGCCGATGTGGCAAGCGGGGGAGACCTTGCAGCCATGGGACTGGCAATGTTCATTCCACTTGTCGTGGCAATGTGGACAACAACGGCAGCCATCCAGCCTTCAATCGACCTTACGGCTGGTGAGAGAGAAAGGGGGACGATGGAAGCCTTGCTTTGCACCCCTACCGCACGATCTGATTTGTTGTTTGGAAAATGGTTGGCTGTCGCCACGGTCGCATGCGTCAGTGTGCTCGGACAAATGGCCGGTTTGCTGTTTGCTGTGAACTTCCTTACAGGTGGAGGATTGGAAGCACCAAGTGTATCGACTACCGGGGTATTATTGCTATTGCTAAGTGTAATCTTGTTCGCAATTTTTGTCGTTGCAATTGAACTGGCCGTCGCTGTTCGAGCCCATAGTGTAAGGGAAGCTGGTAGTATCCTCGGACCGATGGTTTTGATCTTCATCGGCCCGACACTATTTGCACAATTCGTCAATCTCCAAGGTATTGAGGCATGGTGGTTTGTTCTACCAGTATTCAACATCACTCTCGCCATGCGAGAGGCATTGATGGGTATTTACGACCCGGTCCACATTATCCTCTGGCTGTCTACATCGTTGGCATATGCTATTGCGGCCATTTGGTGGGCTTCAAAACAGTTCAACCGAGAGGATTTAGTCGAGTCCCTCTCGTAATACTGCAGTATTACTCAGTGAATACATTAAAATGCTATTCGTTGGACCAAGGTGCATGCCCAAAGTGAGTTTGGACGTGCCGCAACAACTGTTGGACGATTTGAAAATCCATGTGGGAGACGATGGCAAGTTTGTCAGTGTAGCCGATGCAATTCGAACAGCCTGCAGAAAAATGCTCGACCAACTAGACGAGATTGATTCCCGACATGGGCGAATAGGAGATGATTAATTGACAACAAGAGAAGATGCTGAAAACGCTGTCAAAACATTGCTATCTTACATCGAAGATGATGTTGAAAGAGAAGGCCTTTTGGATACACCTACACGCGTAATCAATTCATGGGACGAAATATTTGCAGGATACCACCAATCTCCTGCTGAAGTATTGGACTCCACCTTCAATGGGGAAGGGTATGATGGAATCGTGCTATTGAGAGACATTGAATTCCACAGTACTTGCGAACATCACCTCCAGCCATTTACGGGAAGCGCGCATGTTGCTTACATCCCGACTGAACGTATCGTAGGCATCAGTAAACTCGCAAGGATTGTCGATTTACACGCCCGAAGATTGCAAAATCAAGAACGGATTACCAAGGATGTTGCCGATGATCTGGAAGAACATCTATCTCCACTAGGTTGTGCAGTCATCATCGAAGCTTCACACGGCTGCATGCAATGCCGAGGTGTCAGGAAGCAAAATGCCACCATGACCACTTCGGCCATGCGTGGTGTCTTCTTCGATAAGGCCGAAGCGCGCACTGAATTAATGCAATTGATTCGAAACTAATTGAGTTGAGGAAATGACTGCCATCTATCCCATAGTTGAAATTTTTCATTCTGTACAGGGTGAAGGTTACCATGCTGGTATCCCGCATGTTTTCGTGCGATTTGGCAACTGTAACCTGCGTTGTGAATGGTGCGATACAGATTTCCTAACTTACGACGAACGAGATGTTGATTCGATTGTCGAGGAAGTATTGTCATTTGATTGTCAGCGTGTGATTTTCACAGGTGGTGAACCTGCCATGCAGGATTTGGCCTTGATTGGTTCAAAACTCAAAGCGCATGGAATCAATCTGTCGATTGAAACGAATGGGACGATTCCAATTGACCCCATCATCGATTGGATTTGTGTATCACCCAAGGATCAACTATATCCTAATGCAAAAATCAAGCAGAGAACAGGGGACGAACTGAAGGTTGTTTATTGTGGTCAGAGTCTTGACATGTATGATGAACTGAAAGAAGGATTCACACATCATTTCATCCAACCTTGTTACATCGATACAGATACGGTTGAAGAGAACGGGAAATCCTTCCAAGTGACTGAGAAATTGGTCAAGCAACACCCTGGATGGCGGTTGAGCCTGCAGACACACAAGTGGATGGGGGTTCTGTGATGCGAGCGGTCATGGCACTTTCAGGCGGCATGGACAGTACTGGTTTGCTAATGCGATTGCTTGCAGACGGATACAAGGTCAGTTGTTTATCCTACAATTACGGGCAGAAGCATAGCATCGAATTGGAGCGTGCCGAAGCCAATATCGCATATCTGGCATCGAATGGAATCGAAGTTGAGCACAGGATTGCAGATCTCAGTTCGGCCATGGGGATTTTCCATTCGGCTCTAACCACAGAGGGCTACGATGTTCCAGAAGGACACTATGAAGAGGAACAAATGAAACAGACCGTTGTGCCCAATCGCAACGCTATTTTCGCCTCGATTCTCTATGGATATGCGCTTTCCATAGCTCTCCGGGAAGAGTGTGATGTTGTCATCGCTTTGGGTGTTCACAGTGGAGATCACGCAATCTATCCAGATTGCAGGCCTGAATTCTATGATGCAATCTCTAACGCTTTCGAGGTGGGTAATTGGGACAGTGAGAAGGTGTCCTTCCACTTACCTTACATTGATGGCGACAAGGAAACAATACTGCGCGATGCCGAAGATTCATTGTCAATTTTAAACCTCGATTTCGATACGGTTTTCACCAATACCAATACATCGTATAATCCAGATGCACAAGGACGTTCATCTGGCCGAAGTGGTGCTGATGTGGAGAGAATCTTGGCATTTCATTCGATTGGCAGGAAAGATCCAGTCCCCTATGTTGAGTCATGGGAAACGGTCCTATCGAATGCACTTCAAGTTGAACAGGAGATGAAAATATGACAACAAGAATACGGCGTTGGGTTGAAACAGATACGGGACACCGAGTACCCAATCACAAGAGCAAGTGTTGCCATCTACATGGCCACCGATACCGTTGGGAAGCTGAAATCGAAGGTGATGTCGTCGATGTTCAAGGTGTGTCGGATGAAGGCATGCTAATGGATTTCAGTGATGTCTCCACCATTCTAAATGAGCATGTACACGATGTTGTAGATCATGCATTTATTGTATATTCAGGGGATGAAGATGCACGAACCGCATTGGCGATGATGGGGCCAAAACACAGAACTGTAATTGTCGATTTTATTCCAACGGCTGAAAATCTTGCAAAGTGGGCGTTTGAACAGGTCGAACCGCACATTCGGAGCGCGTATGGTAACAAATTGCGACTTGTGGCCATGCATGTACGAGAAACACCGAAATCTTGGGCATCTTGGTCAGCCTAATTGCAAGGGTAGCGTCTATCCGATGGCATGATATAACATATGGGCACTAGTAAAAAATGATGAGCAAAAGAGTGAATATTTCCTCAGGTGCGCCTTGGGAGCCTATTGCTGGAT
>NTJU01000059.1 GCA_002457195.1 Marine Group II euryarchaeote MED-G33 | reverse complement strand
GTTACAGAGTATTCCTCACGCTCAAGAGTACCTGCGAGGAGGTTGCGTCGCCCCTCCTGCTCATCTGCTACGATAATGGATGCCATTAGAACGGCCTACGGCCGTTTCCGACGACCTTTGAACATGGCCCCTCTGGAGGGGCTAAAATCAGTACTTTGGGACCGATGGGTCAATCTCCACATGCCAAGCGTGAATGCCTCCTGTAAGGTTGAAGAGTTTCGCCGAATCATGACCTGTTTGGGAAAGTGCATACGCGGCCATACCGGAACGACCACCCGTTCTGCAATACAGCACAATATCGCGATCTTTTGGCAATTCAACCGTCAGAATTTCCTCATGGGGAATCAACGAATCTGTATCTGGGAGCGTGACAATACTTGCCTCAATGGTATTTCGAGTGTCGATGAAAAGTGGATTCCAACCCTGTTGCCGACGGACTGTATAATCGGAGGGGGAGATTTCAACGAATGGCATGGTCATCGTTTTGATTCCACAGAACCCCTCGTAATCAATTAGTTCCGTAACCGGTTCTCGATCAATGGCTGAATATTTCAGAGAACGCATCGTCATGTCAAGTGCATCGTAAATGAGTAATTTCCCACGCAATGGTTGGCCGATTCCAATTAGAATTTTGATGACTTCCGTCGCTTGAATAGAACCGATGACACCAGGTAGGACCCCGAGTACCCCCCCTTCCTCGCAAGAGGGTACGGATTCAGGGGGTGGTGGCGTTGGGAACAAATCTCGATAGGTTGGTCCGCCATCTAAATTGAATACAGAAACCTGTCCTTCAAAACGGTAAATGCTTCCATAGACCCAAGGTATGCGAAGTAATTCACATGTATCATTGACCAAATATCGAGTCGGTATATTGTCGGTACCGTCGACGACAATATCGTGACCCTGGATTCTTTCGATTGCATTTTCAGAAGTCAGTCTTTCTGTATGAACCTCGACCGAAATCGATGGATTCAATTGGCGCAAACGCTGCATTGCAGATTCTGCTTTGGATAATCCCACATCTTGATCAGAGTGCAGAATTTGTCGCTGTAGATTGCTCCGTTCAATTGTATCATCATCGATGACGGTTAGGTGGCCGATTCCAGCTGCTGCAAGATAGAGTAGGGCTGGAGATCCAAGGCCACCGGCACCCACACAGAAGACTCTGGATGCTTTGAGTTTGGCTTGCCCTCCTTCGCCCACTTGTGGCAAAGTCAGATGCCGCGCATAGCGCGCCCTGTCCTCTGGGGTAAGGTCCTCCATGCCCACCGCTCAGTGGACGTTGTCTTCAAGCCAACGCTCTGCATCTATCGCTGCCGCGCAACCTTGCCCTGCTGCTGTAATCGCCTGTCGATAGCGAGTATCGACAACATCTCCAGCCGCAAAGACGCCGGGAACATTTGTCATCGTGTGCTCTGAGTGGACCAGATATCCTTCATCATCGGTCTCGACTTGGCCCCCGAGGAATTGTGTAATCGGTTTGTGGCCAATCGCAATAAACGCACCCGTGCAAGCGATTTCATGCTCACTCCCATCTCTTGGATCTTCAAGGATGGCTCCGGTGAGGCCCTTTTCATCAGACAGCCATTTCTTGACTTGTCGGAAGGTTTCAAACTCAATCTTTGGATGATTTACTGCGCGGTCATGCATGACTTTGGAAGCACGGAACACATCCCTTCGGTGGACCAAAGTCACCTTTGAAGCGAATCGTGTCAGGAATGTCGCCTCTTCCATGGCGGAATCCCCACCACCGACAACAATGATT
The DNA here is from genome assembly GCA_002457195.1 of Marine Group II euryarchaeote MED-G33. GTDB lineage: Archaea > Thermoplasmatota > Poseidoniia > Poseidoniales > Thalassarchaeaceae > MGIIb-P. The sequence continues at coordinate 9,098 of NTJU01000059.1, read as the reverse complement.
TCCTCGTCTTTGAAGAATGCTCCATCACAGGTAGCACATGTTGAAATGCCTCTACCTTTCTGTTCATCTTCCCCTTCAGCACCCAACCAAATCGCTTCTGCACCAGTGCAAATGATGATTGCATTGGCAAAGAACTCATCCCCTTCAGTCTCAACTTTGAACGGTCGAGAACTGAAATCAACACTGCCAACATTGCGATCTTGAACTTCGAGACCAAAGCGTTCTGCTTGTGCCCGCAAGTCCATCATCATCTCTGGCCCTCCAATTCCTTCAGGATAACCAGGGAAATTTTCGATATCACTAGTGAGCATTAGTTGTCCACCAGACATGTATCCTGCAAACATCAGAGGATTCAGCATGGCGCGTGCAGTATAGAGTCCAGCTGTGTATCCAGCAGGCCCCGAACCGATGATTATGACATTGCGTACATCTTCGCCCATAATTCATCGGCATCCACGGCAACTCTTCAATATTGACTGTGAAGCCTCAAGCGTCCTCGAACAGAAACCCACTCCATTCATATGCTGTATGATGAAGTCAGTGCCGAGTTCAATGGACACATTGGTTGAGTCGGATTCGATTGGAAGTGATGGCCTGCCCATCATGCCAGCCCCTCCCGCATGGTACTGGATGTTGCTGGGGCGCATCGCTGTTCTTGCCATCGTTGGATATTCACTTTGGTATTATCAGTTTGAGTCATTGGTCACCGTCATTGTCGTATTCATTCTAGTCGTGCCGATGGAGAAGATATTCCCTCGGCATCGCGAGCAGAAAGTCCGTCGGCCCAAATGGAAACTCGATGTGACGTATGCTCTATCTGCACCATTTCTCAATATATTTGGTGTCATTTTCGCCATCATCGTCGGCTTCTTCTCTTTCACATGGGCTCTCGGCTTAATCGTCCGTTACTTCGGTCTCGTGGCAATGATTCCTGTCAGCATCCAACCGTTGATTGCTTTCGTTCTGTTTGATTTCGTCGGATACTGGGCGCATCGCTGGTATCATGAGGTCCCCGAACTATGGAAGTTCCATTCCATTCACCATTCGCCTGAGCACATGGATTGGATCAGTGGATTTCGTGTCCATCCACTAGATTTTGCTTTGATAGCGCCCGGCTTTTTCTTCCTAATTTTCGCGGGCTTCAACCCGGAAACCAGCGGATTATTGGCCATATTGCAAATTATCACTGGCCTGTTCTTACACGCAAATGTCAGTTGGCGATTCCGACCCTTGCATCGCTTGATTCAAACACCTGAATTTCATCACTGGCATCATGCCAATGAGAAGGAGGCTCACTGTTCAAATTACTCAGGTTTCTTACCATTATGGGATATCATCTTCGGTACATATTACATGCCGCATGACAAACGCCCTGAAGTCTATGGTGTCGATGAGGAAGTACCAAACGAAATGATGGCCCAGCTGCGGTATCCAATCCGCGATTGGGGCAATCCATTGACATGGCCTCTGAAGTTCCTGAGACACCCATTCCGAACCATCGGGGCCTGCTGGAGGTTCTACATGCAGGTACTTCGAGGTGTGAGACACTCAACGTTCCGCAGGCGCGGCCCATTCTATCCGCCCTTCAGGGATTAGAGCATTGCAGCAACCGCTGCGACGGCTGCACGTGCATGCGGCTCGAGCCGCGGTTCGATATGTTCGGGTTCTGCGCCAGGGCCGATGATGCCGAGGCCAACGGGCTTCTGATGTACAATCTGAAGTTCAATGATTGATTTGATGACGGCCTGGCCCATTGCTAGCCCATGTTGGGTCTGCCCCCTCTCGATGATTCCAAGGCAGGCTGCCCCCTCGATGTCCTCTCTAGACAACAACCGATCTAGGGCCAACGGTACTTCCATAGCCCCAGGGATCCACACGACTTGTTCAATTGTAAGTCCATGCTTACTTGATTCATTAGATGCCCATTCTAGCATTTTTCCAACCTCTTCCCGGTGGAAAGATCCACATACAATTGCGATCTTCATTTTCACGCACCTCTACTTTCCATTAGTCGCTTTGTAGTCTCGACAACCGCTTGTGTCATCGCGTCGATTTCAATGTTGACATGGTCCCCCACAGACTTGCTACCCAAGGTAGTCAACCTCAAAGTTTCAGGAATGATGTGGACATCAAAACATCCCTCACCATCCGTTTCACCGATGGTCAAGGAAATCCCATCAACCGCGATATACCCTTTTTCTTGGATAAATTCTGCCATTTTGGAGGGGCATTTGATAGTATAATCTTGATTCTTGACAGTTACAATTTCGGCTGTATCCATGATGTGTCCACTCAAGAGATGCCCACCCAATTCATCACCAAACTTGAGGGCACGTTCAACATTGACGTTTGAACCAGAGGATAGTGAACCCAACGTGGTCCTCTCCAACGTTTCTGGAATGATGTCAAATGTGACCGATTTGCCCACTGATGTCGCTGTGAGGCAAACGCCATCAATTGAGACTGAACCGCCAACCTCAAGCCCTTCTGTTGAAGGAATCTCGATGGCTACAGTCACGACTGCATCACCTTGAACAGATTGAACACAACCAGTCCCTTGCACGATTCCAGTAAACATCACTGCCCACCTCCAATTTCTTCCTGCCGCTTTTGGGCCCATTGCAGGGTCAGGATTTTGTCGATGATTTTGCGAGTACCGTCCAAATCTTCGGTCAACCCCTCAACTCGTACCAACTGAATATGATCGAATCCACGTTCATCCAAACCCGCTCGGATGGCTGTTTCAGCATGCTCTTGATCATAGCCGATGGCGATAATATTCGGCTCAACCATTGGTAGAATGTCATACATGGGAACAGATGGAGGATTCCCAACCATCGCGTGGTCGACCGGTTTAAGCCCTGCAACCATTCTTTTTCGGAGGTCTTGAGATGTGACCGGTTCGTGTTTTCTCATGCGAACAGTATCGTCATGTGCAATCACCACAGTGAGATGATCACCCAATGCCTTTGCTTGTTCGAGGTAGTGTAGATGGCCTGCATGCAGAAGGTCAAAAACGCCAACTGCCATCACACGAACCATTTCATCCCCTCCATCATTCAAAGACCAAAGCCATTCATAATTTCGTCACCGGTTAACATCGGAATACCATGTTCGGCGGCATAGGCTCTCGCATCTTCGACACTGAGTGCACGATCTCCATCTGGTTGCAACATTTCAGCTCCGATTGTACACGGTGCTAGGCCAGCCAATCTTGCAATTGCAACAGCCAATTCAGTATGGCCTTGTCTCGTTTTCAACCCTCCAGGTGCTTCACGACACAGAGGGATGTGGCCGGGTGTTCTGAACTCTTTACCCAGTGCAGTAATTGCATCTATAGGGTCTGAATTACACATTTCATCAGCCAATTCTCCGAATCTACGTGTGGTCAATGCTCGATCGTGGTCGGTAATGCCAGTGTAGGTTTCACGGTGATTTAGAGATAGTGTGAATGCACTTCTAGTATCATATTGTAAATCGTTGGTAATCAAGGTTGCAAGGACTGGATTTTCTTCGACCAAAGCAGGATGTGTATGGAGATCTTGTAACCAAGGCAGCCCAAATTTTTCTCCAATATCATCACCGATTGCCAGGAACAGTAATCCTCCACAATCCTGCCGTAATCGTCGCATTACGGCCGGTGTAGCCGAAGCAGCGGGCCACAGTAAATCGGTTTCACATTCTCTGAAATCTGAGTCGAAAACCATCACAGGATTGCCTTCAGCAAAGGCCGCAGCGGCTCTTTCCAGATTTGATTCCACCATCGTCCTCATACTCCGCAGGGGGCATACAACCCCGTTGTTTTCGGTTGGACGCGTTCGCCTCTTACTTGAAAACACGTCGATGGCGCATCGTAGATGCGGACTGGCAATATGGCCCCGTTATCTTATGTGGGACGCCCCATCCCAGTCCATGCGCCCAACCCTCGCTTGTGTGTTGGCAGGTCTACTACTGGCTTGCATTCCTGCGGGCGCTGATTTTGAAGATGTCACAACCGGTTCTGGATTGGACACTGTGGATTCTGGACCATTGACAATTTGGGCATCTTATGGACCAGGTGTTGCTTGGGGGGATTATGACCAAGATGGGGATTTGGATGTATTTTTGACCGCGAGATTCGATCACCTTGGTCAGGAAACTGCTGAGTTACTCGGTTACCAGCAATTGTCAGAGATTCCTCAGAATCACAGTGATCAAGAGGCTGTTCTCGCAACCTCAACAGGCCAAAGTTATCTGATGCAAAATCAAGGTGATGGGACTTTTGTTGATGTTTCAGATGAAACGGGCGTCGGGTCTTCAGATGTCACCACACTGGGGGCAACATGGGTTGACTTCGATGGAGATGGTGATGTCGATTTGTATCTCTCAAATTATGGCAGAGCCAATCTGCTCAATCCTGAGGGCTCGGGTGCTGACAACCAAATGTTCCTGAATGACAATGGCACATTCCGCGATGTCACCACTGAAACTCGATTGGGGAATCCCGGCCATTCATCCGGTTCCGTATGGGCCGATTACGACCATGATGGCGACATGGATTGTTACTCATTGAATTTTGGAATGGTCGATGAATACACAAATCAAGCCCGTAGAGAATCCAATATTTTGTATCGAAACAATGGTGACTCTAACGGGGATGGAATCCCAGAATTTGGTGATCAAACCGGTGAGGCTGGCGTCTTTGGACAAAGCGAGGGTTCCCTCGTCGATTTTGAAACACTCATTGGTCCGTCGCTGCAAATCAGCACCACAGCACCTGTGAACCCAAGTACGCAAGTCGCCCTTCCGTCTGGAATCAGTGACTCTCCAGCCGGTTCAGGCATGTCCTGGGCCGCAGTATGGGTCGACATCGATGGAGATGGTTGGGAAGATCTCTTTGTGGCCAGTGATTTTGGCACTTCACCACTGTATCGGAACAATCAGGATGGTACTTTCGATTTGGTGACTGCAGAATTATCGATTGATTTCCTTGGAACCGCCATGGGGACTCATGCTGCTGACATTGATTTGGATGGCGACCTTGACATGTGTCAATCAAATTTCGGCCCCAATTATCTGTGGATGAACAATGGAGACTCCTTTTTCGAAGCTTCAGATCAGGCGGGTATCAATACCAACATATTGGTCAATTGGGATTGCCATTTCTTTGACTATGATTTGGATGGAGACATGGATCTCTGGTTTGGCGTAGGTCGTATCAATCAATACATTTCCAATCAATACAATTCATTGTATCGAAATGATGGTGATCTCAATGGGGACGGAATTCCAGATTTCACTGATGTCGCTGGTGATTTAGGCATTGCAGGAAGCAACAAAACGATGGGTACTGCTTTGGCAGATTTTGACAACGATGGTGACCTGGATATCCTGATGGCGCACTCGGATCGACCTGTGATGCTGTGGCGTAATACTGCAGTAGAAGATGGTACGGGCGCTTGGCTGAAAGTTCGATTACACGGCACTGAACTTGGTTCTAACAGCCACGGGATTGGTTGCTTGGTCAAAGTCCATCTCGAAGATGGAACGGTTCTCGTGCAACACGCCTATGCTGGCGATGGTTTCCTTGGAAGTAGCGACCCAGCGATTCATTTCGGACTTGGAAATCAAACCATCGAATATTTGGAGGTCACTTGGTCAACCGGGCACACGCAAACCATCGAAGGTGTTCAAATCAATTCAGTTCTCGATGTTGAGGAAGAGTTACCTCCTCCAGTCAATGATTTCTCAGCCTATGTTTTGGCGGTGATGACTCTCATGATCATTCTTCTTCTTTGGCCGCTGCTCCAAAGAAATTCATGATGAGAAGGCCGGCCACCCCTAGTCCGATTAATCCTAGAATCAATGTACTGTAATCAGCGTCGGTCGATGTTTCAAGTTGTGTTTCATCGATTGCATTTGGCATGTAACAATCGAGTTCCTCAACATTGTGCTCAGCAAAGAAAACGTTGCATTGAAGCGATTCAATTTCTGTATTCTGTAGAATGACCTGTGTCAGACTTGTGGCTGCAAGTTGAGATTCAACAGATTCCAATTCGGGGTCATTTTCGTAATAGAATGGATCCCCATCTCGCAATCGAGTAAACTGATCACGAATCAGTGCATCCATGGTTTCCCCCAACGCCGAATTGGGAAGGTGATCTTCAGCCAGCATTCCCATGAAGGGGTCAATGTGTCCCAGATCATCTGCTCCATAGGCTTGTGTAAGTCGAGAGGCAACCTCGGGGTCACTGGTGATTTGACTGTAGTTTGTCACTGGTTCGAATCCGAATGCTTCCCGTATAGCTCCATAATCAGGTACACCATGGTCACGCCCCCGTTGGATATCCATCGCACACAAGTCCATACCGCCAGCCCCTGGCATGCCGAATAGATGATTCCTCAAATCCTCACCATAGTAGACGTCGTTGGCGGGCTGAACCTGCATTGCCATTCCACGTAGAATCGGTGCGATCCCCCCTTCTTCCGTCACAGGGCTGGTTGTCCAAAACCCGTCAAACAAACTCATCAGACCATTCTCAATGGGCACCCTATCTTCATCGACACGAAGGAATACATCTCCCGTCTGCGAATGCCCCATCCTAAATGCGACGGTTGCAAATGCGCTAGTGACCTGTGGGTTCACCGTTGAATCATATCCAGAATAGTCCTCTAGGGTAATGCCCAAACTGGGCAGGAATTCTTCGAAGGTAATCACTTGAATTTGAGCAGCGACCAATTTTCTTGCCATTTGGAAGATATCTTCATCACTCCAGTCTGGATTCACTTCGGCGATTTGATCGGCCAATCTGTTGTGCTCCCTGAGGAAGAGAACGTGGAGTGACATGAGTGCAATGTGTTCGTTTGCCCTTGAATCACCGGCGATAAATCTCACATCAGCACTAAATCCAGCAAATGACATCGGTGGTGCTGTATCATCATCATCTTTGGCGACAGGTAACAGATCCCCGTATGGGTTCTCACTGATCTTCATCCGACCACCCTCAAAGGCACGCAACCAATCGGTGGTCGCTTGTGATGAACCATAGATTACACTGCCATCAATCCAAGTTGAAATTGCATTTGGGTGTTCACGATGCTCGACACCATTCTCATCAACGACATTTACGTAAAGAGATCTGAAGAAACGAATTTGTGAACCACCAGGGGCTCCCATCACTGAATCATTTTCATCGATCTCTATGTTCGCTTGCTCGGGTGTGCCATTTTCGCCAACCCGCCCATTTTGTGTCAGTGTGAAATCAATTTCATGTGTGATGAATTGGCCCCATAACCAATTGAAATCGGACAATCCTCTTTCATCCGGAATCACACTGGGCTGCGCACAAACAATATTGCTTATCTCACGTGGATTTGGCAGATCGCTCAATCCCATCCAACTCGCATTCTCATCGTGGCTTGAATCAGCCACACGTCCGAGGAGTGTACCAGCTTGTCCCCATTCGGGATGTTCAATATTGACATCAGAACCGTCAGCATTCGGGAAATTCACAGGTGGATTGGTAATATCAAAATTAGAAGCAGCGATTTCAGCACTCATGCCGCTGGGTAAAATCATCAACATACAGAGACCAATCGCTACCGCGATTTTCACCGATTTAATCCGGTGGCCGCCCTCTTGCATGTTACAGTCGAGTCGTCCGAAATGCGTTAATTTGTCGGTCGAAAAATTGCTAACGTTCAATACATACGGGGTGTAGGTAACTACGGTTCTTTGGAAATATGAGGAGAATGCATCCGCACATCCTTTTCAACAGAGACCGTTTCGGCCGAGAGGCCGGAGGGACACCTATGCCACTAAGACTCGGACCTGCCGGCGTGCCTTTGTCGTGTAAAGGACGCACAATCGTTGAAGGAATGGACGACATTACAGCCCTTGGATTGGAAACAATGGAGATTCAAACGGTTCGAACCGTTGCCCCCCATCATTTCGACCAATATTGGCAAGCGGGTATTCTTTCATGGAAGACTGGATTCGAGATGAATCTCCACGGCCCTTACTATGCTGAGGTTCTTGGCAACAAGCGAGAACGAAGCCGAACACTATCGAAGATGGAAGCCAGCTTACAGGCTGCGAAAATCATCAATGCCCGACACATTACCTACCACGTTGGGCCCTATGGCGAATACAAACGTGGTCCGGATGCAAACGAACAGGTTGCCAATGTGATGGCAGGCGTGGTGGATCGCTGTGCTCAAATTTGGAACAATGAGGACGAATCCGAAGATTATGCTGCTTTTCCCTGGGTTATCGAGAATAGCCCGACATTAATTGGTGTAGAAACCAGTGGTCGTCAGGAACTTTGGGGTAGCCTTGAGGAAGTTCTCGAGGTGACAAATCACGTTGAAGGTACAGTCCCCGTCCTCAACCTTGCTCACGTTCATGCACGAGGGAATGGTCGCCTACGAACCAGCGAAGATTTCGGTGAATTATTTGATCAGGTTCGTGAATCGATTGGTGGCAAAACATTCTATTGTCACTTCAGTGGAATCGAACACCGCATGGGCAATGCTCTACATTATACACAAATCAAGAAGTCCGATTTGAAGTTTGAACCACTGGCTGAATTCCTTGCAGAGGATGGTGATTGGCTCGATATTACGATGATTTCAGATTCACCTTTACTCGAACACGATGCTATGTTCATGATGCAACAATGTGAACGTGCCCGACATCGACTCTTTGAGAAACAGGCCCGTGATGATCGCCGAAGGAAGTTGGCGATTGCACAAGGAATTGATCCTGATGAATTGGCTGCTCGCGAGGCTGAAGAAAAGGCCAAGCGTGAGGCTGCTGAAAAAGCAAAATCAGCACCTGCTCCCAAGGCGAAGAAGGTAGAGAAGCCTGCCGAAAAACCAGCAGAGAAGCCTGTCAAAAAGGCCGCTGAAAAGAAAGCCAAGAAATCTGACGATGAAGGACCAATGGTCATCGAAGATGGAGACGACGACGACGACCTCTTCTGAGCCTCTCATTTAGCACCCGAAAGTGTTGATAATGTAAGGCCAGTGGCCCAGTTCCCTGCGGTGGTAACTCAGCTGGGAGAGTGCCAGACTGAAGATCTGGAAGTCGCCGGTTCAAGCCCGGCCCACCGCACCAT
>NTJU01000058.1 GCA_002457195.1 Marine Group II euryarchaeote MED-G33 | reverse complement strand
GCACGTTCAACGGAACACAGGGTCACAAGATCCACGCAATCCGTCACGGTGCAATGCAGTTCAGTACCTCAAGTTCGACCAACAGTGCACAGATGATGTCCTCCTCGTGGGGAACGTCCATGCCTGGCCTACCAAGTTCAGGCACGTATGTTCGTAACATCGACTTGGCACCATGGTGGGGCTACTATGCAGCGTACTACTGCTACTACAACTCTGGTTCAGAGTGCAGTATCCGCTCGAAGATGATTCCATTCGATGGATCTGGTATGGACGTTACAGCGGACATCACCACACCAACGACTTGGGATATTGAACAGAGCCCAATCCGTGTGAACCCATCCAACGGTGATTACCTATCAGTCTCTGCTGATTTGACGATCATGCCTGGCGTGGAAGTTCAAATCGCTGAGGGCAAGGGTATGGCCTTCACTGGATCATGTAACTCGTTGTCTGTGAATGGTAACGAGACTGCACCGGTCAAGATCACCAACTTGGGCACAAACAACGCCAAGGGTCTGGCATTCACCAACGGTGGATGTGCAGCAGGCTCGGATGACCGCCATACGTTCACCCACACGGACTTTGAGAACATGGACATCGCCATCAGTGCAGGTAGCCTCCACGGCACAGCACCACATTACAATGGCAATGTTGGTAACTTCACATTCAGTGATACAACCTTCACCAACGTCTCAACCGCGATCAGCCACGGTAGTGGACAAGGAACTGGATTCGACCTGTCTGGTGTAGATATCACCAACAGCGCAGACTCCTGTATCGTTCTGCCTGATGACTCAACCCTAACATGGATTGAGGGTTCAGCTACGGACTGTAACACGCACGCATACGCGGGCCAAGGTGCAGTTGATACAGGTGACGGTTCAACAGTTGTGATGGAGAACATCGACATCACTGACGCAGCCGTTAACGGCATCGTTGGTGACGCAGACAGTCTCTGGCTGTCTAACGTGTCAATGGATGCAAGCAGCATGCCTACACAGCAGACCGGAACGGGTGTCGCCCAGACCGGAACTGCAAGCAGTGGTACTGATGCTTACTTCTACAATGTAGACATCAACAACTACAACACAGCTCTGACAACCCACGCAACAGACAGCCTCCACATGGAGCAAGTCAACAGCGTAGGCGACTCTAACGGAGTGACAGTTACACCTGCTGGCGCAAGCAGCCCAGCAATTGGTGCAACAGGTTGGACCATGGATGATGTTAGTGCAGAAGGCGGTCTAACCATGGCACGCACACATGCATCGACGATGAACAATATCGATCTTGGTGGTGCCCTACAACTATCGGGCACAGCACCAACTTCAGATATGGTCTCTGGAAACTCAGTAACTGCTGAAGGAATCACCATCAATGGATGTGGTTGGAAGGTCGACTTGCGCGACGTTACAATCGGTTCAGGTAGTTCCGCATCTGTGGCTTCTAACTGTGCATCATCTGCTAGCAGCAACGTTGTCACCGTCGCAGACGGAACAATGGCTGGCGGTTCGTCCAACGGTGATTACGTCTACGCACGTAACAGTGTAATGACTGTAGCAGAGATGACCATGACTGGTATGACCGGAACAGGCAACTACGTTGCTAGTGCGGGCACCAACGGTGACATCCGCCTAATCGATGTGAACTTCGATGGTAACGACTGTCTTGACTCTAGCAACAGCGCCGATACATCGGCCTGCTGGGTTGATGCAGCATCCAGTTCCGCGAAGATTTACTTCGGTGGCACAGGTACTGTCTCGGTTTACCGCTCAGGTAGCTCAGGTAACGCCTTCCAGTCAAACCACAATGTTGCAGCGTCGGTCCATGATAGCTCAGGCACAGAATTGTTCGAAGTAGGCACCAGCAAGACTGATGCCTCTGGAGCAGCAAACGTCTGGCTAATCACAGATCTCTACGAGCGTGACAACACTGGTTCTACCACGTCCTCGGCATCGTACACTGACCACACACTCCGCGCAGCGGGTGGTGCAGGTCAGAACGTTACGACACCAACGGACATATGGTACACCTCAGGGCACAACGCAGACTATCCATCCAGTGATCTACCTCTAGAGGTTGGCGAACACGTTTACCTCAAACTTGAGGCATTCCCGATGGATTTCGGTGGCGCAACAAAGGACTGTGCGTTCTTTAGCTCCAACGACTCTGCTTCGTCAGTGGATGGATACTACACCTACACCCGTCAAATCATTACCTTGTCCGCTGACATGGTCTTGGACGGATGCAGTGTTCACCTACAGGGAACTTCGTTCCGAATGAACGTGACATCGGGTAGCAACCCAACCATCACTCTACGCAATGGCGGAGAGTTGCTCATCTCTGAGCACGATGGTGACTTCGGTGCAATCCGTGCACAATCCAGTGCATACCCATGGACAATGGATCTAGCAGATGGTGGTCAGTTGACCATCGATGCAGGTTCAATCCGTGACATGAGCGGCGGCCTAACAGTCAGCGACGGTGGCACATTGGAGATGCGCAACGGTTCAACAGCCTATGGTAGTCCAAACGCAGCAGCATCCACAGCAACTGTGGATGTTGACGGTGGAACACTGATTGTTGACAACGCCAATGTCTGGAACACCAACTCTGGTGTCGGTATCCGCCTGCACAACACGGCGACTAGTGACCTGGACAACGTTCTCGTCAAGAACTCGGCCGTTGGTATTGAGGTCACAGACGCAGCACCATCAATCGATGGATTCACACTGACTGACAACACAGTCGGTATGGTTGTCGATGGTGGAATGAGTCTACCGACCCTCTACCGCTCGACCGTCCTCAGTGGCGAGAGCGCAGGTTGGACCACGCACGCGATTGACATCACTTCGTTCGCGAAGCAGAACAACTACGTGCAAATTGGTACCAACATCGTGTATGGTGGCGGCAACTCCGATCCAGTCTTCGGTTCGTACTATGCCAAGTACTTCATGACCACAGATCGCTGGCGAATCGCAGTCGATGACGGCAGCGGTTTGACCAATGTCACAGATTCGAGTGTGACTGGCTACTACCCATGGGGCAACAACGACCCAGCGGTTACAGCCGGCACTCACACCTACGATGGTGGAGAAGGCGGTAAGCCAATGTGGGATTGCAACCTTTACGGTTACAAGTACAACCCTGGCGGTTCCTACCAGTATTCGTACTACTACTACTTCATCGCATACGGCGGTGGAGCGTACACAAGTGCAGGAAACTACAACATGGAACCCAATGAATTCGGATTCCGAATTCAGAGTGCTGATGGAGTTACAGCGAACACCAACTACTACCCATACATGTATTGGGGCAGTTACTGGCCTAGCTTCTACTATTCCGGAAACTTCGCACCTCCTGAGGGCTTCAACGGAATGTGGGGCAGTTACAACGTATGCCAGAGTTACGCATACGGACCAAACACCCCAACACCAGCAGGTTACCGCTTGGCCTACCCAATCGTTGACACCAGCAGCGCAAACATCGAGCAGGTTGTCATGTATGTGGATATGGTCCACTACGGTGCTGACTACTACCAAGATCGCCTGGATGTTACAGTCCGAGCAGGTAGCTCAGTTGCAGACCTCATGAGCAAGGATTACAGCCGTGACTTCGGAACTGCAGATATCAGCAACGGTCAGATTACCGGTGCAGATACAGGTATCGATATCGGTGGCAGCCGTGCATCTGGCGCATTGAGCGACATCACCATCACCAATCCGGTGAATGAGGGTGTTCTCATCTCTGGAAGTGTTGGAGCAACCATGGACCAAATCACGGTCGATGATGGTCGCTACGGTGTCCGCATGGGCAGTGCAGCAACAGGCAAGTTGACTCTAACCAACGTCGATCTTGACAACCAGTCACAAGACGGTATTGTTCTATCCAAGACCATGACCCTAGACTTGACAGGAACCATCCAGAACGCAGGATACTGTGGTCTGAAGGTTCTTGCGACAAACGATGGAGATTGGTCCTTTGATGGTTTGACGTTGGATAGCAATACAGTCGGTATCACGCACGATGGATCTGGAACCCTGTTCATGTCAGACACGAACATGGTCGGAAACACCGATGACGTCACCATGAGCGGCTCCGCACAAATGGATTATCTCGAGGGTGATATCACCGAATCGAAGGTAACAACCACTGGGGCATCACAGTTCACACGCCTACGCGCATTGGACGTCTCAGTGACCGCAGATACAAGCGGCGTTGATGGAGCACCAGTCAAGATTTTGAATGCTGACAATCTAGTCGTGGATTCAGGAACAACTGATTCCAACGGTGATGCCACTGGTATGTCTTTCATCACATGGTCCAAGGATTCATCCGGTGTAACAACCCCGAATCTCGCTGGCTACCAGTTGGTGACAGTTGCAACCATTGACTACACATCTGGTTCAGTGATTGACGCACGATATGCAATGAACACAATTTCGCTAAGCGACACATCGGGCAATTCGGCAACCGCCGATTTGACATCCTCGATCGACGCTCGAACGTGTTACAGTTACACATCGTCGAGTTACGACGTTCATGCATCGTGTACTGGTTTGAACTACCGAAGTACACGCACCGTTGATGGTATTCTTGAGATTGGTTACTACAATTCTCGCAGTGACATGAAGAACATGGTCATTCAGATGGATGCACCGTTCAACTATGCAGATATCGGAACAGGTCACCAATCATTCAACGGATCAACGATTTTGATCACAGGATGTTACAACAGTGAGAGTCGGATTTATCCGATTTACCCATACCAGGGTCACATCCACATGGATGACACAACAGTCATTGCAATGTGTGATGAGTCTGGTAGCAAGGGTGCAAGCAGCTTCCGTATTGGATACTCTGGCACCTACAGCTACGGTAACTTCCACATCGACAACTCGTCGTTGCTAGGATTGAAGACCATCGCTACAGGTAGTGGTTACTATCAGAACAACGGTGACCTCGAAGTAACCAACAGCCTGTTGGTTCACTACGATTCGTCCACCAACGTTCGTTCGTCTTCGATCTACTACGATGACATGTGTATCCAGACCTCTGGATTCGATGACGTAGAAATCTCGGGCAACACGATGATTGACTGTGGTGTTGGTGTATTCGTACCCAATAACTTCTATGCCACATCAACATACTACGGTGGTAACGGTCAGAACAGACTGGATGTCAGTGACAACACATTGGTTGACTGTGTCAACCTCTGTATGTGGTTCTACATCGGTGCAAACTCGCACGATGCTCAGTTCAATGGAAACACAATCGAAGGCACACCGCCACGATATGGTGTTTACAACCAAGATACTACACTGTTTGATGTCGAAATCGATGGTAACACCATCCATGCTGACAATCCGATTTACATGCGTGGTGCACGAGAGTGGACTATCACGAACAACGATGTAACTGGAATCAGCAATGCCGCTAACGCATGTATCTACGCGCTTAACGGACACGGTGACATTGCAGGTAACACCTGCACTGATGCTGATGGTGGTATCGCACTCAGCGGTATCCGCAGTGGTAACGATGTTCACATCGATGGAAACACGATCGGATTCACTCCAGGTCGTCTACCAACCAGTGCTGTCGGCATCTACCTAGACAGCTGTGGTTTGGATGAAGTATTCATGTCGAACAACGTGGTCTCAACTGTGATGAACGCTGTCAACACTGACGGTTGCACAGTTACTGACAACAACTCGGTATACATGGGTCTCGGTGGCGGCGCAGGTCGTGTCCACAACGTCGATATGCAGCAGAGCACCTTCAGTCCAGCACACCTAACCGGTGTCTGCACTGGTGACTCAGTACGCTGGACTTCGCGCGCATATGGAAGCACGAACACCCCTCACTCAACAACCTCTGACTCCGGTCAGGCTGAGAGTTGGGACAGTCAACCGATGAACTTGGGCTCGTCCTTCGTTTATCAGTTCACAAACGTGGGCAACTTCACCTACCACAGTTCGACGGTAACGTCAATGACTGGATCGGTGAATGTTGCAGATTGTTCAGGTAACAACCTACAGACAACTGGTATCGACGTCCTCGGTGGCGGCGATGACATCACACTGAACGGTGTTGTAGTCTCAGGATACGGTCTTGGTCTAGCAATGGAAGGCGGAGACCTTCACATGGCATCCGGAACCACAATCCTTGGTGACTCAACAGCTGTTGAAGTGACTGACGTAGATGTCTCAACGAACGGTGCAACAGTTGCAGCCAACGGAACCTACGGTGTAGGTCTCGATGTTGTAACCAGCAGCGGCAACCATGATCTCGACATGACCGGACTTTCGGTCAATGCAGCGATTGGTGTTCTTGCAGACGGCCATGAAAGCTTCCGCTGGAATGGCGGCGTTGGAATGGGTCACACAGTTCTGAAGGCAATCGGTGGAGCCTCTGGCACCATCGAGAACATGTCTGGTATCTTCAACCACCCAGTATATGGTGACGTTCCAGTCGCTTGGGAGACAGCATACTCATGCTACTCGATGGACATGTCTTACATCGAAAACAATTCGTATAGTTGTGGTGGAGTTGCAACACAAATCAATGCAGGTCCGTACTCAACTGTGACCAGCATCGGTAACGGTCTTCTCAACAACGGTTCGATGGTCAGTCCATTCATGCCAAGCAAGTTGACTGTCGATGCAGACGCGATTGTCCACGAGGGTAACCTCCTAGACTTGACCGTTCTACACATGGGACAGCCAGCATCTGATGTTGGACTATACATCCGTAGCCTAGCCATGGCAACGAACCTCAACACAGGTGAGCAAATTGCTGTGCCTGGTGGTCGTGCTGAATATGTTAGCCCATCGTGGCGAAGCAGCCCAGGTCGAACCATCACCGTTGATGGTATCCTCTGGGATTGGCTCGGTAGCAACCTTCTGAACGATGCAGACGATATGATGCCCGGTATGGTAGCTGTTAACGCAACCACTGGAGCACATCTACGTGTCACATGGGATTCGAACTACATGTTCATGTCTCTCGTAGGTCCAACCTTCGTGAGCACTGATGGTCTGTTCTACATGGACACAGCTCCAGGCGGTTCGTCTACTGGATACAACTGGCACTCACAGCACACTCTGCCAATCAAGGCAGATTACATGCTGTGGATGGAGGATCTCAACAACTGGGGTCTACGCAAGGTTATGCCAACAGGCGCCTGGGTCGATGTCACAGCGAGCTGTCCGCAGATTACGTCGTACATCTTCGTCGGTAACCCATACGTGACCACTCCAGTGAGTGAGTTCCGTGTTCCATGGTCCTGCCTAGGCAACCCAACTGAGGATGTTCGCTGGATCGCTATGGTTCAGTGGGACTCTCCATTCGGTCAGGATGGACAAGTTGCAGGTGTGTTCCCAGAACAGCCATTCAACGGTTCAACAACCTCAGGCCAGACCTTCGGTGAGTTCGGTAACTTCCACCTAACTGGAGGCGACCTCGCTGATGGACAACTGGATGACCACCTGTTGCTACTACGAAGCTACGTTGGCTCGGGCACCGTTGCAGGTAACCCACACGCATACCAGATTCTGGTCAAGGTCCGTAACACGGAAGGCGACTACTGGGATTGGGACGACTCCGTCGCACCACTGGTGATGTCGGATAACAAGGATATCACAATCGATATCATGCGTGCCAAGCCGATTATCGAGAACTTGGTGGATGTAACATACGATGAAGATACGGGATCACATACGATTTCACTAACCGATAAGGGCAGTGACTATCAGGATGCATCCGGTGATCTATCGTGGACTGTGACAGACGCTTCGACGAACTCTCACAGTTACCCGACACCGTATGACTACACGCTGACAGGCCAGACACTGGGAATCGACACGCTCGAGAACCAGTTCGGTGGCCACCGTCTACAACTGACGGTCACTGACAGCCACGGTCTAAGTGCAACGCAGACAATGGAAGTAGGTATCTGGAACGTCAACGACGCACCAGTGATCTGTAACACAAACCGCTTCGATTGCATGCCTGTCTTCTACGATGACGGTGACGGTAACCTGAACGTCCACGATGAGAACTTCAACGGTCTCATCACCAAGGAACTCGGTGACACATCGAATGCAACACGCTCGTACATTGTCGATATGGCAAACGAGCAGTCGCAGACAGATTGGAACAATGAGGCAGTACCACAGGTCTACACCTGGACAGAGGATGAGGGCACATGTGTTCCATTCGACTCCGGAATTGCGACCAACGTGCTAACGATTGCAGAGAATACTCTCAACGAAGCTGGTGGAAACTGTGACATCGTTCTCAGTCTGACTGACAACGCAAACGCAAACGCAGAGGCAACTGATGTTACGGTGAACTTCATTGTGAACCCCGTCAACGACCAGCCTCAGATCAAGGACTTCGACACCAACGCGAATCAATTCGTTGAGACCGCAAACGGTTCGATGCAACTTGACTGGTTCTGGGATGTTATGGAAGACGATGAGGACTCCAACAACTTGACTTGGGATCTAAGTCGCCTGATGGCTGACAATGACCACCCTGTCGATGAGTTGACATGGTCTGTTGAAGAAACCTCACTATGTGCATATGAGAACTACTTCTCAATCACAGTGGACAACGATGCAGACACTCTAGCGATTGATTTGATTGATGACGCAGCAACCGATGCTCCAACCTCGGAGATTGACTTCTTGCAAGACGCTGACAATGACGGTGTTGCAGATGGTGGTATCCACCAGATGCAGCCTGCAAGCGGTGTTTACTGCACAGTCTATCTCTGGATGCATGATACGCTTGATGCGCCAGATCACATCGACTACGCACAGAGCGCATCCGGTGTCTACGAGCAGCGAAGTATCCGTGAGACGGTCTACATCCGAGTGATCAATACTCAGGAAGCACGACCAGATTACCACTTCGATGAGGCATACAACAGTGATGGCTTCAACTGGCAAAACATTGACGCGGTCCTACCAGGAACTCGTGTGCCAGTCAAGATGATCATGACCAACTCTGGAGATGACCCAAGTCTGTACAACTACGGACACGATGTGCAGGTGCGCTTCTATGCAGATGACAACCCAACACTAATCCAAGACCAGGTCACATTGTCCTGGGCTGCAGGTGAAGTGCCTGGTGTTGGCGAATCTGTTGAAGTCACGGGATACGTTACTCTGAACAACCCAACAGAGGAAGTTCGAGCGTTCCTAGAAGTGCGAACAATCAACCCGCACACGGATGATTACATCGACAACTCGATCCGCCGATCAGCGCTTGAAGAGTTGAACTGGGACAACAACAACCTCACCAATGAGGAACTACCACAAATGGTGCGCCTACGCCCAGCAACTTCGGTTGCAAGCTTCGCACCTGGTATTGTGGCAGTGAGTCTGGTTGGTGCCTTCGTTGGTGCCCTCCTCATGAACTCTCGCCGAGAGGACGATGAAGAGGAAGTCATGGAGAAGACCCTATCTGGTGACGATGAGGCAGTTAGCCCAGTGATCGCAACGATTCTACTTGTTGCGATCACTGTGGTCCTGTCCGGTGTAATCTATGTCTGGGCTCAGAGCCTAGCATCGGATGCAGGCGGAAAGGCAACACCTCGTTTGACCTTCGATTCGGAAGCAGAGATCTCTGATGGAAGCAACATGTATTGGAACATCAATGTAGTCAGCCACGACAACGAACTCGCTGCTCAGGCAGTGTATGTAGTCGTACAGTGGACAGATGACGCTGGAGCCGTGCAAAGTCATCGCACAAGTCTAGCCAACCCTGATGGTGTGTATGGATTCTCTCCAAGCACTAGCGACGAATTGGTTACCTACAAGGATAACATCAACTGTAACGTGGATTGTTCCGCAGGATTCGGAGCCAATGATGAGGTTCGAATCAAGATGGTCGATCCAGCGTCCGGTGAAGTCATCGACAACGCACAGGTTACACTGCAGTATGCACCAGATGGTGGTACAGCAGTCATCCTGATGACGTTCGCAGCACAGTACAACCCGCCAAGCATGAAGGCGACCTACTGAGCTCGATGAGAGATAACAACAGGGGCCACCCGACGGTGGCAGAGGGGGCGCCATAAGGCGCCCCCTCTGAGCCCCCACTCCGCTTCGGCGGAGTGGGGTCCTTACTCCCATTACTTCTTGACCAGATACCCGTTCGTCGGTAATACTGGTGATTCTATGTCCATTAAGGCCGTTTGTTTCGATTGTGATGGTGTTTTGGTGGATACCATTTCTTCTTGGAGAATTATCCACGAGCATTTCGGAACAAATAGTGGGGAAATGCTGGATCGCTTCCTTCGTGGTGAAGTCAGTGATGCAGAATTCATGGCTGACGATATCGGTCTGTGGAAAAGCGTACAACCTGAAATCCATCGAGATGAACTGATGCGCTGCTATCAAGGCGTCAAATTGATGACCGGTGCTCGAGAATTAATCGATGCACTCCAAGCGCGCGGGGTCATCGTTGCGATTGTCAGTGCTGGTGTTGATCTTCTCATCGGCTCCATTGCAAAGATGTTGAATGTCGATGATTGGGTTTCAAATGGCTTCCAGTATGATGAAAATGGGTATTTACTCGACGATGGAGAGGTTCGAGTTCCTGCACATCACAAGGATGCGATGGTCGAAAAGTTCGCCCGAATCAATAATCTCAAACCCTCTGAAATCGTCAGTATTGGGGATAATCATACAGACATGAGTATGCGAATTCCAGGTTCGGGTTTCATTGGATTCAATGGGCAGAAACAAATTGCCATCGATGGATTTGCTGAAGCAGGTGTCCCTCATGTGCAAGAGAAAGATTGTCGGCTGCTGTGGCCACATATATTCGAAGGTGAGTCATTCCCCGCCATAGGCGGGGAATGAGTGAAAGGCGAGTTGGTTACGTCAGATGTCAATGGATAGACGCTTTGTCCCTCTATTCTTCGCGTTCATTCTACTATTACCCTCAGCAATAGCTGCGGGTGAAGAAGAATCAGATGTCACACTAGAGGTGTGGCATTCGTTTGCTGCCGAGAGTCAAGAAGAGGCTACATTCCTTGATGCAATTGCCCAATTTGAGTCACTTAATTCTGCGATCAAAGTGGAAGTCACAGGAGTACCATTTGGAGATATTGATCAGTTGTATCTCACCGCAGCCCAAGGTGGAGAGGCACCAGATCTCGTTCGTCTATCCAGCGACCAATTGGGTGAAATTGGGGAAGTTAGAGTCGATGGCTATCCTCTGCTGGAAGACCTCCGTCCTCACTTGACGCCATCCGAACGTGCGATTTTTGATGGTAAGGCGTTACAGTCAATGCGATACGGCGATGCTTTGTATGGCATTCCCGCCAGTCAGGATTGCCTTTCATTACTATACAATCGTGCACTATTCGATGCGGAGGGAATCGCTTATCCAAATTCAAATTGGACTCAAAAAGATCTGATCTCA
>NTJU01000057.1 GCA_002457195.1 Marine Group II euryarchaeote MED-G33 | reverse complement strand
CGTTGCTATATTCCGATTGATTGCTTGGATGAAGTGGGTTTGAAACCCGCAGATTTAACCGACCCAAATAACATGGGGAAATTCCAATCGATCTACGAAGAAAATCTTGACATTGCATCATCCCACCTAGATGCGGCTGCGGAATACATTGAGATGTTGCCTTACAGCCAATTTAGACTCAGAGCGGCTTGCATGCTACCCGTATTGATCGGCCAGAGAACTTTGACACTCTTGAGGAAATCAAATGTCCTTGACCAATCAAATAGAGTCAAGGTTTTGCGACCTGAAATTAAACGACTCAGGAATCAAACACTCAGGGCCTTGATAATTCCAGGGGGTTGTCAGAGATTGTTGCGGAAGAATCGAGATATCTAGGATTCCAAGTTCAAAATCAAATGTTTTGATTTAGGTCCCCAAAGGGGACCATGTGGACTTTTGAGGGGTGGGTTCAATAAGGCATGAGCCCACCCTACGACTGACGCGTATGTCTGACACCGTGAACCGTCATTCCTCTGAACTCTTGGATGAGTTCATTCTGATTGAGGATGAACCGGTTCGCAAAGGTGAGGAAGGTACCGAGGTCAATGCACGTCTAGAGCAACTCCGTGCAGCGGTTGTTTTGACTCGGGAAGCCGTTCGTGCAGCGAGTATTACCGCTCTTGAACTGGCAACTGAATCAGCTCACTTCATGGGAGTTGTGAGCCGGGGCGGAGAATTGGTGAATCCGTTCAAACACATCGAAGCCCCAGTTTGGGAAGAAGAGGATGTTCCTCAAGAAATGCTGGATGCTGCCTACGCTTACTGCGAAGAATTGACTCGACGCGAAGCTGGTAACTTCTATCACTCGTTCAAGTATCTCCCCGATGAACAACGAAAAGCAATCTGTGCATACTACGCATTCTGTCGCCGAGCCGATGATATTGCTGATGGAGATTATGTCGACAAGTTCCCTGGCGCCCTAGGTGCAAAAGATCCGGAAGCGATTCAGTATCGCAGGAAGTTGGAGGAACTCGCTGCTGCCAAACCCGTGATTGAGCGGACTGAATTTGAAGATAAGTTGGCACAACTATTTTTCTTCCGAAAGAAATTGTCAACCGCCTACAACTGCATGTCGAGTACCGATCCGATTTTCATGGCCCTCAAGCACACGGTCTCAAAATTTGGAGTATCCAGGCAATACATGGATGATTTGATCAGCGGTATGGAAGATGACCTTTACACCAATCGTTACCAGACGTTTGAGGAATTGTACTCTTACTGTTACAGAGTCGCATCAACTGTTGGCCTCGTCTGTATCGATATCTATGGCGTTGAGTCGACGGCTGCTGAACGTGAATTTGCTGAAGCATGGGGAATTGCCATGCAATTAACCAATATCCTCAGAGATGTTCAAGAAGATGCTGAAAGAGATCGAATCTATCTTCCTCTTGAAGATTTGGAGCGATTCGGAATTTCAGAAAAAGACGTCATGTCTGGAAAAAAATTACTCGACCACCCTGGATGGCTGCCTTTCGTCAAGGAATATTGTGCGAGAGTCAGAGCATACCGTGACAAGGGATTCAAGCTCTTGCCAAAAATCCCCAAGCAGAGCCGTTACAGTCCAGCCGCAATGATGGCATTCTACAGCAGTATCCTACGTCGAATCGAAAGAACTGGCGGCGATGTATTCACAGAGCGCGTTAAATTGAGCAAAGCAGAGAAATTGACCTTGGCCGCAACCCTATACTTGCGGCATCGCTTCTTCTCTTTCTGAACTGAGAAAAACGCGGGTTCACCTCTGGTGAACCACGCAACCGATTAAGAATGGCAGCAAGCGCGAGCAAACAAGGAGGAGATAGAATGCGGATCGCAGTGCTCTTGGAAGATCGTTGTAAGCCCAACTCTCCGGCTTTCATGTACCTGCAAAAATATGCAGGCCAATGTGGAGCAGAATGTATCCAAGTGGAAGGTACAAAGTGCAAGATTTTGGAATCAGCATGCCCTCCTTGTTTGGTTCGAGCGAAGCATTGTCCTGGCGATGCTGTGAAAATCATCAACCTCCCTCAGGAACTTGATCATGACTTGACCCATTGCTATGGTGAAAATGGATTCCGACTCTTCCGATTACCAGCCCCAAGAGAAAACGAAGTGGTCGGAATTTTGGGAGCCAATGGAATTGGAAAATCGACTGCCATCAATTTGCTCTCTGGAACATTACGACCGAATCTAGGCGATTGGTTGAGTGGCGAAAGGCCTTGGGAAGAAGTATTGGATTCATTCCCACGTGGAGAGTTGCGAGATTTCATGTCACTGGTCGCAGGCGATGGGGTTCGAATTGCTGTCAAACCACAATATGTGGACAAAATTCCCAGAGCCTTTGATGGGCTGGTCAGTGCACTACTCGAGAGGATTGACCAAAGAGGCGTAATCGAAGAAGTCAGCAAGGATCTCTCTATCGATCACCTTTTCGATCGGAAATTACCCGAACTCTCCGGAGGTGA
Organism: Marine Group II euryarchaeote MED-G33; assembly: GCA_002457195.1. Taxonomy (GTDB): domain Archaea; phylum Thermoplasmatota; class Poseidoniia; order Poseidoniales; family Thalassarchaeaceae; genus MGIIb-P. The sequence continues at coordinate 8,982 of NTJU01000057.1, read as the reverse complement.
ATTACAACGTGTTGCAATCGCAGCTACGTTACTCAAAGATGCAGATGTATACTTCTTTGACGAACCGTCATCTTATCTGGATATTTATGAGAGAATGCGAATGGTGAAAATCATACAAGAATTGTCAGAAACTGGCAAGAGAGTCATTGTAATCGAACACGACCTTGCAATCTTGGATGTTCTATGCGACTTGGTACACATCGTGTATGGTGAAAGGGCTGCATACGGAATCTTCACCCCACCCCGAAATACTCGAACGGCGGTCAATGCCTATCTCGATGGATTTCTAGAGCAAGAGAATATTCGCATGCGGGACAAACCCATCCGATTTGTCCGTGGAGGGACCAGAGGAGAGGAAATCGGCCAACCCATTCTTGAATGGGGCGATATGGAAAAAACCCAAGGAACATTCCATCTGAAGACTGAATCCGGAAAGGTCCACAGTTCGGAAGTGGTTGGTGTCGTGGGCCCAAACGCAACGGGGAAGACGACGATGGTCCGGATGATTGCAGGCGAGTTGGAAATTGATGCAGGATGGTGTACGATGGAAGCAAAGGTTTCCTACAAACCCCAACATGTTAAACCTGAATTTGCAGGTTCAGTGCAACTCTGGTTGGACAGTGAATTGGGCATGAAATGGCGACAAGGTGAATTCAACACCACAGTCATTCGACCTTTACAGGTTGACAAATTGCTAGAACAAGATGCAAGGCGCTTGTCTGGCGGTGAGTTGCAGGCCGTTAGTATCGCGATTTGTTTGGGCAAGGAGGCGGACTTGTATCTACTCGATGAACCGAGTGCCCACTTGGATGCTGATGCAAGAATGGAGGCGGCCAAAGCCATTCACAAAACCATGGAGATTAATGAAAAATCAGCAATGGTCATCGATCACGATATCTATTTCATCGACATAGTAAGTGATTCTTTACTTGTCTTTGAAGGTGAAGGAGGGGTAGAGGGAAGAGCGGTCGGACCATTGCCACTCCGAACTGGAATGAATCGATTCTTGGAGCAAGTACAAATTACATTCAGACGTGATCACGACAGTCACAGACCTAGAATCAACAAGGTGGATAGTCGAAAGGATCGCGAACAAAAAGCCAGTGGCGAATATTTCTATGCGGGTTGAAAAAATGCCAGTCATCCCTCAACCCACTGGCGTGCATGCACGCAGCAGGAGACGCTTGAGCGCTTCTTCATTGGTAACTTGGGAACGCTGTAAGCGTGATTGGTTCTTGACTCGAAGATTGGGCATTCGGGTCGCAACTCACCCAGAGATGCTGTTGGGGCATATCGTTGAAGAAGCGGCGACTGCAATTTGGATGGAGCGTCCACATCACTCAGATGGAATGGACGAGGGGGCTACGCAATGGGCACCTGGAGAAGAAGGAAAGCACATGGAAATCAACTGCCTAGATTCGTTGAATGATTGGTTGCGTTCACTGATGCGACCCATTGTAGACAAAATGATTGACCAACTGAATGCAGCATGGTCCGATTGTCTTTGGAAGGCCGATGGTCGGTCCGCCAGTGAAGTCAAACGAGAAAAATTGAATTCGATGGTCAAGAATGCAATCAAATTGCAAATGGGTGAAGCAAAGGCATGCTTGGAGGCAAATGGAGGTCCGCACCTAGAGGCATTTAGAGAGGGAGGTGACCCTTTCGGAACCCCATCACCGTGTTGGGATACAGGAGCCGGTGAAGGTTGGTTGGATTCAGGAGAACCCTGTTCGTGGTGGGAAGCTTGGGAAATTGCTAGACCTTGGGCCAAGGACCCGAGAATTGTTTCTGCTCAGCGGTTGTTCCACCCGGATGGGTGGGCGGCGGGAGAACTCGACGTTGCCAACAGATGGCGAGGGGAAATCCACATTATCGATATCAAAGCAAACCGCGGTACTGGAAGAAATCATTCGGGTGTCGCTCACCAACTCCGATTCTATCAATGGCTTTGGAATGAAACCAGAACACATCCGAAAAAACCAGAAAATCGCGTCGAGGAAGGAATTGTGACCGAGGCAAAGTCATGGCACTTAGCTGATGGATTTATCCACAAGGCAGATTTGATTGATGATTTGAAGGCTGAAAGCCTACGATTAAAATCCATTCAAGATGAAATGGCATCGACCTCTTTGGATGATTTGTACCTTGATGCTACCGAATCTTCAGCAGATGGTAACCTCGGTTGCGAAATTTGCCATGGATTGAAAACTTGTGATTACCCTAGAGGTGGCCAAGAACAACCACTCCATTCACTCATTCCTGATCTCGAAATAAAACCCGCAGGTTCACCATATAGTGCAATTGCAGATCTTCCAAGTCGCGTGACGGTGAAAGGAGCACTGCATGGACATTGGGGGCCTATGCCCAACCACTATGGAGACCATGTAATCGGGGCAGCCATCACAGCAGGTGACAAAACAGCAGTCATCGAAGAAATGGGTTTGAATCAATTCCCAACTTTGCATGGATACGAGGGGAATGTCGTCGTCGTCAACGCTGCACCTGGACAGTGGAGGGGAATGATACGCTTGTACCTTGATTCTGATAGTCAAATTCTGAAAGAAGAAGATGCTGCCGGTTTAGAGATTGATCGAATGGGATTGATTCCAACGCGTGCCAATGTCTCAGGTGTCGTCATCAGCCGAGGTGCGAATAGTGGAACCAATGCCAAAGGAAAGGATTGGTCGATGTCCACAGCCCACATTTGGGATGGAACTGCTCTGACTGAAGTCGTGGCATTTGGGAGGGGGCGCAGTGAATCATTCGACAATCTTCAGGTCGGAGATCACGTTCGATTCATGGCAGCAGAAATTGGTTGGAGGGAAGGAACCCCACAATTGCGAATCGACCCCCGAAACACACGGATGACAATCGAAAACCAACCTCCTGATTTGGATTGAGTTGATTCTAGCCGCATGGTTCAAAGACGGCGAATGATAAGACTGGTTCGTGCCCGTTCAAATCGTCGATGATGATGCGCTGTTGGTCAGCAAATTCAGACGCCTATCTGCGACCAGTCTCATTCAGTACAGAGGTTGTCCACGTTCATGGTACCACCAACGAATCGAATTTCTTCGTGGACCTCAAGTTCCTGCGATGATGCGCGGGCATATCGTCGAAAATACAGTTTGTAGAGTCCTTCGGGAAAGCCCAATACTGGTTGCCCCAGATGCGGATTGGCAGATCTTGGAAACCCCTTTGGATACCAATGAGCGACCAGATCGAGAAAACTCAGATCGTTACCTTGCCCCAGATCTTGCAATACGAGAATCGTTAGAGGATTTGGAATCTCTACGAGCGTGGATGCGTGAGCGTGTTGGAATTCACTTCCCTATGGTCAGGGAAAGCCATGTAGATGATTTCGAAGACCATCCGATGTCAATCGGGAATGCTGAGGATTTTGATGATGAACAAATGGTCTCAATGATCAATGCAACTCTTGATTTCCATCTACAAGAAGTCGAAAAATGTCTTTCAGAAAATGGTGGGCCTAAATTGTCCGAATTTCGTGCAGGGAACAGACCTGAATGGCCTGCACCTGATGGTTATCCGCACAATTGGTCACAACCCCACCCTTCCGTAACCGAGGGTGATTGCACTCTGATGGAAGCTTGGGAAATCGCCAGGCCATGGTTCGTCGACCCTGATGCGGGTACATTCTCCTTGGGTTCTATTCATCCTGAACATTGGTTTGCAGGAGAATACGATTTCGTCTATGATTGGGATGGGAGTATTTCGATTGTAGATCTCAAGGCAGCGATGGGTAGCAATGATCGCTCGGCTGGATATGTCCTCCAACTCGAAATCTATGCATGGCTATGGTGGGAAACACATGGCCGAACATCAAGGGTTGAGAATCTGAAATTATGGTATGCAGGTGTCCCAGTAATCAAGACAGTCCCTGCACCTGACGAAAACCGTCTTCTAGAATTGGAGGCCGAACTTCGTTCTAGTTACGAGCAGCTATTCACCAACCGGAGTACAGACATGGAGGATTATCCAGCTGAGCCAGCACCCATGCAAAAATTCGAAGCTGGTGGCATCAATGTTGGTGTGGATGAAAACCCCCTTGCCCGTTGTTTGTCTTGTAATCACAGGAGTATTTGTCCAAATGGGGATGATCGACAGGATTTGCCGTCGATGGAAAGTCTACAGCATGCTGGGCGAAAATGGCCGATTACTGCAGCGGTGGATCTGAGGACAAGAATCGATATTTGTGGAGAGGTGACTGGATTGTTATCACCACAGAGCGATGATGATGGAAATATCCAGATTAAATTCAATTTGCAGCAAGGTGTCGACCGAATTGAAGTGAAAAACTGCTTTTTCCCGAAACCAAAACGCATCACTAGGCGTATTGCCAATGGTTCGCACGTCCGGATTAAACGTGGAAGACCCACTGAATGGAATCTGAATCCAAGTGTTGAACTCGATGATATTTCAGAAATAGAAATCATCAATCCAGCGGATGCCGATGGTGAGAAAATTGTCGGTTTAATCACCGCAGGCAGTGTGGTTGGTCGGGTGATGACCATTCGAGATACAACATGGCAAAAGAATCGAACCAGTTCTGGCAAGCCAAAATGGAGACTGACAATTCAGGATGCGACTGGATCAATCAGTATTGTCGCCTATGCGTTTGCAATGCCACCCAGTGCAAGGTCCGTTCGCCCTGGTGACGATATTGCAATCCTCAATGGAGTTTATTCACAATTCTTCGATCAGCCAGAAATCAAATTCCAGAAAAACACTCGGCTTGTAATCCTAAAACGTCGTGAGGACTAACCACCACTTGAGACGATAATCAATTCAATCTCAAGATCGCCATTGATTAACGATGTGTGAGGGACAATTTGTTCACCAACAATGGTCAAAACTGTAGAGGGGGGGATTTCCATTTTCTCGAGGACTTTGGCAATGGAAATCGGTTCTTCAAACGTCATGACTACCCGCTCCCCCTCGTGAGTCACGCCGACCTCCATGAGGTCCGCTAAGGTGTTCACCTGAAGAGGTTGATGGCGCCGAGAGAGAGATTTGAACTCCCGCGTCACGAGGACAGTGGATTTCGAATCCACCGCGATACCGGGCTATGCGATCTCGGCTGTAGTCCGTCGACCTTGACTTTTGACATAAGTCTGACGAGTCTCAAGCATAGAAGCCAGAGACGGAGTCATCTTCACTCAAATCAATACCTGCTATTTCCTTGCCTTCCATCATTGATAGTAAGCGGGCAGCCGTTTCTCGTGTATTGTCAATGGGTAAATCGAGACCCAAGTCGAAATCAGAACTGATTCGTTGTGCAAGGCGATCAGCAGTGACTACATCGATACTGGTGCCAACAGATTCTGCAGAGTAAGCCGCGCTGGAAACATCATGAATCGGGGAAAGGGATACGAGTAGTCCCGCAATCCCTAGCATCCCACCTGATGGTTGTTCAGTACTCACTGAAATTCCACGCTCATTCAATGCGTCTTGGACATCCTTTGAGGAACAGGTCAAGTGAATGTGTTCCTCACCTGGTTTGGCGCTAAGGCCAGCGAGAACAACAACCATGGGGGTTTTCGAATCTACTGCGAGTTGAAGAATCGATTCAGCCATCTCATGTTGGCCTCGTGGAGTCATGGGCTGTCCGTTCCCTGTAATCGTGATCACTGGATTTGAGTTTTCCATTTTGACGGAATGAATCGAAAGGTGAGGTGGGACCAACAAACCATCTTCTAAGGTTGAATGTGGGGGTAAATCTGGATGGATGATACGGGCAAGCAACGAAGATTCATGCTGCTCATTAAGGGTGTCAACCACCAATTTTCCGATATTCCCGACCCCGGGGACCGCGGCGATAATCATCTGATTCTCAGGCAATCCGATTTCGCCAATCCAATGGATTGTGGTACTCATTCCTCTTCATCCTCCGATGAAGGTAAATTCGAAGCCCACTCTTTGGATTCAACCTGTTTGAGTTTTCGACGAAGATCCGCTCTGGCATCTTCTGGAGAAAACCGCATGGGCCCTGCTGCCTGTGCTTGAGCACCACATTCCTCACAAGTCTCGGAAAGTCCGTACGCTCCACAAACGGTACATTTCTGCAATCGGGTCCGAGGCATGGTTCATGGCCTCATGGTGCGGCCTTTGAACCTCTCTCTTCAATAGAGGGTCAGCGACGCGAGATTTCAACATCGCCGACGTCAGCGGTAATGGTTTCGGAAATGGCCGCCTCAACTTTCTCCCAATGAGTTTCTGCAATCTCCCAATCAGGGGCTTTGAGTTCAATACGGTACTCGGGAGCACCATCATAATATGATGAAATTTCGACTTCATCGGGTTCTGAAGAACATGCTTCGACTGCGGTCAATGCCTTGCGAATCACTTCAATCCCTTCACTTCCATGAATCTGGATATTTGCAACCGCACGGATGTTGACGAATTCAGGGATGATATTCTCAATGGCGATTTCGATGAAAACTGCAATCCAATCACCTTCAAAGCCTTCGTTAGCAAGAGCATTGTTCTCAATTGCTGTTTCTTCAAAAGCCACATACAGGCCACCAAATGTTTCAGTGAGCTCAGTATTCATTTCACTTATTTTGGCGTCATCCCATCCAGAGCGCTCACCCACAATTCGTAGTAATTGACTTGCACGCTGTTTGTTCTTCCATCGCTGGAGTGTGTCTCGACGTCGTTCATCACTGACCGACTTGATACTGAGTTCGATACTTTTCTTGTCCCTGCGGACCTTCAATGCCTTGGCAACTACCCGCTGTCCTTCTCGGACAATTGATCTGATGTTCTTGACCCAACCTGAAGCAACTTCACCAATGAAGATGAAACCCTCTCTGCCCGGGTATCCGTCTAAATCAACGTAAACACCGTTCTGCTTAACGGTGGTAATGGTACAAACAAGAAATTCGCCAAGTTCGGGCCAACCTGCTTCTTCCGACATGCTTCGGCCCCCTTCACTCGAGGGTCTCAGCTACCGTTGCGCCTGTTAGTTGCGCCTTTCCACCCGCTGGACGGGCGAGAACTGAGCCGCAAACACCGCAATTGATTACAGTGGTTGCTCGCTCGAAAATAATCTGCTCATTTCCGCAATCGCGGCAGTGTACTCGAAGGAAATTACTAGTGGCCATTTTTCTCACCTAATCTTACTTGTCAACGAGTTCGAATTTCTTCGCTCGCTTGCATGGAGGAGTGTGTGCCTTTCCGGTTTCTGTGCACCGATAAAGAATGTTGACTCGCTTGGTGGGCTTTTCACGACCCTCTGGCTTAGGACGAGGGAAACCACGGTAACCTGCAGTAACACGACGGAATCTGCGCTGACCCCACTTCAACTCACTTGCACGTCGTTTCTTGACGCGCTCAATGGTGTGCATTGTGTGGCGTCCAGCCTTTGGACTGTAACGCTTGACTTGACGTGGCATCTTGACCATTGTTTGAGCCTCCTAACCGTATGGGTGCGAGCCTGCGACCATCGACCCGTATATGAGGGTGTCGCGCGCGTAGGGATTCGTAAATCGAGCAACTGCGTGGCAAAGTCGGTCAACCTTGATGAACCCTAACGAAGAGGCGGGCTCAATGTGGAGTCTATCGGACCCATGGGCCGGCTTCTGGTTACCACTGGCTTTGCTCTGTCTTGCAAGTGGGTTTTGGCTCACTGATCGAAAAGATCCACGTAGACGACTTTCGGGTGTGACCTTTTTTGCAGCCATGGCTATCATCGTATTGTTTGGAGCCAATACACGAGGTGGGGATACATCCGAAACTGCACTGCTTGCGGTTCTTCTCTACATGGTTGGGCCCGTTGCCTTGATGGCAATCGGTTCATTGATTGCAACGTTTTCTGGGCCATCTCCTGTGGGACCACTCCCACGTGGTTTGAGGCCGCTCGGGTTTTCCATGGCATTCGGGGGATTGATTTGGATTGGATTGATGTTGATCTCGGAACCCTCAGATGCAATCGCAAATGGTATCGGTGAAACCATTTGGGGTGCTTGGGTCAATGTATTCCTGAGTGTTTTGGTTTTGATCGCAGCATTTGCAGGGTCATTTTGTGTCATGATGGGTGAAGAACGCCAAAAAGAAGCATCTGTTCTAGCGATTTTGACCGTTGCCGGAGGATGGATGTTTTACGAAATTATGCAGAAGGGGTCTGAAGGTTTAGAGGCGTCTGGATGGCATCAAATCCATTGGGAGCAGGTGATGTATCTAATCGGAGGTTTACTGGGTTCAATTTCGGCAGTAATGGCTTTCATCGGACTGGTCTATATGGCTGAAAAGAGAGCCCCAGACCCTGATGTTATCCCTCCGCTCACCGAGGAAGAGAAGGATGTTGTTGATGCGGTTCTTCGATTGAATCTTGAACTGGAGGCGAATCAAGAATGACTGAAAAACGAGATTCTTGGTGGGGTCCTGTCGCCCTTCTGATGCTACTCATCGCATTCAGTATGGATTTACTTGTTTGGCAGCTCTCAGGAGGAACTGAATTCACTCTAATCATAGAAAGGATGTTGCTCGGTTTCAGTTTGGCTTTTGGCATTACCAGCCTAGCACTACTACTGGTTACAATCGCTGCCATCCATCAACACGCACGATGGAAAGAGCAAGTGATTGGTTTACTCCTCCTCGCAGGCCTCGGGCTGAGTGTTGCGCATTGGCAGATGGGCGGTTCGATCGAGGATATGAGATATCAAGGTGTGATGCTTTTTTCCGGGATGGCTGCAATGATGGCTGCAGTCGGACTGGTGTTTGGCCTCCTACTGGCTCTAATCACTGGTCGAGAACACTCTGCCGACCCCCTATTGGAGTTGGAATCAACAGGTGGCGACGTGACAGTGGACCTGGAGGATTGAATTGTACCGCCCGTAGGGCGTGAGGGAACCCTGATATAGAGCAGGTCGGTCGCCGAGTCGCTGAGGTGAACATATGAGCAAGGGTACTCCAAGCATGGGCAAGCGCCAGAAGTCCACGCACATTCGATGCCGACGC
>NTJU01000056.1 GCA_002457195.1 Marine Group II euryarchaeote MED-G33 | reverse complement strand
CCAAATACCCATTGAAACGGATATTGAATTTCAAAGGCGTTTCAATGAGTAGCGGGCGATCTACAGCCCATGTTGAATATCAACAACTATCTTTCTACCGCAAATGAAATCTTCAACTTGACCCGATACTTTGTGATCTTACCATTCTCAACTACGGCGCTTTGGTCTTTGACCCAAACTGAATTCACACCATTCACAGATTTACACACATCGGAGACTCCATTCTGTGCTGCGTCTTCCCATGATTCGGTCGATTCCGACATTACTTCGATTACTTTGATTGTACCCATTTTTCTCAACTCGTATTTTTCCTCAAGAAAGGGCGCACTAAAACGTTAGTCACAACCTCAATGCATATTCGCACAATTGACAGCGTTACCACTAGGGTCGATTGAATGGGATCAGGGAGTAAGCCCCTTTCTGTTCGCCGTTTCCGGTTAACCACATTCAACTATGCATCCTACCCGTTCCTTCCGGTGCCGTCATTGGAACTGTTTGGACTTGCTGCGGTGGGGGTGTTCGTTCCAGTCGACTTCGGGAAATCTCCTCCTTACGGATTCATCGTGCGCCCGAGTCGATTCGTTGCTTCTACAGAGCCTGCCCTCCCGGACATCCGCCTTGCGACGGACCACCTGCACCTATGCAGAGGGGACTTTCCTCAGTGTCGTACACTGTCAGTGGTCCTCCTGATCCCAAACAGTGAGGGTAGCAACCCCGTTTTCAATGTGATGGAACTACAATGCAATCCAATTTCCGGCTTCATCGTAATAACCGCCCCATTGTTTGGCTTGTTCATACCATTCCAATTGTTCTGGGCTCATCGATGATGGGTCAAACGTCGGCGTGCCCCCAACCTGGGCTTCAACCAGACTACCTGCTGCAACAAACGAGGCTGCAGCTTGATCCAATTCTGATTTGTTGAGATATTCATTCCCGTCCTTGTCAAAACCTCGAGCGTGCTGCAAGAATCCAATGGTGTCCGAGATGCCATGTTGTGCCATCACATGTCGGACGGTTTCATCGCGATAGTCTAGAGGGAAACCCTTGGGTTCGTCCTTTGCACCGGACGGCAAGAGGTTGACATCATCCTCGTCTTCCCAATAATCACCATCATCATCGGTTTCGTAAAGATAGGAGGAATTCGAACCACCGCTTCGTAGTGCAATCATCAACACGCTGGCAAGGAGTAAGAGTAAACCTACAAAGAGAACTGACCAAACCAAATCTACGCCTCCAAAGATAGAGCCGAGGAATCCAGATTCCTCAGATTTAACCACGTTCAATGTCGGCCCAGTTGCCGTGTCCCCATCATCCATGGTCACTCTAATCCACTGTCGACCATTCTCAGACGGGACCCAATCCATATTCACCAAGCCACGTTCACCCGCTGGAATGTTTTCCTCGATTGCAATTGAGGTCAATTCACGCGTAGTGCCGTCCAAATGTACTTCGGTGAGGAAAAGGCGAACGGTGCCATCGACCTCCCCATCATTGCGAACGGCAATGGTAACCATGACATTCTCCCCAGATTCAATATCACCTGATTTCGAGTATGTGATGTCGCCATCGACGACCTCAAATTCAGCCGCCCTGCGTTCAATGGACCATGTCGCAAATGGATTGTTGTCTAGATTCGTATCTGCCGGAGTCTGAACAGGATTGCCAGCCATGTCTTGACCTTCAACCCAGATGTGGAACCGCAGGTTATCTGAGAAGTATTCCTCTGGGATGGAATCAGAAAGATCGAGTGTGGTTCCTGCGATAATCGATTGACCGGCAAGGTTGCCACCTTCAATGATCAATGGAGAATCACCATAGACAAGCGGTGTGGCGGATGCATCGGTTCCCCGAACAACCTTCCAATGCAACACTAAACTTTCAGCATCGACTTGTTCAATCTCAGAAATTTGAACATCAATTTGCAATTCACCTAGGGCATCAATCGGAAGGATGCTATCCAATCGTGGTGACAACACATCGACTACTTCAGGCCCTTCAGGGTCGACAACAATCCATCTGAGGGCTGCTGCAGTATCCGTCACATCATTGGCACCAGCCGGTGGATTGGCGATTTCTACAGTCAAAGGATATGAGCCCGAATCAACAGGGGCTGTGAGTTGAATGGCCCAAAGTCCATTGACACTTTGTATCAGAGATTCTTGACCATCCAACAGTACACGGATGCTGAAATCATCACTGGGATGAACACCAGTGACTGGGAAATGGACACCTCCCGTCAAAGCGATGGTGGAAGACGGGGAAACCCATGCACCTTCATCAGAGTAAGTTCCAGTTCCAATGCTGAGTGTCATGTCTTCAGTGTCAATGGCCAAATCTGGGGAGTATCTCCAACGCATTTGAGGCAAAGACAACCAAGCACCTTGCCCACTTCGGTCTGTAACTTCAATCGAAGGTTCCCAACGCATGTCACCTTCTCGTGGCAATGACCAATTGAGTTGGAACTGGACAAAGAATTCGAGGTCTGGGTTGAATGGAGTCAGCTCTCCAGTCCACGCACGAACGCCACACCTCTCTACGATAATGTGGTCCGACAAGACATTGCAACGACCATCGGTTGCTGACCATTCAATCGGCAATGTATCTGTTACTGAATTGCTCGCCAACTGTAGACGCAATGATCCGATATCAGCCCAACCATTGGGTTCAACAATGTGGAGTCCGAATTCATAATCTACACCAGGATGGAGATAGGATTGTCGACCATCGGGTGAATTGGCAAATCCACCTTCACCAGGGAGTAGAGGGGGACCATCTGGCAGAACTTGATAGGTGAACAATTGCGAGGATTCCCCGGCAGTTCCTCCGTCCGTAATCGCATTCCCTGCAGGATCTGAACCCATGACGTAACCTGCAACCAAATCGCCATCATCAGCCGCTGTATCATCAAGAAGTAGTGTGTAATTTCCAGTTGCCATTGTCAAATCACTCGGATTTTGGAGAGACATCGGGGTGAATTCATCTTCATCGATGATTCCATTTACATTGACATCCTCAATCCATTCTCTCCAAATCATTAGAGTGAGATCTGTTGGGAGGACTGGTCGATCATAAATTTCGAGTTGGACCAATTGATTCGGAGATGGCAAACGGTGATCATATTGCGCAATATTTTGCCCGACAACTTGGGGGTTGAGCGAGTCAACTGTGAATGTTCGATTCATCGGAACCGCTGAGATGAATTCTTGACCTGCAAGCGGTTCTACTTCAACTGAATAAGTCGCATTTCCAGTTCCAGATTGCGTGCTGAAATCAAATCTGGCAACACCCTCGTCAAGAGTGGTCGTATTCAGTATCTCAATGCCATTTTCCAAGAGATGAACTCGAACATCCCCACTGCGTGGATTGATTGTTTCATGATTGCTTCCAAATACGGTAAAGAGTCCCTCAAAACCAAGTTCAACCTCGACTGATATTGGGCTTTCTGAACGGAGATACGACATGGATTCAGGGATAACATTGCCTAATTCATTGTACACTTGCCAAGAAGAAATCTCGACATCATTTTCGACACCTTGGCTGGATTGCCCTGCAATCTCAATATGTGGTGGAGAGGGGGCTCCATCTGTCATGTATAGTGACGCACTAATCTTGAACTGGTCAGAATCCTCCAAACTAGCAGATGTTTGGAATGGTAAAGTGACCAAAAGGTCATTTTCACCTTCAACAAAAATCGCTCCACCACTGCTATTCTTGAACTCTAGAGGTGACATCATAGCACCATCCAAACGAGTCATCGAATAACTCGTACCAGATACAGGGAATTCATAGAATGCTCTTGCACCATCCGTTTCCACGGTAACTGACAAGTGATCAGGTGTACCTTCCCCCCATGAGTAACCAAGTTCCAAATCCATCCATTGCCAAGAAGGTGTCACCGGCGCCCATTGCGAGAAATTGGAAAGGAGTGCAAAATCCAATACCACATTTTCAGAAGTAACCAAATCGGTAATTGTCCCTGTATATGCACCTGCAGTAGAGGATTGCAAGCTCAGAGGAACCATTCGTTGTTGTGACTGTATTTGTGCGCTGGGAAGGGCCTGATTCATCGACATCACAAACGCTGAATCCACAGCGAAGGAGAGATTGAAAACTGGACGATGAATTGCAGATAATCCACCTATCCGAAGTGAGCCAGAAGTGCCCTGAACGTCAATGGTTGCAATCGCATATTCGATGCCGCTACCCGCACCCCAGAACGTGCCAGCATTGGAGAGTTCTGCATTGAGACTTTGAAGTTCCGAAGGAGTGAGTACAAATGATTCAGAATCGGTGGTGAATCCAATGCTTTTCGTTGCGACTGTTGCCGCACCGAGTGTCAATGAAACGTCAACTGGCTGGGTAGAAGAAAAGGGCGCCAAATCAACGGAAAAGGACTCCAATCCACTCTTTGGCAACAACAATCCGATTTGTTTCTGACCGGCTGTCGCCCATGACATGTCTGCAGAAAGGTCACCATTTGTAAACCGATCTTGCCAACCCCAACTGGAGACGTGAGGGTGTGTCATCTCCCATTCGGCCCAACCATCTTGACCAATGTCGAAGCGTGGATCCGTCGGCAAATGTCCACCAAGAATTTCCAAGGTCAAATCTGTGATACCACAGGAATTATTGCAGGTGATGCGAATCTGGATCGTGCTCCCAAAATCACCCAAAGAGGTGATTCCCGTGGTAGATACGGTTTGCCAAGAACCACCATCTACAGATGCTTCGAGACTGTAGGTACCAGTCGATGTCGATGAGAATTGCATTTGTGAAATCGGGCGATATGATGTGAATACGGGGGATGTAGCAGTCGCCCCATTGGAACCACTGATCTGTCCATTCGTACTCCATGTCATTCCATTGATGGACCAACCCGCATCAACAGGATTCGAATTGAATGAGGTCCCATAGCGATGATTCATGTGAATTGCATGAACGATTGGCGACAGTGCACCACCTCTGGCATCGAAGTATAGTTTGAGACGGAGGCTAGGGTGCTTTTCAGGATCAATTGAACCGAGATCCACCCAGGTTGGATCTAAATCAGAAAAACCGGGAATGGGTGCTTTGGAAACACCATCTAAAACTGAGAGTCGTAAATTCGCACCATTCGGGATTGTTGCATCAATTGAGGTGATTCCATATCGAGCACCCGCCATTCCGTGCGCTCCCGTGATGTCGGGGCCAAATCGTGCACTGGTCCAATTCGCCTCCTCGCCACCACCGCCACCACCAGCTGGAGATATGGATACATCATCCACATTCCAACCTGTGTAGGTTACGGAACCATCAGTAGAACCGAGGCCGAATCGAACCTGGAATGAGGGGTTATTTTGCACGTAATTGGCGATATTCGTCGTGACCTGTTGGTAAGAACCATCGTTTATGGTCCCTGTGCTTGAGTAAATCTGAACCCAACTACCTTGTGGATTCTTGACTTGGATGTAAGCGTGATCATAGTAGTGATACTCCACGCCCAATCGTTTCCAGTATTCAAGATTCCAAGTTCCACTACAACCCGAGCAATCGATTGCAGGACTTGTAGCCCAGTGTGTTCCTGACATGTAATTTGGATAATTTCCGTTGTAGGTGTAAATGGCCTTAGATCCACCGTGAACTCCACCATTCACACCCAGTGTTGAATCGTAACCCCAGGCCCAACCACCGGATGATTGCAGAGTCCACCCATGATTTGAATTCTCAAAATCCCATACCCATTCTTGAGGAAGTAGTTGCATGCCGTCCGAGATGTTGACATTGATTCGATCTAACTGAGCCCCGGAGGCATTCCAGTCCGATTCTCCGGTCCAAGAGAAACCATCACTGTAAGCCAGCACATCTGGTGAAAGTGATAAATCGATGGATTCTACTGTGTGGCCAACTGGAACTTCAGCCTTCAATGCCGTAGAACTACCATTTGCAACTTGTACTGAGGCTGTAGTGGGTTCATTCAATCCAACTTCATGCTGTGAATGATTGCCAGAAAGTTCGGTTTCTGGAGCCTGAACGAGGATTCCCATACTCATGCCAAGCATCAGCATGGACAAGAAGAGAGGCATCGCCCATGGCATACGCAGGGTACGCATGCCGGTTGCACTCTACTGGAAGTGTTTGAATGCATCGCCGCCCCTAAAGGGGCGCTACAGATTTGCCATTCGTGCGAAAGGATATGCCCTTTATCGGCTGAGCCGGGGTTGATGAGCCAATTCACCGACGCCGAGAAAGAAGCGATGAAGGAAGAAGCAGGCATTGCAGCATGCACTTTTGTAGAGAGTGGGATGAAGATCGGAATTGGTACTGGTTCAACGGTGAAATATACCATCTTGGAACTAGGTCGACGGATTCGAGAAGAAGGCCTTGAAATTGCTGGCATACCCACATCAGATGCCACTGAGAAATTGTCTATAGAACAAGGTATTCCAATGTTAGATTGGGGTGGATGCGACCAACTTGATTTGGTCATTGATGGGGCCGACGAGTTTGATTGTGATTTGCATTTGATTAAGGGTGGCGGTGGCGCCTTATTGCGAGAGAAAATTGTAGCAGAATCCAGTGGTGGAATGGTTGTCGTCGCAGACGCCAGCAAGCGAGTCGAGGTGTTGGGTGCATTTCCACTTCCCATCGAAGTAAATCCATATGGATGGGAACAAACCAAGAGGAGAATCGAATCGATATGTGCGGGGCCAGTTCTACTACGGGGCACGAATTACTTCACGGACAATGGGAATCCCATTCTTGATGCACACTTCGGTGCAACGATTGCAGATCCAGTCCAGTTGGAATCAGATTTGAGGGCGATTGCAGGTGTAGTGGAAGTGGGTTTGTTTACCAATACGGCCGACATTATCGTGCTTGCAGCCCAAGGGGGTTGTGAAATGATTCGGAAACCTACCGCGCGTCTGTAACACAATTTGCAAGCGCTACCCTCATAGAGGGATGTCCGGTGGACGGGGTGGGCGCTTAGCTTAGCTAGGTAGAGCGACGGGCTCTTAACCCGTAGGCCAGGGGTTCGAACCCCCTAGCGCCCGCTTCAATTTTTGCAGTATTTTTGCATATATTTTTCATGTTGTATACGGGAGGGATTGAAATGCTGAGGCACACTCGACCCGTTTGGAGGCTCATTTATGCAGAAGGACATCTTCATCGGAGAGGTTCAATCTGGCAACCATGATGGCCAGAGAATCGAATTGAAAGGTTGGGTCAATCGTACCCGAGGTTCCAACAAAATTCGATTCATTGTTCTCCGAGATAGCACAGGGAGAATTCAATGTGTGGCGAAAAGAGCCGATGTTGGTGATGAGACATTTGAGGCTTTGGCGGGTGCACTGATTGAGACTAGTGTCATTGTCACCGGTGTGGTCAATGTCGATGAAAGAAGCGAAGGCGGGCACGAATTAGTGGTTGATTCTGCAACAATCGTCGGCCCGGTCAACCCCGAAAATCCGTTTCCAATTACCGAAAGTGCGATGGCCAATGCGGATGGTGGAGAAACCGAATTTTTGTTGGACAATCGCCATCTATACCTGAGAACTGCGAGAATGACACAAATGCTGAAAATCCGATCTTCGGTTTTCGGTGCGATTCATGGTTATTTCCGAGATAGGGATTTCACCGAATATCATGCACCAAACTTTGTTGCGGGCGCGGTCGAAGGTGGTTCCACATTGTTTGAGGTGCCATATTTCGGACGTAAGGCATACCTTACTCAGTCATGGCAACTGTATGCAGAAGCGGCCATGCCAGCGCTTGAAAGGTTGTACACCATTGCACCATCATTCCGTGCTGAAAAGAGTCGGACACGTAGACATCTGACTGAATTTTGGCATGCGGAAATGGAAATCGCATGGGCTGGCAATCAAGATGTTATGACCCATGGCGAAGGTGTCGTTCGACACATTGCTCGTACGCTTTTAGATGAGCGCTCGGAGGAGTTGTCAGCATTGGGACGTGACCTCGATTTGGTTGCCCGTTATGCAGACAACCCCTACCCTCGAATTCGTTATGATGAGGCAGTTGAAACTCTTCAAGGAATGGGTGTAGATATCGAATGGGGGCAAGACTTGGATTATTCAAAGGAAAAAGTACTAACACAGGACTTTGATGTACCCCACTTCCTAACACATTACCCGCGTATCGCTAAACCGTTCTATCACAGGCCAGACCCTGAGGATCCAAAATACGTTCTTTGCCACGATTTGCTCGCCCCAGAAGGATATGGGGAAATCATTGGCGGTGGGGAGCGCACTTGGTCAGAAACAGAAATTCTTGAGAGAATCGATGAAGAGGGTACACCTCGTGAACCCTACGAATTTTACATTGATGTCCGCAAGTATGGCGGTGTGCCCCATGGCGGTTTTGGATTGGGCGTTGACCGAGTGTGCAGTTGGTTGGCAGGTGCAGACCATATCAGAGAGGTCATCCCCTTCCCTCGCGACAGTCGTCGAGTGACCCCGTGAGGTCTACCAATGTGGTTCCAGATTGGCCTCACTGCCATCGTCACCCTGCTTATTTTACTGGTTTGGCGGCGTTGGAAAGTTTCTGCTGAATGGTTGAAAATGGAACAAGATTTGTCTGACGAAGATTATCAACTTTGGAAGAAAACCAAACAGCGAGAGGCAGAGGAATGGTCTGAGCGCTGGAAATGGGCCGAGGCTGGATTTCTGTTTCTTCTAAGCGCAATCATGTTGGTGCTTTGGTATTTCATTTGAGTGAAGCACGATTGGGCATCCGATTGACCTGTTTCCCCAAGACGTATAGAATCAGACTCGTTGTTAAAGAGAATACACCGACCAAAGTAGCTGCGAATGCAGCCAATGCAACGCCGATTGAAACACTGTCATGTGGACCCTGGAAATTGATCAATTCAGTAGCCATTTCAAACCCAACCCAAAAGAAGACAACCCCGGGGACACCGAACAAGATTAGTGGATGTTTACTTTCGAGCATCCAGTAAAAAAATTGGGCGAAACGACTTGCACTCGCCAATGATTCACGGCGAGGGGGGCCTGCTGGTAAATCCAATTCAACAATGCGCAGATCGATACTGCCATCCAATTCTGCTGGGGACGAAATCGTTGATTGTTCTGAAACCGCTTTTAATCCAGTCATCGAACAGTAGGCAAATTGAATCACTGCATCTTCGTAGGTATAGGTATCTGAATCAATGGGTGTATCTGGGCGATGTTCAGCGATTCCAGGGTTCATGGTTCTGTGTTTGAAGGCAATGAAAACGTCATGTCCTTGTCGGGACAAACCTACGGTTCGTGCCATATCCGACAATTTCCATTCACTATCAAGTGAGATGATGACTGTCCGTTCGGATTCCTCTGAAGTGGAAATCAGTGTTTTGGCGATTGAAGGGGCATCGGTGGGCCCGTCATGCTCGATGACTTCAGCCCCAGCAGTTCTTCCAAGTTTTGCGGTTTCTACATCGCCAGCCAAATTCAAGATTGTCACCCGATCGGCAAAATCGTGGGCTCGAACGACTGCAGATGCGATGCGAAGTGCTTGTTCGCGAACCACCAAGACAATCCTCATCGAATCTCGTTTGTGCCTTGTGCCGATGAATGATTCGGTCAAAGCGTGCCTTGAAGGACCGGTCTCACTGGCGAATGGTAATGCGCGTTGTTGTTGTCATGCCTGCGCGCAACGAAGAACAATTGATTTCAAACTGTATATCGACAATCCCTGAAGATGTCGCATGGATTATTGTCGTTAATGATGGTTCGACCGATCGAACGAAGGAAGTGGCAGACGAGGCTTTGGGAGTCCGTGGTGAAGTGTTAACCACGACTGGATTGGGTGTTGGGGGAGCCATCATGCTAGGGAGTCAGCAAGCACTTACTCGATTCGGAACCGAGTGTGTTGTGGTTGTAATGGCAGGTGATGGGCAAATGGATCCGACTGATTTGGATATGCTAATCCAACCAGTAGTAAGCGGGGACGCAGACCATGTCAAAGGAAATCGATGGTTGCATCCAGAAGGTCCGAAAGGCATGCCTCTAATTCGTCGATTGGGTACGTGGTGGTTATCTCGACTCACATCGCTCGCATCTGGGATTCGAATTCGCGATTCACAATGTGGGTACACTGCAACATCTGGACGAATGGTCCAAAATTGGGATTGGGAACGTACTTGGCAGGGATATGGTTATCCAAACTGGTGGTTGATGGAAGCTGGACGTCGAGGATTCAAAATTCAAGAAGTTCCTGTCAAATCGATTTACGGGAGTGAAAAATCTGGAATTCAAATCATCAATTTTTTTGCAAGCGTCAGTTGGATGTTGTGGAAAGGAATCTGGAGAAGGGGATTCGATTGGTATGTGCTCGGTAAGGAAACTTCTGTTTGGCGCAGGTTCACCGC
Source organism: Marine Group II euryarchaeote MED-G33 (assembly GCA_002457195.1). Classification (GTDB taxonomy): domain Archaea; phylum Thermoplasmatota; class Poseidoniia; order Poseidoniales; family Thalassarchaeaceae; genus MGIIb-P. The sequence continues at coordinate 1,359 of NTJU01000056.1, read as the reverse complement.
CACCCTACTTTGGTTTGGTGGCTGGGGTGCTTTACTACTCGCAATACAGCAACCACTACTCCTGGTGATTCCACCCATCAGCTTCCTTCTACTCGCCACGCTCGACAACAAGGAATCAAAACGGAGGAGGGGGTGCGTAACGACATGAGTGAGGTGCAAGAGGTGCGGTCAATGTGGAGATGGATCATGGGATCTGCACTGTTGGCGAGTATGTGCTGCTTTCCGAGCGTACTGCTGGTTGGCTTGGGCCTTATGACCGTCAGTGCTGGAGATGCGTTGTCCAACGATCTCTACTTTGGTCCAACCCGATGGTTTCTCTATGCTCTGTCGATGGTCATTTTAGGATGGGGACTATATCGCCATTTTCAAAATCAAGGGATCTGTACATTGGATCAAGCAAAGCGACAAAGAAAGAAGGTTTTCAATACGGTGACCCTTGCCGCAATAGTCACATTTGTGATTTATTTTATCTGGAACTACATCATTCTTGAATTGGCTGGAATTGCTGTGGGTCTGCCGTGGGAAGAATCAGCTTTCTGGAGATGAGTTGATGATTCGAGAGACGATGTTGTGTAAATCGGCCAGTCCCTTTGAAATCCATCACATCCTGACCGGTTTGGATAAATGCCCTGAAACTATGATTGAGAATGAGTTGATTCTTCCGCAAGGCGAAGGGCCGTTTGGATGCGTAGTTGCCCTTCACGGCAGCAAAGGTTGGGCAGATCATCATCAAGACCACATCAATGGTTGGCTCGATGCCGGGCTCGCAGTTTGCAAGGTCAATTCATTCACGTCAAGGGAAATTGATTCAACCGTAGACGATCAACTCTCTGTGACACATGCAATGATGCTTGTCGACGTCTTTCGCACACGTTCAGCGTTGGCAAAAGACCCTAGGATTGGCAAGATTGGAATTTCCGGTTGGAGCCTAGGCGGAACTGTTGCCCTGTATTCCGCATGGTCTCCAATCATCGAAATCCTCGGGTCTCCGTTTGATGCTCATGTGCCATTCTATCCAGCGGCTCACATCCGCCCTGATATCAAAAAATGGTCCACATCACCCATATTGATCCTGCATGGAGATGCAGACGATTGGACTCCCCTTCATTTGGTTGAGGCACTGATGCCCCAATTCCCAAACGCTACGTTGCAAGTTTATCCTGGTGCCCACCATTCCTTTGATGGTACGAAAGAATTGACTTGGATTCCCAAGGCAGTTCGCTTAAGGAAACGAACTGCTAAAATTGACAAAAACGGATACATGTCTGGTGAATTATTTCTTGGAATTCGATGGCCACTAAACCAGCGCTGGCAACGTAGATGGGTCATCCGAATTTTGCGAAACAGAGGTGCCCATGT
>NTJU01000055.1 GCA_002457195.1 Marine Group II euryarchaeote MED-G33 | reverse complement strand
GATGGCCTCCATGCGATTGGTTAAGCGATTCCAAATTGCATCTGCGGCAATTGCTGATATCTGCTGTCCAACGATTGAGCGAACCAGTGTTTCAAACAATTCACCCTTTGAATGAAGTGGGGGCTCCTCATATTGATCGATCAATTCGGCGATAATCGAATCGGACTTGCGTAAATGGGCTTTGGCTTCTTCCCAATATGAGGGAGTGGTTTTCAAATCATCACCATGGATACTTTAGATTCCAAAGTATTCCGTCATTGATGATCACCTGAATGCCGAGCATTGCTGCGCCAATCACTGGCCAAATCGAATCTGGTGCAACGTTTTGCTGATGCGCACCCCAAGCAAAAAGACCAAGCAATATATTGCCAAGACATACCAACCACAAATTGCCAATGACCAGCCATTGAGTCCAATTTCCATCCGTGCGAATGTGAAGTGCAGTCAATTCCAACCAAAGCATAGATGGAATGGTGACCAATAAGAAAGCGATCAGCAAACGAGTATGACCTCCTGAATCACCATCCCCCCAAGGCCACTGCACAGTCTCCACAACTGCAGTATCCCATCGATAAAGGAAAAACCACCACATGATGAGAAAGCCCAGAGCGGAGATGAACATACAGGTTACATTGACGGTTCTCCAAGATTCTGGAATCCCACCCCACAATTGGTTTGGATTCTCCATCTTTGAAACCCCATAGACATATGATACGAGTACGAGGATTCCAGTGATGTATAGCGCTATGCGTAGTGTATCACGGGTGATTTCCATTACAATCCCTCAAGCTAGAGACGTCCAATCGACTTCCGCTTCTTCGATTTCAATCTCATCTACATCCATTTGTGCTAACTGGAGTTTGCCGCTGAGTTCATCATTTACAGCGTGCCAATAGGAGTAGGCTTCAATTACCCAAATTCCCGATTCTCTGGTTCCGTTTCCAGAACCCTTGACACCACCAAATGGCAAGTGTGCTTCAGCTCCGGTTGTCGAATTGTTGATACCAGTCATTCCAGCCTTAATTCCAGTCTTGAATCGGTAGGCCTCAAGGCGATCATTTGTGTAAATTGCACTCGAAAGGCCGTATGGGCTCGCGTTGGCTAGATGTAGCGCATGATCGAAATCCTTGGCCTTGACAACGGTAATCACAGGACCAAATATCTCCTCTTGGAAGCAATCCATATCCTCTGTCACGTTCTCATAAACGTGGGGCCACATGTAGACTCCTTCTGAAGCATCGCCTAGGAATCCTGAGGGCTTGTTGTCATTGGTGATTCGACCTTGGCCATAGATCTTCGTGGCTCCACTGGCTTCACACATATCCAACCCTTTGAGGAAATCTACTGCATATTTCTCTGAGAGCATGGGCCCATACAGAACCCCATCATGACGCAATGAATCGCCGATGACAGTGCTTTCCACCTTGGCCATGAGTTTGGTCATGAATTCATCATAAATCTCTTCGTGGATAATCAAGTTCCCCAAACTGGTGCATCGCTGACCAGCTGTTCCGAATCCAGCCCAGTATGCACCTTCAACAGCATTGTCGATATTGGCACTTGGCATGATGACGAGAGGATTCTTCCCTCCGAGTTCAAGGCTTGCAGACACAAGGTTCCGGCCACAAATTTCACCAATCATCTTACCAACTGCAGTACTGCCTGTGAATGAAATTTTGTCCACCATTCCCTTATCGACAGCGTCAACCAAGTGTTGACCTGCGCCGCTACCTTTGCCATGGACGAGATTGATGACACCATTGGGCAAACCTGCTTCATGCATAATTCGCGCGAGGGCGAAGGAGAGAAGTGGTGCATCCTGGGGTGATTTCCACACACAAGTATTGCCGCACATGATTGCAGGGATCATTTTCCAAAACGGAACGGCTGCAGGGAAGTTGCAGGCGTTGATGATTCCACATACACCAAGTGGGCGGCGATAGGTGAACAATTCCTTGTCAGGCAATTCGCTGTTGACTGTTTGGCCGTAGAGTCGGCGACCCTCAGATTGAAAGAACAAACAGGTGTCAATGGCTTCTTGTACTGAACCAGCGGATTCTTTCAGAGTCTTGCCGATCTCTCTGGTTTCGATAGCGACGATTGCATCCTTGTGCTCCATCAACAAACGGCCCATGTTCCCAATAATTTGCCCGCGTGTAGGTGCGGGTGTGGCCGACCACCCAGTGAAGGCCTTTCGTGCTGCTCGGAGTGCTTCATGGACGTCCTCTTCTGTGGAAAGAGGGAATTCACCAAGGCAATCATCCAACCATGCTGGATTGATTGATTTGAATGTTGAACCATCGCTGGCTTGTTTGAGTTCACCGTCGATGATATTGTATCCCTTTACACAGGGGTTGCCGTTTGGGTTGCTGTGGTCTAGGAATTCCAGACCGGTTGAGAGTACTTGCGCCATATCTCGTCGAACGCTATCCCCATCATGAATGCTCGCTTCTCGGCGGTTGAAATGAACCGAACAGACCGGACGATAAGGAGATGGAAATTAGCGACATTAAAAGGGGTCTACGTTTTCTGCTAGTATTGCTGTTGGGGTAACACTATGGCTGATGATGAAGAAAAAAATCTCTCTCTGCGAGTTGCAAAAGCGATACCAAGTGATGTTGGTCATGGTCGGGCTCGTGTGCCTTTTGACAACGACTTAGGTCTCAAGCCCGGTGATGTAATCGAAATTAGTGGTGAACGAAATACAGCGGCTATCGTCTGGCGATGTCGGCCTGAAGATGCAAATCTTGGTGTCATCCGAATTGATGGAATCATACGAAAGAATGCAGGCGTGAGCTTGGGTGATCGAGTTACCATCAAGAAGGTCGAAACCAATGAATGTGAGCGATTGGTACTGAGCCCTGTGATGGCCAAACAGCAGAAGGTCAAGTTTGGCTCAGGTATCGAAGGGTTTGCTCGTCGCGGCCTCAACAAGCGCCCTGTGGTTGCAGGCGACCGTATCTTCATCCCAGGCATGACACTGTTTGCCGAGGCATTGCCTTTCGCAATCGTATCAACCAAACCAAAAGGAATCGTCAGAGTTCTTCCCGATACTGAAATTGTAATCAAAGAAGAAATGGTTGAAGACGAGACTCAAGGTGAAGCCTCATCGATCATGTATGAGGATATTGGTGGACTTGGAGAAGCGCTTACCAAAGTTCGTGAAATGATTGAACTCCCCCTCAAGCATCCAATTCTCTTCAGACGCCTTGGAATCGATCCACCGAAAGGTGTGTTACTCCATGGTCCACCAGGAACTGGGAAAACGATGATTGCAAAGGCTGTAGCAAACGAAACAAATGCCCACTTCACAAGCATCAATGGGCCCGAAATTATTTCGAAATACTACGGTGAATCAGAAAAGCAATTGCGCGAAATCTTTGATGAAGCCGCTTCTAATGCCCCTGCAATCATCTTTGTCGATGAATTGGATTCAATCGCGCCCAAGCGTGAAGATGTGTCTGGCGAAGTTGAGCGGCGTGTCGTCGCTCAATTGCTCACACTCATGGATGGTATGCAGGGCCGTGATAATGTGGTAGTCATCGGTGCCACAAATCGACCCGATGCCATCGATCAAGCCCTTCGAAGACCTGGTCGATTTGACCGTGAATTGGAAATCGGTGTGCCCGATAAGAATGGGCGTCGTGAAATTGTGAATATTCACACAAGAGGCATGCCAATTGCCGATGATTTTGACATGGATTGGATTTTGGAAAATTCGTACGGTTTTGTGGGTGCAGATATCATGAGCCTGACCCGCGAAGCAGCGATGAAAGCATTGCGAAGATACTTGCCTGAAATTGATTTAGACCAAGATGAAATTCCACCAGAAGTTCTTGAAAAGATGGAAGTGCAAATGAATGATTTCAAAATTGCAATTCGCGATATTGAACCGAGTGCGTTGCGCGAAATTTATGTTGAAATCCCCGAGGTATCTTGGGCCGATGTCGGTGGTTTGGATGAGGTCAAGGAGAGACTCAAGGAGAGCGTTGAGTGGCCACTAACCATGCCAGACCGATTCGAACATTTTGGCATCAAGCCACCCCGTGGAATCGTCCTGTTTGGTGCGCCTGGAACAGGTAAGACCCTGATAGCCAAGGCCATCGCCAATGAGGCAAATGCCAATTTCATTACGGTCAAGGGCCCCGAACTCATCTCAAAGTGGGTCGGTGAATCTGAAAAGGCAATTCGAGAAGTTTTCAAGAAGGCAAAGCAAGCAAGTCCGAGCATCATCTTCCTCGATGAATTTGAATCGATTGCTGGCGCGCGTACACCGAATTCAGGTGAAGGGAGCGATGTGTCAAATCGTGTAGTCAACCAGATGCTTTCAAGCATGGATGGGGTTGAATCGATGGAAGGTGTTATTGTGATCGCAGCTACAAACCGTCCAGAAATGATTGATCCTGCTCTGTTACGGAGTGGAAGGTTTGAGCGAGTCATGCATATTCCACCCCCTGACCATGCTAGCCTCAGAAAGATTCTGCAGATTCACTCCAAGGATATGCCACTCGGGAAGTTCAACCTTGAGAGTTTGACAGATAAGATGCAAAATTTCACTGGTGCAGACGTTGAAGCGGTTTGTCGTGAAGCGGCTCTAATCGCAATGAGGGCTGAAAAGAAATCCGTCTCAAAGAAGCATTTCGAAGAAGCAATCTCTCGAGTTCGACCCACAATCACACCTGATATGCTCGAGTACTACGCCAAGTTGGAAGGACTCTTAACCAGTGGTCTGGAGAGTATTCGACGAAACAATGACACCTTGATGGGAATCGAAAGTGTGTGAGGTGAAATAATGCCTGCGGCCTTTTCCACGGAACTTTCCGGTCGTCGTGTTGTAGACAGTCGGGGTGATTTCCTAGGAGCGGTTGTTGATTTGTTCATTGATGATGTCAGTGGAGATGTTCTTGGACTTCTACTCGAATTAGACACTGGATTGGATCCTAAACTCCTTCCATGGTCCACTTTTGGCGAATACTTGGTTGTCCCAACTGAAGAGGTCGATTCTATCGATGAAGAAATCCATTTGAATCGTTGAGACCTGTTTTGCCTGTGATACTGGGCCACCCAACACCCCCAAACCGTCTTAAGGCTAGGTTCAGCGTCTCGCGGCTGCACATCCTATGGATGTGGGCGGTTGGTCGAAATGCGAATTGGTTCAGTTGATATTGGAACCATCCTCAAATCTCGCAATACCAGACGAACTGGATTGATGGTTGCTTTCTATGCTGTGCTGGGACTTTTGCTATACAGCATCGTTGGTTCTTACCTTGTAACAAGCGACCCGCACCTCTCTGCATACGACGATGACTGGGATGACCTTTCGGCTTTCCGTGCAGATCTCAAAGGAATGGGTGTAGACACAACGAGTATGATTTCCAGTCCTGTTCTACTCGGTGAAATTGAGAGTCCTGAAGATACTGTATTCATTGTCACTGGCGTTGAACAAGATACAATTTCTTTGCCAAGATTCACCGGTGATGTCGATGTTGTTCAATTCAGTGAATCTGAAGGATATACCACCACGGAGATTGATGCGATTGTGCAATATGTTGTCGCTGGTGGAACTCTGCTGGTCATGGATGATTTTGGCTATTCCGCTGGATTGGCTGAAGCATTTGAATTGGGGTACAGTGGACATCAACTCTACGATGAAGAGGCTTGGGCACGTGGATTAGACTACAATTACATCTGGATGAACTCATCCAACCCCTACGATTACACTGGGACCGATAAATCGGATTCACACCCATGCTTTTCAGATGCAGACAATGATGGCATTATCGACCGATTAGATTCACTACCCAATAGCCCAGTCAACGGTGCAGATACCCCAACTGTTGCAGAAGCTGGACTCTGTGCCCACCACATCGAAACCGATGGAACTGGTGGACAGTTCTGGAATTTCAGCACGAACTACAATGTTCTACTAAACACCCCTTCTGCATTTGATAAACAGGCATCTGAATCGAATTCAGATAACCGATATGCTTGGGGACGTTCCAGTCAAGATTCCTACCTAGACACCAACGGGAATGGACAAGGAGATGTTGGATTCGAAGGAGGTGGAATCGAGAGTGATGAACAGGGCCCATTTACAATGGCTGTCAAGGTTTGCTTCAAGCGGGACTGCGCTGAGCAGCCTGGAGAAACAATGGGACGTGCAATTTTCGTCACCGATGGTTCGGTTCTGATGAATGCAATCTATGATTGGGATGAAACCAACGATGGGACATATGGTGAGTTGAATGGTAATTTGATGCCTGAAAACGACAACCGACGCTGGGTCCTAGATATCATCGCTGAATCTCTGTTAATGCATACTGCGGCAGATGAATTCAATGGAACTTCAGGATCTGGCAAACAAGTTATCTTCGATGAAAGTAGGCATCAACAAACCAGTGCGATGGGAGACACCTACAATCTGATTTACTACATCCTCGTTTACTTCACCAATGATTGGATGGCGATGTTATTCCTTTTCTTGGCATTATTCATTGCCTTTGAGGCCGTGATTATCAAGAAGGTCGACCCAGAACCATGGCGACACGTTTTCAGTATCATTTACTACGGATTTGGCGATGCTAGACGGTATGGATACTACGGACGGGCAAACAAAGTGAAGCAAGTTTTGTTATCTAGAGTGAGGAATCTCAATTCATTGACAAGAGATGAGTTTGATGCTTTACCTGCTCGTGAATTACAGAAGATGATTGGTGATCCTGTACTCATCAAGTTTGTCTTTGAGGACCGCAATTACAGCCTAGAACAACTTGTTGCTGTAGTAAAACGAGTCAAGATGTGGGGGCGCAAGTAAGCGGAGGTGAGAGAACATGTGGACACGAAAAGCAGCATTGCTCATGACATCTGGAATCTCCCTAGTCTTGATTGGGATGATGATTGCCAATTTCCAACTAATGATTCTCGGCCTCATGTTTATTGCCTTCTTGGCAGTAAATTCTTGGGTTACAGGACATGGGGAATTGGAAGTTGTGCGAACACTATCAGCAGACAATCTCTACAAGGGTGATGATTTGTATGTTGAATTGGCGATCACAAACAGTTCATTCCGCCGGACACAGCAATTGGAAGTGTTTGACAATGTCCCCCACGAGATGAAGTTGAGAAGTGGACTCAACTACATGCGGGTCAATCTAGGACCTGGTGAAACCACGAGAATTCGCTATGTGTTACGCTGTCCACTAAGAGGCCACTATTCCTTCGGACCCGTGTCCGTCCGATATCGAAATACGTTCAACCTGTTCAGCCAAGAGATGTACATCGATCATCGCTCTGGCCTCATCGTATTCCCCCAGGTTAGAGAAATTGAGGAAGCCATGGTTCGAAGCCGGACCCCGAAGATGTACACTGGTGCAATGACACTTCGAACCCCTGGACCAGGGTCTGAATTCTATTCACTCCGAGAATATGTCCCCGGTGATCCATTCAAGATTATCAATTGGAAGGCGTTTGCTCGAACCGGGGTTATGATGGTGAACGAAAAGTGTCGTGACGCGGTTACCGATGTTTTCATCCTACTCGATTCTCGAGACATCAGCAGAATCGGAACCGTACTCAAAAATCCACTAGAAATGGGCACGGTTGCCGCTGCAAGTTTAGCATCATATTTCATCCAGAGACGAGATTCAATCGCTCTTGCTGTGTATGATGACACGCTGTCTTACTTACCCGCTGATGGCGGAGATAAGCAGTATTTCAAGGTCCTATCCAGTTTAGCGGGAGTCGCTCCAAAGGGTGACATGCCACTCCAAGCAGTGACCAATTCACTTGCACCAAGATTCAGTCGTGGTAGCCCTGTATTCATCATCTCAAGCCTAGAGGGGGATGGAACTGTGCCCCATGCAATACGAGATTTGGCAGGTCGTGGTCACGAAGTGGTGATTCTCAGTCCATCCAGCATTGATTACGAGCGTTTGGTCAGTCGAATCCCTAGAATGTCATATGAGGTGATGAAACTAGAGAGACAGAATCGATTGTCTGCCGTTGCTGGTTATGGAGCACGTGTCATCGATTGGATGCCAGATGTTGAATTGAGTCAAGCTCTACTTCAGGTGAAGATGTAAGGAGGTGAATGAATGGCCGATGAAGTAGCACAGCAAGAGGAGGGGATTACCACCCTACATTTGCGAACCTTGCGGAAGGAATGGCGTGTTGTTTGTCTGCAACTGGTTGCCAGCCTATCCCTAATCTGGTTGTTCCTAACCATGACCCAAGTATTTGGGCACTGTCATCCGACCTACGTTGCCAATGACTCGTGGTGTCCGGCTTTAGATCACACACTCACGCTAGATCAAATCGAAAAAGGATTTGCGGATGGTGGTGGATTTGATGAGTTGCCATTACCGAATTGGCTCACAGGCCAAGGAAACGAGGGTGATGGGCGATATTACGTTCCTATTCTTTTGACAATGGCCATTGCAGGTGCCTGGGTTGCCCTGAATTTCCAGCCTCCAGCGCGAAGACGAAAAATCACCCTTGGATTATTGGGTGCAATGATTCTATTCCTTGCTGGAATGTTCCTCCTCACGTGGACCTTTGGAATGATTGTCAATTTCGACTTGTATCTACCATTCGGTAATTCCGATGATTCGATGAATCATGCTAACTATTTGGTCTGGCCTTTATCGGTCTACATCCAAGTGCTAGTCATGCTGTTTTTCCTGGCACCTGTACTCTTCGGTTTGATGGGGATTTGGGGGCTCTCTAAACGAATGGTCAATTGGTCGATGGCGTATATGCTCATCTTCCTAGGATTGTACGCATTATTGTCGTATGAGGGTGTTGTCAGCCAATTATCGAGTGCCTCAGACCCATACTCACCGGGGTTAAACCCGCTTCCAACCCAAATTGGTGAAGCGGATACACTAGGGGGTTTGATTTCAGGCGAGGTTTGGGACCTGTTGTTGGTTGCAATTTTGTTAATGGTTTACACCGAAACGGCCCAAGCAACGATTCGATTCCTTGAGTATGCATTCCGCTTGCCAGAATCTTGTAAGAAAGATCCTGAGTATGTCCGCCAATTCCAGAGCATTCTCAATACGCACATGCAGCACACCGTGGTTGTCATCTTTGCAGTGGGATTGGTCACCATGCTCGCTCTCAAGTTTGATGATTTGATTATCGATGTCGTGGGTTGGGCTGGTTCTGGACAATGGAGCGGACAAGTGAGAGAATCCCTTGAACTACGTCTGACCTATGGAAAAGTGATCTCAGCAATGCTGTTCATCACGTTTGTTGCAGGTTTGCGATATATCGTTCCATGGCAGAGGATTTCGGGGCTGGTTGAATCTGCTCTTACAAAACGAGGGAATTCAAACCCCTAATTTTCACCACTGACATGGACTTTCTGGGTGATGCGTCCCAGCATTTCACCAAGCAGTAGAACACCCAATGGAAGCCCACATACGGTTACTGGCCACAAAACCAATGTGGACCAACCAGATTCAGACCACATCCATTGACCGATCAAAATGGCCAATACAATGGAAAGGGTAAAACCAAGTTTTTCAATGAGGCCAGGGAATTTTCGGCCGTGTGTTTCTTGACGGTTGATGAGAGTCTTTGCCCCATTTTCGTCATCCATTTTTCCACCTACATATCGAGGTCAGATAGTTCACGTTCGAGTTCATCCAATGCATCTCTTTGAGATGGATCAGCGGGTGGAGGGACACCATTTTCTGTAGATTCTCTGATGCCCGCTGCTGAGTCAACCTCAGAAAGAGCAACATCGATATTGGCCATCAATTCAGCCTCATCAGAATTACCAGCAACATCTGCAGGAGTCAATCCTGCTGAAATTCTGGTTGAAATGTCCACCCCATCTGTTTCTGCAGCGGCTTCAATTGGTTGCCAAGTTGAATTGGATACAGGAGCGGCACTAGCTTCTGGTGTTGGGGCTGCTGCCGGTGCACTAGGGGCGATAATCACATTTGAGGGGGTTACAGTGACCTCAGTTACCTCTTCAACCGGATTCATATGTCGCACTGCCTCAGTGTTAATTTCAGGTCTTTCATGACGTGCCAATCCATCGACCTCGAAGGGGAGGCTTCCACTACGTTGGAATGTCCACAGTGACCCAGTTGGCTCTTCACCGGTCAAGCCTGCAACATCTAGACGGCGCAATAGAGACTCAAGAACCTCAACTGTTTCAGCCAAACCGACTGCATCACCTGCTGTTCGTCGGTCAGCATCTAGGTAGATCTCATCTAGCGAACGCTGGATGAGGCGACGGGCCTCGACTGAGATGTATGGCAATGCCTCGGGCATGTGACTGAAACGTTCGAGTGGTTTGATATCTTCAGCAGGCAGGCCCAAGTCAACAAGGCCATGGAGAACTTCTTGCATTTGAGCAAGCATTGTCACAGACCGTTCATACTCTTCTAGCAATCCTTCGAGATCGATTACAACATGTTGTACTGTTTCAGCGAGTTGGTGTTCAAGACGAGACTGTACGGACCATCGTGTCAAACCGCGAACCGTTGAGGCGGTTTCAGGTGCTTGTCTCTCAAGTAAATCCATGACTTCAAGCGAAAGCAGATGACGGGGTGTTTTTGCAACCTCATCCACACTGTGTTGAATGATGGCAAGGGCACGCTCAACCGCTCGATCGAGTAGTACGATACTGTAACCTCGACTGCGAGCGTTTGCCATGCGGTCAAGAACTGGTTCAAGACTAGATAGTCCTCGCTCATCCCCCAAGAGTGCCTGGGCAAGAGGTTCCTCTGCCAAACGTGCGCGAATTCGATCTGCTTCCTGCAAATCCAGTAGCGCCATTTCATGCGCCTCTTGAATGTCCTCTGCCTGTTCAAGTAGCATTCTCAATTCGGTTTCCGATTGAGCCTTTCGAGCATCGAGATCTCCAAGTTCACGGAGAAGAAGACGGCGTTCTTCCATCATCTCACGCAATTCGGATTGCATGATTGTGGATTTGCGTTCGGAATCAAGAATTCGTCCTCGCTCTTCTTCCATGAGGCGCCGATGGGCGTGGGCTTCTGCTTCAAGTTCGACCAGTTCGGCACGTTGACTCTCTATTCTCCGTTCGACTTCGTCAAGTTCGCCCTGACCTGTTCGATGGCGGTCACGTTGTGCATTGACTTGCTCGGTCAAGACTCGTTGTAATCGTTCATCATGATCTAATGATTTACGTACCTCATCGAGGCGAACCTCGGCCGCACTCAATTCAGATTTGGTGGTCGCCTCTTGCGTTGACAAATCACGCAAATCTGTTAGAAGTGCCTCTCGTGAATCAAATTCACCCAATGCACTCGCAAGTTCCTCGGCACGCTTTTCAATCATATGTTCCAATTCAGAGACTCGTTTGGATAGGCGATTGGAGAGTGATGTTGCTTCATCTGTTTCAGCGTCTGCTGCCCGCACCTTTGCGGATAAATCATCCAACTCACGGTGTAGGCCACTTCTCTCATCACGGGCTTCACTTAACGCTGATTCAAGATCATGCATCATGTCCCTCGCTTCATCTCTTGATGCACGAGCATCAGCAACCTCTCTTTCTAAGCGACCTTTCTCTCGCTCTAGTGAAATTTGAGTATGTTCAAGTTGCTCGATTCTCTTTTTGATTTCCCCACCTGCTGGAGTCAGGACCTTTGAACTGGCAACGGGCATCAATTTGGCCATTGAACCACCGCTCTCAAGCATCTTCCATGTAGATCGACCAGATTCCATTGCCTCTAGACCCAAATCGAATCCAAATAATGCATCGAGA
>NTJU01000054.1 GCA_002457195.1 Marine Group II euryarchaeote MED-G33 | reverse complement strand
TCTTCATAATCATCCTCAAATTCAACAAAGAAGAAGACGAACACTGCACCCAATACTCCGAGTACAATCAATGCACCAACAACCATGAGAATCCACATGAAGACACTAGTGCCATCATCGGCACTGCCTTCCACATTGATTGTTGAATCCGAATTGAGGGGTTGTTCGACATTGCCATATTCGAAGACAATTGTGTTGTCACCTTTGTCCAAGCGGTTGGCTCCAATTTCCATCATCCATGTGCCATCATCACCAACAGCTGTGCTACCGAGTCTCAAGCCAGCAGATGTTTCACCGATGACATTGACCGACGGGCGACCATTTCCACTAAAGACAAGAATGTCTCCCTTGCCAATTTCACTAGGGCAACCACTAACCAAATTGCCATCAACCATGAGGCCAGCACATTGGGATGTAAAGGAAACTCCAACTACATCGAAGTCGAGAGTTGCTGAGGAAATCGTACTTCCTGCGCTGTCACGAACTTGGAAAATAACACCCTCAAGTGACCAATCAGCCAAGTCTGATGCATAGAATGACATCGACAATGGATTGTAATTGGCGACACCTTCACTATCGACTGTAATAACCTCTGCATACAAATCATCGTAGCCTTGGTCTTCCTGATTGAGAACGTAGTATGACAAACTGTCACCAGGATCTACATCTGAGAAATATTGAGTCAAGTCGATTGAATAACCCGAACCACAACGATTCTGCGATTGGCCAGTTTCTTCACAGAAAATCGTCACTGAATCTGGCCACGCTGACGAATTAAATGATGGGCGCGTGTTATCCTGATTGGGTGGATTATCAATCACAATTTCAATAGATACCACATCACTGTATTGGAATCCATCGAATGAACGAGCCTCGACAATGTAATGGTAATTGTGAACCAAATTGGTTGTATCCCATGTGGTCGCCCATCCACCATTTGCCATAATGTCTGTAACCAAAGAGTGGGGACCTTCGGGCATTTCAAGGAATCCAGACTGAGGATCTTTGACTACGATTTCCACCTTTGTCACCGTGCCATCATTGTCTCGAGCAACGCCGCTGAGAAGTGTATCTTCGCTGGCTGTGATAGTCTGCAAATCGAATGGTGTCAGCAGTTGGATGAAAGGTAGAGCGTTGTCATTGTCAATCTCAAGCGTCATTTCAACTGGTGTACATTCATCTGGACTGTTTGTGCAGAAGGCTGAGTCACTAGCCCAGACCTTGACAGAGTAGGTTCCAGATGGAAGATGACCAACTGACCAATCGGCTGACCAAGCCGTGCCTCCAGGCTTGTCAAACAGATTGTAGTAATTGTTGGGTCCATCGACTTCAAACCAAATCCTCTGAATGTCACTACCGAAAATTCCACTGTAAGCATCCGAGGCCCTACCTGTGAAATGTATGATTCCATCATCGATTGTTGTTCCGGATGCCGGACCGTCGACCCAAATTGTTGGGGGTTCGGTATTCAATTTGATTGTTCGAGTGATAATTTGTGATTCGGTCACACCATCATATGCCCGGAATTCGAAGGTGTAGTCCCCTTCAGGTTGATCACTCATATCGAATTCAAAATACCAATGACTGAAGGGGTGATTGTTGTAAGTCACCTCGCCATCAGAATCACTATCGTCAACTGCAAGACGCATGTCAATCCAATCACTGGTGAATGGGTCCTTGACCTGGACCTGTTCAACGGCACCTTGCTGATCCCAGCGTGCGAGTTCGTCCGAGGCGTAGATGCCGGCCCATTGACCATCGTGAGCAGTTCCTGTGAAATTCACTGAACGCTTGAATGAATGTCCGTCATTCTGACTGACACTCAAACTTGGTTCAAGATTCTCCAATGAGACAATTTCAGTCAAAACACCAGTTTGACTGGTCATGACAAGGCTGTATTTCTTGTATCCTTTACCAAACTTGTATGCAGACACATAGTATAGAGACATTTCACGACTGCTAGAACCTGCTTGACAATCAGGGTCGTCAGAATCGTAAATCAAATCCCCATCGTTATCGATACCATCGCTACAAGAATTCTCGCCTTCATCATCTGCATAGCGATCGGGGTTGATACCACCAGGGCCGCCACCAGTCATGTCGAGATGGAAATCACTCGCCAGAGAGACCTCTGGAGTCCAGCCTTGGCTGTCTGTAGTTAAACTGTACAAATCTTCGCCATGACTATCTTCAATCAAAACTGTAGCGCCACCCACACGAATACCTTCGACAATGGTGCGGAATTTGACGATCTCTGCCTTGCGGATTTGCACGGCCCACTTGATTGGTGAGGTGTCAATGTAAATATTCGAAGTGTCCAAACCTGTTAGGTTCGAATATGTGAAAACGGTCGAATTGTTGGTCATTTCCATAGCCAATGGGAAATATTGTGGTGGCCAAACACTGCAGGTTGGAACCAAGACTTGAGTTTCCCAGTTGGTCCAAGCTGCGGCTTCAACATCTGGCCAGTCGAGTGTGACCGGATTGGTTGTGTTCGCTGCCTGATTGGGAATAGGGATGTTTTCCGATTGAACTGTTACGCTGCTCTTTGTCACGTTGTAAGTCTGGCCGACGCCCATCCAAGTATTTCCGGAGAAGAAAGCGAGTGTTCCAAATTGCGGATCACCAGCATAACCGGTGTTGTGATGTTTGATGTTCGCACCCGTTCCGGTTGCATTTATGACATTGTTTCGAACATCTAGAATGGCTCCAACAGCGCGGATTCCATCACCTTCGCCACCAATACTGATGTCATTATTGTGCAAGGTGACCGACGCACGGAAGGCATGGATTGCAGGGCAGGGGAAATCCCCACCCCATGATTTCTGACCCGTACATTCCCCACCATTGCTATCGATAATCGAATTCGCAACATACATCCGGTTTTCAGAAGGTGATGGGACTGTCCAGCCGCTATCACCGAAGTGGTATTCACCTGCAATCAGGGGTTCCTTTGCAGTATCTTGAATGGTTACATTCTCGACTCTAACATCGCTCTCACCGATTGACCAAACTCCGTTCCATCCACCAATAGGTCCAATCGAGCCACCAGTGATGTTGACTTTACTCTTTGAAATCTGAATTCCAGAACCTTCGCCGGCACCCTCGATGACATTGTTGTTGAAATCCACCCATGCCAAATTGTAGGCAGTGAATGGACTTCGATCTGCGGTGGTTACCTTGTTATCGGCCACAGTCAATTTGTAAGCCACATTGAGTGTATCCTTCTTGTTGTTGACGTCAATGCCGTTGCATGTGGTAGATAGGGTAGAGGATTTGACCAAGCCAGCGGAATCATCCATTCGGAAACCATAGTCTCCAGATGCCATCACAGAGTATTGTATGTCGACAAAGGATTCCTCTGCCCAAATACCATATCGGCCACCATCATTCTGGCCGCAACCCTTGTCGGTACCGGTAAACACTGCAGAATGAATGGATAGTGGTTGGAGCGAACTTCCAGCACCGTAGGCCTGAATCGCCGAACCGAGAATATCGGTGTCATCATCACCAACGGTGAATTCACCGCCAACAATATTTGGGCGGGCCAAGTCAAGGATTAGGAGGCTTGTAGTATTGATTCCCTCAAACTTCAATCCAGTAAATGTCGGACTGGCTCCTTCGGCAACCAATGCCCCATATTTGACATCAGATACCGCAGAGACCCAGCGTGGCAACCCATACGCGTTGGTGATTGAAACATGGTTCAACTTGGTTGCACCAATGTCAACCGTACTACGAAGAAGAATTCCTTCGTTACAGGACGGGTCTGGGTTGTAGTGATTGTTATTGTAAATCCCATAACAACTACCAATCGCAGATGCATTGGATGGTTCCTGCCAGTTGAATGTAATTCGAGAACTATTGCTCGCCATACCGTTTGCTCCACAGGCAACATCGCCTGCACACAAACCACCACGAACATCAATCATTGTCCCATTGGGAATCGTGACTGTAGTCCCTGGTTGAACGATAAGATTCGCACCTGTAGCGACAATGACATCACCAGTCAGTGTATGCGAACCGGACCAAACCTCCGTCCCTGTGATCGTTCCGTTCGATGTTTCGTTTGCTGCGGTGGCAGTTGGCATTAGGCCGACGAGGCCAATCATGACGCTGGTGAGCATCAAGAATGACAATAACAAGCTCTTGTTTCGATGTGTCTCTTCCATGGGTATCACTCCAAGTTGCAAGTCTGCGAGAGTTGCAAGGGCTATAACATCCTCGTTGCCGTGGTGGGCCGTTTTTAGCCTTTAAAATATCAAATTATATTTTTTGTATCAATCTAAAATATCATAATTAAACATTAATATCATTTATTGGGCAATTAAATCAGCTACAGATCGCTCCCAAGCAAGTGCATCTAGCGTCCCATATCCCCACCTTGGATGGTGCCCGTCGCCTTGAAGCGGGTTCGGTTGGCAGGAGTTGGCAAGTGCTTGTTTCACCAACATTATGTCATCTCGTGTTGAATTTCCATCAGGAAGTGCGTCCCCATGACGCTCGAGAATCAAAGCCAGAGCACCCGTGACGAATACCGTAGAATCACTAGTACCTGTACTGGCCGAATATGGAATCGCCATACTCGGATCTGATGTGGAAATGATGCCAACGCCGGGTGCCGTGACTTCGGGCTTCTGATTGGGCTCGATTCTAACCTCTCCGTCCGCACCTTCGGTTTCCGCTCCAGTGGCTGTTCTTTCCCAGAGTGTCCCATCACGTTTCACAGCTCCAACAGCAATTACTCCGTCAACATTTGCGGGTACAGATACATCGGTTACACCGGTACCAGCCCCGCCAGAATTTCCTGCAGCAGCGACAACGAATACGCCATGATCTAGTGCATCTGTGACTGCATCTGCTGTCCTAGAACCAAGTGGGTTTTCTGGATCAGGGTCCCCACCCAGTGAAAGAGAGATGATATCGACACCCATATCGTTCCAACACCATTCAATCGCATCAGAAACTGTCGTTTCAGATTGAGTGGAGCCGGATGAATCCAGTGCGGCTGCAACAACAAGTCCAACATTTGGAGCAGCGCCCTGATATCCACCATCGGCCACGAGAATACCTGCCATCATGGTGCCATGTAGATCATCGCCTCGATCTTGTATGGTCTGATGATCTCCACCAACAAAATCTCTGTATTGAACGAGATTTGCATCTGCAAGGTCTGGATGCGTCATTTCAATTCCTGTATCCACGATGCAGACAAGTATACCATTGCCGGACAAACCCAGATCGTCTTGCAATGCGTAGATATTGGTATCTTCATATGCCCAATTGGAATTGGGCGTTAATGCACCAACAAAATACGATGATATTGCTGGATATGAAACCAGTAGTGCTGATATGAGGCAAAGGGATACCAAAATCCCCCAAGGTCGGGGATTGGCCCGTCGGAGCTGGTCATTGGTGGCTACCCTCCAGGCTTCCGCCTCTTCCAGTGTGGCCCCATATGCTTCGGGAGGATATCCGGGGGCATCGGGGTCAATCGCCGTCAGCATTCGCGGATCCTCCGGCTCAGGGAGGTATTCGAGATGGCGAGGTGGGCCTCTAGGCATGATATTCGCCCCATAGGGGCGACCGAGGGTTCATGGCACCTTCGCCAATCAGTGTATGGCTAACGCTAGTTCAATCGCGAAGTGTTTCGAGACTTGCGTTCTGATTAAATCAGAATGCCTGTGATCCACGTCGGCCACTGAACTTCCAGAACAAGCCAATCAGACCTAGAATGATTAGAGCAACAATAAGTCCAAGCCAATTGTTTGCCTCAGTTGACACCTCTGGCTGATATTGGATTGACTTCATCTCCTCAATGGGTTGTGGGTTACCCAACTCAAGTCCTGTTGTATTGATTCGAACTGTGTAATCGATTGAACCGATCTTATCCACTGCAGCGATGTCAATGGTGAACATTGTGTTTTGTTTCATTGGAACATCCAATGTTGCCGAGCCGACGATGACGTCATTGTCATCTAAAATTTCGACTTGGACATCACGTGCATCGACGTCACCATCATTGTAGACTTCTAGGTAGAACTGGTTGGTTTGACCCATAGGTGCAAACCCACCTTGTGAAAGGCCTAGGATACCCATCGACTTGTCATCGACATCCACAATCTCAAGGATTGGGAGGGCTGTCTTGAGATTCAATGTAACAACCAACGGATCTGTTGTATTGTCTTCACTTTGAATCGTGACGGTTACCGGGAATGGTTCTACATCATCAACCCACAATTCAGACACGTGAATCGTGACCGAATATGCCTGTGTTGTTCGAGGGCCAACGGTTAGTGAAGAAGGTCCAGTAACACTCCACAATGGTGGAGTCGCTAGAGCCTCAGGCAAATCTGATATCGAGATGCTGTAAGTATCATCACCGTTTCCAGTGTTCTCAAACACGAATGTGTATGTTTCATCGTTTCCAGGTTGGATACCAATAACATCCACAATTTCGCTGGCGAGTTCAGCCCCATGTGTTTGTGGGACGAACAACTTGAGTTCATATTCGCTGTATGATTGATCATTGAGGTTCTTCATCTTGACAAGCATTGAATGCCCATCAGCATATGATTCAGCAACACTCTCGTTTGCGGGTGTTACTCGAAGCTGAATATCGTCAGTTTCTGTAACATTCAGACCCATTTCGTACGCACGGGAGATGGACCAGCAATTGGTCAAAATACCAGCATCCCACTCACCATTGGAGTTGGAATCTTCGAAGCTCTCACCCAAGTCATAGACACCATTGTAGTCTCGTGTTGCATTTGAATCAGTGAAAGTTTCAGGATCTACACACAATGCATCAGAAGGCGTATTGGTCGGTGAATCATCTCCATCCCATACCTCAATCGTCCAGAATGCTGCATCGCCACCATTCATTTCAACTGTGAGGACGTAGTCATCATCAGCCATGTTTCCTTCATAGTTGACTTGCATGTTGATGAAACCGACCGTATATTCACCATCTTCATCTTCTGCATCATTATTCATGATGGTGAAGTGATCACCATCGTCTTCCGATTGCTGAATGGATGTGTGATTGTCACTAACAGTGAACGATACGGAGTGATCTTCTGCACGGTTGAACACAACGAGTTGTTCAGGTGATTCAACACCACCGCCGACTACTTCTGCGTTCTTCCCACCGTTGTAGGTCATGTTCACACCATATTCTGTTGTTGTGAAAATACCACTAATACTGTAATCACCAGCAGGCAGGAGCAATGAAATTTGACCGTTTGAGTCAACCGATTGATTCCAATTGTGAGCAGAATCACTCACAAAGACCAGGTTATCACCCGCATTGATTAGTGCACTATCACCCAAAGTGAAGTTGTCTCCATCGAAATCAACCCATCGGGTAGACACATGCAGGATACTCGCTGTTGAGAGCATGGCATCAGTTTCGCCACCCTCTGCGACCGCTGCGTCTACGCGCTCCATTGCAGCAAATTTACCTTCAGCGCCATCATATGTCGCATAGAGAATCCAATTCCCTGGATCAACGTCTGCCGTCCAAGTTCCGTCCCATGTGCCATTATCAAGCACCTTTGTTGGTGTAACCTCGCTAAACGAAAGGCCAGATTCTGGAATCAAAACGAGTGTGATGTCATCAGAAATGACGCCCCATTCCGACGGTAATACGTGCGAAATTTCTCCACTCACTGTGACGATTCCAGCCATCATTTCGATGTCAGATGTATTGGCTGTATAGTCGACCTCGATTGTAGCCGCACCATTGCTGTAACCATCCTTGCTGGCAAATACATCGTAGGTATCGTTGACTGGTACGAATATTCTCCATGTTCCCAAAACATCAGATGTAAGATTTACAGGACCAAATGTCGAACTGCTCACCGTAACATTGGCATCTACGATACCTTCAGAGTAACTCCATGCGTCATCATCGTTGATATCGCGGAATAGATTACCTGCAATCTCGACCCACTTGACAAGTGTAAGGTTGGTGTCTGGGTTTCCTGAACCCGAGGCGAAGTTCATCGAGACATTGTCAAGAACCCATCGCAAGTTGCTATCGGTTCGATTCAAGCTCAATGTCCATGCGCCCTGCATAAGAGTTCCATCAATGACGCCATTTTCATCACTGGGTCCTAGCATAAATTCACCAAGACCATCATCACTGACTGCTGTGACTGAGAATCCGCTCAGTAATTCATTACTTCCAGCCTCAACCAATGTTAGGTTGAACTGTGCGGCTTCAATCGATTGCCACTCGATACTCGTTCCAGGGGTTGATGAATCGACTGTTAGCGTACCACGGAAGGTTTGCAATGGATCATCATTCGTATCATCTCCATCATCATCGATAAAGTCGAGAATGTAAACAATCCAATCTCCTTCTGGGAGATATTCAACGATTGTTCCATTGGCATCGGTGTCAAGGTTGAATGTTTCAGTTCCTTCACCTGCTTCCTCGAAATACACGGTCCAATTGGCCATTGTGCCACCTGATTCGTTGGTCAATGTAATTGACGTGTGCCATTCGGGCAAGAAGCCCAATTCTACATCGAATGACTCTGCACCAATGGCAACATCAATCATACCATTGGATGCTGAAAGCAAAGTGTTGTAATCGGTTGCATTCTCATCACGTGGGTCCTTGGCTTCGGTTTCGAAAATCCACTTTCCTACACTGAGTTCAAGTTGGATCGTACCATTGTCCCAGCAATTTTGAGTCACAATAACATCACAGGTTTGATTCGCGCTGATATTGATGTTCCTTGAATCATCGAATGCTGAATATGGAATCAATGTGAAATCAACAGGTTGGAATGTCCCATTGCTTACGTTACCATCACTAGAGTGGTCGATGAATGTAGTCAAATTCGCCACCACATACGCTGGATCTGCGATCATTTGCAAAGTCGCATTGTCACCAGAGGGCGTGTAAATCAATGGTTCCACATTGAGTGTAGGGTTATTGACGCTGAGCGTCCATTCCCTGGACTCGTCGGCCGCAGGCTCCAATACATATGCTGTGAATCGACCTTGACCCGTATCTACAGCCCATTGCCATGTGACACCAGTGGCATTATCGTAAGCTTCCACCATGAAGGGATAATCTCCGAATCCTGGTGTATCCTGTGTGTATGGGTTTCCTACATCATACAGGAAGATCGCACCCGCTGCACCCACACTGTTTGTTGGATACAGTGAATCCTCTCCAGAGAAGTCGATTCCACCGCTTGGAACGGTGAAGTGTTTTCCGACCAAGAGATGACCAACGACAACGTGAACGGTCAAGTTGACTTCAGCGCCAACAGGGATTTGGAATCCAAATGTTCCATTTGCATCAGTCATCGTGTTTTCAGTGATGCCGCCACCCCATTGGATGTCGACCATCTGATTGTTGTATGGTTGTGGTTCCTCTTCAGGCTTGTCGGTCAAATCATACATGACTGAACCATTGACCCATGCCGATTCGACATACTTCAATACCAATCCAGTGATGTTTTCTTCCAATTCGATTTCTTCGTAAAGGATGTATTCGTTATCCAAGATACTCTGGACAACCCATGTATCGCGTGGTAATTCGATATTATACGAACCGTTTCCATTGTCACGCGCATCGATTGAGATCGGAGTGTATTGGTTCGAGAACGATAGATTCTGTCCTTCAACCGGTTGATCTTCATGATCGAGCAATAGGAACTCTATGTCAAACATCGGCGGAATCTGGTCGATATTCGACGGTGTTACATTTCCTGCTGTATCTGGGGTCACCGAAATGGTTTCAGAACGGTATTCATCGAATCCATCGGAATCAACATCCATGGTCACGACATATTCGCCCTCAAGTACAGGTCCGATTCCAAAGGTACCATTTCCATCGGTTTCAAACCAGCAAGGAGACCATGCAATTTCACCACATTGTTCTGTGACGGTTGCTTCCATGTCCTCAAAGTCGACCAATTCCATTCGACCAACTACACTTTCACCGATGCTTCCATCGAATGTCATTGAGCTAGTTGTTCCTTGAATCCAAGTACCCGGCAATGACAACTCGATGTTGTTCGCTTCTGGGCTGTCCCGAGTTAGAGGGACAATGAGTGGCATGGGTAGAACAGATTCTTCGCCATTGTCAAACAGAACTGACACGTGATATGTCCCTGGAATCGCATCCACAAGGTGGAACGAACCTGGCTTGACCATGTCACCGCTGAATTGGCCGGTTCCTTGGAATGTCCCCGTACCGTTGATTGTACCATAAGTCGACAACGATGTGTCTGTGGCATCCACAGCAAAGGTTCCAGCTCCTACAATTGTCTCTCTGTACATTGTTGTCGTGAAATACGAGGTTCCGTTTGAGGTGAAACGTCCATCTGCACCTTCTACGAGTCCATCGACGAGGAATGTATCTGGCGCGTTCAAATCTTCAAGACAATACGAGGCCTGATCTGGCATTGAACCATTATTACATTCTTGAGCATCCACATCCTCGATGCTACCTACGAATGTTCCTCTACCAAAGATATCACCAATTCCACTGTAGGAATGGTTGTGTAGAATACTACGCGTGTAATTACCTGTGAAATCAGTCGCGGTCACAACACCTGATTCAGATGTCATCGAACCTGGTCCGGTAAAGGTAACTTCACCAACAGCGCCGGGCCCATATCCTCGCTCACCTTCGACATCACCATCAGATGTGGTGATGTAGTAAGCATCTTGTCGAGATTCATCCCATATGTTTGAAATTCTCAAATCCATGTTTGCGAGCGGATTTCCACCGAAATCGGCATCTCCTTGCCATTCGATTGTTCCAGTTGCTCCCGATGCGGCCACACTAATGTCAAGATTGAGCAAGGATGCACCGTTTGAATGACCTTGATCACCTGTGACGTTGATTGTTGCTTCACCAAGCCAAGTCGAACCAGATACATTCGCAAGAATGCCTGTGATTGGGTTGACGGTTCGATCATCGTTGACGGCTGTGACCAGATCAACCGCCCAGCTCGATGCTATATTTTGATCTGCGGTTGCCAGTGAATCACGGGCGGATACCAAATCTGAATCGCCCATGAATGCTGTCACACGAATTCGACCGCTAGGTACTGTGAGACTGAAGTGTCCTTCATCATCAGCCTGTGCGCTACCGATTGGAATCCAATAGGTTCGAGCATCTGTATCTGATGGGTCTTCTCCACTGAATGCATCGCGCTCGATTAACAACTTGGCATTCGGAACAGCACCGATTTCGCCAAGAACAACATCACCCTCTAGAGTGGCACCCGAGTAATACTTGAGTACCTTCACACCAGTATTTGCGGCTGAAAGCATCTGCTCATTATCCTCATTTGCGTCATACCAATTTGCCAAAACGAAGTGATTCATCATTGCACCTGGCAATGGATAGGCAAAGGTCAGAGCAGTGTCCGGAGTTCCGTAGCCCTGGAAATGCTGTCTTGGTTGACCATGACCTCTTTCTGATTCGACACCCAGTTGTGGGGTGCCGTATCCAACGTAGGCGCGAGCAATCATCGTTTCAAAGAAATCTGGTTGTTGATCGACACGTACATCCACCAGTTCGATGATATCCCCTCCACTACCTGATTGTCCAGCGAGTAGGTCAGCCATATATGCAGCCTCAAACTCAGGACCAGTCATCTCTTGCTCAGGACGATCGCCACGCTGTGTGATATACACAGATTCAATGTAATCATCTGGATCCAATCCACTCAAGGTAGTTGGAGCATAGAAAATTCCTGTAGGGTTTCCACCATGCATGTTGCTTTCTGCATACTGGTAACCACCGATTGGATACAATCTGTTGTCAACAGCGAAGTAGCGGATGTCGTTGTTTCGAGTCACTGTTTCACCAGGGCCACTGTCATAGGATTCAACTTCATACTCGATTGAAGTCAAGTCATGATACAAATCGACCAAATCTTCGAGACTGAAGACATGGGTCAGCAAATCACGGGCGAGAGCGTAACGAGCGTTCTGTCGGTGAAGAGATGTCGATACGTCATCGAAATCATCGTAGAGATCGCTGGTGTACCAGTAATCTCCAATGATGTAGTGAGATGATTCACATGAGAAAGCGTTGGTTGCATCGTAATTGTCATCACCGGGTGAATTGCCATTGTCATCAATGACAAACTCGTCATCAACTGGACAGTTGTCCATCCAGTCGACCTTTCCATTTTGATCAAACTCATAGATGGCACCTCCCAAATCTGTGTATTCGCCAATCTGTTCACG
>NTJU01000053.1 GCA_002457195.1 Marine Group II euryarchaeote MED-G33 | reverse complement strand
ATCCCGCATGATGAAAGTGTTCAACGACTTGAATTACAGGTTGAGGATGAAAAATTGGTCAATATTGATTCAATACACCGTTCGGCACTTGCCCATATCGCTCTAGCTGATTACAATTGATTTGTAGATGACAGAGATGGTTCAACGAAACCCCTTATGGCCTTGACCCACCGCCACGATTCATGGCAAAGCACCACACTTGGCGCAAATGCATAGACTGCGGAATCCAATGCACACCAATGAACTTCGTTGATGTGGAGGGTGACAGAATTTGCTTGGCTTGTTGGACCGCACGGACCAATCCAGAACACCCTGACATGGAGGCCATTATTGAGAAGGTCGAGGCAGAGGTTGAAGTATGGAGATGCCAGAAGCATACTCGTGATGAGAATGGATTGCCAAATGGACCAAAATCAGTTCGTACTCAAGGAAATCGTACAAACAACCCCTGAGGTGATTTAATGGCTTCTTTTGAGGGGCTGGATGCCACAAAGTGGTCTGAAATTGAACCACATTATCATGACTTTCTGAATCGAGATATTGACTCTGCAGAAACCCTCGAGACTTGGTTACTAGAACTGGGTGAATTTGGAGCCTATGTCGGAGAAACTGGTGCAATGCTGTATGTCGAAATGACCTGTGATACAGAAAATGAAGAAATCAAACAAGCATACCTTGACTTTGTCGAAAATGTTCAACCAGAACTATCGAAGATTGGGGATCTGCTAAACAGAAAGTTGGCTGAAAGCCCATTTGCTGACGAACTAGATTCAGAAGAATACAATGTATTGCTACGAGATACAAGAATGGATTTGGCATTGTTCAGGGAAGAAAACATCCCCATCTACACAGAATTGACAAAATTAGGTCAACGCTACAACGAAATCTGTGGTGCTATGACTGTGGAATTCGACGGTGAAGAGCGTACCATGCAACAAATGGGAAAATATCTGCAAGTTAGTGATCGTGAAACGAGAGAAAACGCATATCGCACTGTTGGTGAAAGACGATTCCAAGAATCTGAAAAAATAGATGATATCTATGAAGAGATGATTGCCCTGAGACAGCAAGTTGCTCAGAATGCTGGATACGATAACTTTCGAGATTATATCTTTGATGCAAAGCATCGATTCGATTACTCACCAGACGATTGTAAAGCGTTTCATGATGCTGTTGAGGCCATCTGTGTACCGTTGAAAAGAGATGTCGACGATGAACGTAGGCAAAATTTGAATCTCGAATCGCTGAGAATGTGGGATATGGGCCATGATGTCCATGGCAGAGGGCCGTTGAAGCCATTCACAAAAGTAGAGGAAATGGTCGCAGGAACAAGTCGGATGTTCCATCGGCTATCACCAGAACTGGGGGGTTTCTTTGACAGTTTACGTGACGGTACAAGTCTAGATTTGGATAGCCGTAAGGGCAAGGCGCCAGGTGGTTACCAAGTTCAACGAGATCATAGCAGAAAACCATTTATTTTCATGAATGCAACAGGTTTGCAAAGAGATCTGGAAACGATGGTACATGAAGCAGGTCACGCTTTCCACTCAATTTATGCTGATGATTTACCATTAATCGATTATCGAAATGCCCCTCTAGAGTTTTGTGAAGTCGCAGCGATGTCAATGGAATTATTGACCCATGACTTCCTTGATGAATTTTATTCGGAGGAAGATGCCCAAAGAGCTGTGCGAGAGCATCTTGAAGGAATCGTATCCATTCTTGCTTGGATTGCAACCATCGACTCATTCCAACACTGGGTATACACGAACCCCGAGCATACCCGGGCAGAGAGACATGCAAAGTGGCTCGAACTAGGCGACCGATATGGATCCGTACTGGATTGGAGTGGCTTTGAGGACTGGAGAAATGTGGGGTGGCAACGGCAACTACATCTTTTCTCATATCCCTTCTACTATATCGAATATGGAATCGCTCAATTAGGGGCATTGCAAATGTGGCTCCAATACAAAGAAAGTCCTGAAATGGCACTTTCCAACTATGCAAAATCAATGCGATTGGGTGGTTCTCGCCCACTGCCAAATTTATTCGAAACTGGTGGCATGAGTTTTGATCTTGGCCACTCTACAGTGCAGGGCCTGATTGATGCCGTACGAGATGAGTTGGCAAAATTGCCTGCATGAGTGTAGCACCGACGGCATCGGTAGGAAAAATGGGAAAGAACCCGATGCCGTCGAGGCCACAGACCTACGCTCAATCACGTAGGCCCTCTGCTGTGACGAAGAACTTGGCTTCGCCTTCAGGCAGATTAGGTGAATCGACCAGGCGTGCGATACGTGAGCCCGCCTTGGACTTCCTGAGATAGATACGGAAGGTCGATGCGTGACCAACAACGTGGCCACCAACTGGCTTGGTAGGATCTCCCCACATTGCATCTGGTTTTGACATGACCTGGTTGGTCACGAGAACCATCGCGTTGTTGACATCTGCCAACTTCTTGAGTTCCTTCATATGACGGTTGAGTTTCTGTTGCCGGTCTGCCAGCATACCTCTTCCAAGGAATTCAGCACGGAAGTGGGCGATCAGGGAGTCAACGATAATCAGTTTGACATCAATGTTCTTTGATGCTCGCTGAACCTCATCCACAAGCAACATCTGATGGGCAGAGTTGTACGCACGTGCGACGTGGATTCGCTCAAGGGCGACTTCGGGATCAATCCCGACGCCTCGTGCCATTTGTGCTATGCGTTCTGGACGGAAGGTGTCTTCTGTATCGATGTAGAATACTTCACCACCAAGTCCACCCTGTTCCCTTGGTAGCAAACAGTTGACTGCAAGTTGATGTCCGACCTGGGTCTTTCCACTACCAAACTCACCATACACTTCACAAATTGATTGAGTTTCAAATCCGCCACCTAGCAACTCATCGATTGCTGCTGAACCGCTACTCAACTTGAGCACCTGTCGGCGTCTTTCCATGAGGGAATTTCCGGATACGAAGCCACCAATATTGGCCAGCTTCTTGGCGGAGTTGATAATTTTAGACGATACTGCTTCACCAAGTTCTGCAGCGTCTGCAAGTGATTTGGGAGTCATTACTGCGATGGCTAGCAGTTCGTTGAACCCTGCTTCGCGCAGTTTCTCTGCGGTCGCGGGCCCGACGCCTGGGAGATCTTCTACAGTAATCTCAGGCTCTTCTGCATCGATAACGAGGACCTCCTCATCATCTTCGGTTACGGTCTCGGTCTTTGTTGTCTTCTTCTCGTTTGTCATATTCTCACCTTGTGTTGTAGACCGTCCTAGAGTGCTGTAGTATATGAAGCGACGATGGACTGATGCATTTCTTTGGAGTGCTTGAATCACCCACTACACCCACGCAGTCTATCGTTTTTACACTTTCATTTCACATTCATCACTTTCGCGAAACGAATGGATTTGGAAATTTTCTTAGATAGCGGGTGATCGATTTGAACGATCGGTCTCCGGGTTATGAGCCCGACGAGATAACCTGGCTACTCCAACCCGCTGGTTCTACGGGGTTGCCACCCCTATTTCAAGGACTCCGCATACACGGAATACTCATTGAGTCGATGCTTACGTAGTGATGCGATGACAGGTGACCTGTTGATTCAGAATACGACAATGGTCTTGCCGGGCCGTGTCGTTGAAGGTGATCTCCGTGTTGTTTCTGGTATGATCAAAACCGTAGCAACCCAAGGTGGTTTGGTACCAACCTCTGGTGAGGTGGTCATCGATGGGACTGGATTGCATCTATTACCGGGCGCCATTGACCCACATGTTCACTTCCGAGATCCAGGTAATCCCGAAAAAGAGGACCTCGAAAGTGGAAGTCGTGCTGCTGCTGCTGGCGGAATTACATCATTTCTCGATATGCCGAATACGGTACCAAACGCGACCAACCGTGCCGCACTAGAGGCAAAAATTGCACTTGCTTCTCAAAAAGCGGTTACTCACCACGGATTCTTCGTCGGTGCCACCAACAACAACGTTGCCGATATGCAAAGTGTCGAAGGGATGGATGGCGTTTGTGGAATCAAGATTTTCATGGGTAGTAGCACAGGGGACTTGCTCGTACATGAGCAAAAGTATCTCGAGAATATTTTTGCAAATACGGGAGGCATTATTGCAACCCACGCAGAGGATGAAGATCGGCTCCAAGCCCGCATTGCTGAGTTCAAAGGTCGCACCGATATTGCCGCTCATGCAGAATGTCGAGATGTTGAGTGTGCCATGATCGCTACAAAACGTGCATCAGCTTTGGCCAAAGATCACGATCATCGACTCCATATCGTCCATCTGACAAGCGGGGCTGAAGCAGATTGGTTGGCCTCCAATAAGGGTGACCTCATCACCACTGAAGTTTGTGGTCAACACCTGACTTTCGACCAGAATGATGTCGAAGAACGCGGAGTGCGTTCACTCATGAATCCACCCATTCGCTATACTGAGGATAGAGATACACTGTGGAAGCGACTCAAAGATGGCACCATCGATTGTGTCGTGACCGACCATGCGCCACACACGTTGGAAGCCAAATCGGTTGGATATCCCAATGCGCCTGCAGGCATGCCAGGTGTTGAAACTTCACTCCCACTCATGCTTACGCACGCGATGGATGGAAAGTGCAGTGTATCCGATGTCGTTCGATGGATGTGCGCCGGTCCCGCGAAAGTGTATGGGATTGAGAACAAGGGTTCACTCCTCGAAGGCTATGATGGGGATTTGACCTTGGTCGATCTCGAAACACGTCGAACCATTACCGATGCCGATACTTGGACTAGAGTTGGATGGACGCCCTATGCGGGGATGGAATTGACTGGACTTCCCATGTGGACCATCGTCGATGGAATTCCTGTTCACAAGCGAACCCCTGGGGGCTCGTTCCGTGGGGAAGCAATCGGTGCGCCCGGTAAATCGGGTCGTACGCTGAAATTCTCGTGATCAACCTTCATCTTTCGGAGGCGAACCTTCCGAACCTGACGAACTTTCACCAGAATCGCCATCTTCAGTGCCTTCCATCATGACGACATCATCGTGGTAGTATGGTGAATTTGAAACCTCATAGCCGGGTAATTCAAGCATGGCTGTTGTGTTCATGTCAGCATACGATGTGACGCTTACACCGGCACTGGAGAACGCATAGACGTAGTCGGCCATGAAGACGGAACGGCGAACGTTTGAGTCCCCACTCCACCAACCGTTGACACCATTATCATCATTGTAGAAGCTTGAATGATCAATCTCCCCATGAACTGAAAGCGTTCGGTTCTCCATGTCGACATCAATCAACATCAGTTTGCTAACATATTCGTATCCAGAATAGGAGTACATGCGTCCATCGATTTCGATTGTGTCATAAACGTATCTGTGGGTTGAAAGAGGTACTGCGAGTAAGCCAGCAGGCTCCCAATAAGTGAATGCCTTGTGCTCATAGGTGGCCTCTGAATAGGACCACGACCATCCACAACTCCAGATGCTTGGGCAGTCATCGTCTGTGTATGCAGGTGTCAGAAGCTGGGTGTCCGCAAGTGTTGGATTGGTCAGGTCGCTCAAATTGAACAAACTGATTTGCGTGTGGCTCCAATCCAATCCCAAGCCATCCTCGCCACCGGGCATGCCAATGGTCAGCAAGTCGCCGTTGGAGAGTGGATGAATGTAGGTCGAGACTCCAGGGATATGCAACTCGCCGAGGATGGTTGGGTTGGTCGGGTCCGAGAGATCGATGGTCCACAGTGGGTCCATGTTTCGGAAAGTGACCAAGTAGCCCAAGTCACCGACGAATCTAGCACTCCAAATTCGCTCACCCTCAGCAATATTGCCAATGTAGCCAATCTGTACCAATTCGTCTGAAGTATCCTCGCATCCTTCTGGAATCATGCATTGCGTAGGTGTGAGAATTGTGACGTGATTTTGGGGTTCGATAACCTCCCATTCACCATCTTCTGTCAACCACCATCGGCCCCATGAATCGGTTGTGCTGGCCACGCGAATATCTCCATTGTATTCGGACAAGGAAAACTGATCTTGGACAGAACCTGTCACGCGGCCGCTACCGATGTATGTCGTCTCACCTTCAACACTGATATCGAAGGCGTGGATATTGGTTGCGTCCTCGTAGTCGTTGTTGCGCCAGAACCACCACCAGTCATTGGCCGGCTCTGCAAGTACCATCATGTCTCCACTCGCATAGACTTCAACCCATGAGGATGCGATGTGGTCAACCTCACTGCTGAATTCCTCACTGAGAAGGTCGACGGTCATGATTGAGGTGAAGCCGCGACCCACACCGTCGGCTGAGCCGCTGAATTCACTGCAGTCACCATTGCCTGATGTATACGAAGAAATGGAGGAATCTGCGTTTCTCTGATACATTTGAGGTGCGAAATCCGCCAATGTTAGTGAGGTGAGACTCGCTTGGTTTTCCGCAATCAGATTCTCGACGGAGGTATTCCAGAGGTTCATTCGATCTTCCCAACTTTCGATACTCCAGTAGTCATCAGGTAGTGAAGGATAAGTGTTGATTCCCGGGATGTAGGACCACATGTGCGATACGCTTCGAACGGTGCCATTGACCATTCGTGCGGTTTCATGACTTCCCTCAATGAAAACTTCTCGACCGACATCTGGGGCGCTACGATTGGTGATGTCAATCACAGTATACTTGACCAGGTTTGAAGAACGCCAGTTGCCATCTGATGTTTGCATGATGGAACGAAGTGGGTCATCCTGAGGGATGTTCCAACTATTGATGGATGAAATGATGACTAGGTTGTCACCTTCCTTCATCATCTGCAAGGGTTGGCCTTCCAATTCAATGTCAGCAACAAGTGTAACATTGCCATGCTCTGGAACACCGAGTATGAGCAGGTGGTCATTGTTGATCATGTAGAAATGGTGGCCATCGAACTTGAGGAAGTCTGCTTCATCTATACCTGATTCCTGATTGTTGGTTTCGGAATAGGTCCCGGAACGGTCCTCTCCACCACTGCTGGAAGGAGCTGTGCCACCAGTATTGCCAACATTAGCAGATGCTTCCGGCATTGCACCATCCGCGGTCATTGCCACATCATCGAGTATCATTCCTCCGCCCATTCGCCAAATGTCTGGGCTGGCCCAATTCCAGTAGGCATTTTGATCGATTTCAACGAGAGTCTGCTCCCATAATGCGGCCTTCAGGTCCTCGAGGAGAACGGTACAGTCGTCGTAGGTGTCGAGTGTCGGTGTGGTTCGCAAACGTTCACCCAAAATCAATTGCGGCCATTCTCCATTGGGAGATAGTTCCCATATATCGGAATCTTCGATGTCATCGATTACCCCGCTCAAACAACCGGGGAGTAACAGCAATGTAACCAGAATCATTGGTACACGAACATCCTTCTTCATACAACCAGCGAACCCTCCGTGCCTAATAGTAGACTCGGCGAATCGTGTAAGAGAACTGGCCGGGATAGGATTCATGGGAGATGGCTACAGTCCGCGCTACAGCGCGGACGAGAATAGGATGGCGAGAAAGAAGAAAGACGATGCAGATGACCTCTACATCGAAGAGGCCGAGGATGAACTCGATGCGGAGACTGAGAAGGCTCTAGCCCGTGCGGCAGATACTGTTTGTAGAGAATGCATGCAGATTCAACGCAAGGAGAATATCCTAATCGTGACCGACCCTCACACATCGACAATCGGTCAAGCCCTCTATGAAGCGGCTGCTAGAATCTCTGATCGTGTTCTATTGGTCATGATGCCGACTACACACAGGCATGGAGATGAGCCGCCCGCACCCGTAGCGGACCTAATGCGCAAACAGGATGTTGTTCTGGCCCCTACACGCTATTCACTCACTCACACACGTGCGCGCATGCAAGCGTGCCGTGAAGGGACACGGATTGCCACGATGCCGGGTATTACGATGCAGATGTTCATCGAGGGTGGTATGACCACTGATTTCAACGCCATGCAGTCAGCAATCGCCCAACTTGGAAAATCACTCAAACGCCAACGTAAGGTAGAGGTCAAAACGGAATCTGGAACAGATATCACGTTTGAGATCGGTGGGCGATGGGAACTTGGAGACAATGGGATTTGCAATCGCCCTGGTCAAGTCACCAATCTACCCGCTGGGAAAATTCTCGCCATGCCCAAGGAGGGCACCATGGAAGGAACCATCGTCATCGATGGAACTTGGGATGCAGCTGTTGTATCTGGACCCTTGACCATCAAAGTTGAAGCGGGTATGGTCACGAAAATCAAGGGAGAAGGCAGTGATGATGTCAAGGCCATGTTTGTCGAAGCAAGTCGAAAATTGAAACCTCAGCAGCAAGAAAATGTCTGGACGGTTGCTGAATTTGGATTTGGAATGAATCCACGTGCAAGATTGGTGGGCAATGTGCTAGAGGATGAGAAAGTCCAAGGTACCTGTTATTTCGCCTTTGGAGACAATACCAGCCTAGGCGGTCACTCATCTTGTGGAGTTCATGTCACAGGGGTTCTCAAACAACCAACGGTCACAATTGGTGATGTTGACTTGTTGAATGAAGGAGACATCCGGATTTAGAGGCGAGCGCCACAGATTGGGCATATTCGCCAATGGTATTCGACTCCGATGTTGCAACTTCCACAAAAGATTCCAGTTTGTAGAACGTGCTGAACCCCAGGAATCCCTGTCCGAAGGCGACCTGCTGAAGAGGTGGTGGTTGGAGCCATTGTTTGTGGAGGTGCTTGGGCCATGGTTTGCGGGGCAGGCTGCGGGTTGGGTTGGATCGGTCTTCGCACAGGTTGAGCCAGAGGTGCACGCTTGGGAGCGAGGAAAGGGGCATTCGCTTTCTCTTCAGCTGCTGCTGTAAACTCATCATATTGAATGACTTGATCCTGATTCGAATCGATTCGATCAAACATTTGTTGTTGAATTTCTTCGGGGAGTTTGGAAATGACGGATGATGATCGGAATTCTTCTTCGGAAATAACACCGTCTTGGTTGGCATCCATATCATCGAATGCTTCTCGAACTTCTTGAGGATTCAGGGGGGTGTCGAAGGCCGATGCAATGCTTACCTCGGGTGCAGCTGGTTCAGGCTCTGGAACTGGCATGGGTTCAGCCACAGGCGCCGGTGCTGGTGCTGGTGTAGGCTCGGGTTCGGGCTCAATAACAGGGGCCGCAATTGGCATCGGCTCGGGCTCGGGCTCAGCTTCAGGTTCAGGTTCAGGTTCAGGTTCGGGTTCAGGTTCGGGTTCAGACTCAACCTCAACTACTGGGGTCGTGACTGGAGCGGGTTCAGGTTCCGGTTTGGCCTCAACAGTCTGAACCCCTTCTGGAGCAACAACAGATGCTTTGGTCACAGGCCCACCTGTTAACGAAGACAGGCTGGAAGCGTCTCCCCCACTCTGAGTTTCACGCAACACGCTACTGATTTGCTGATGCAATGCGAGGAAGCGAACTTTGTTTCCCGGGACATCCTGTAACCATGCCTCGAAATTTGCCAGATATTGATCTAGTTCCTGAAGGCCACCACAGATATGGCCAATGGCAAGCATCTTCAGCAATCTGAATGGATCGTTGAATGCCTCAAGTGCATCTTTCTCTGTGGCTGCAAGACCTGGGTCTGGGCCGCCTGCCTTGCCCGTTGAATCCTCTTGACCCAAGAATGACCGAATGGGGTCAGTCCATGAGAGCATGCCAAATGGGCCGGAAAGTAGCCAGTAGATTTCTCCACCTTCAACCTCCAGTCGTGTTGCAGCTGTCTCAAAATCAAAAGTTGATTGTTTGAGTAAAAGATCTCCAGTGATGGAAAGAAATTCACCCAAACCATTCAAACGATCTGTTTCAGCAAGACGATTGATGAGGTCACTTGAATCGGTGATTCCGAAATAGGCTGAAGTCTCATCGACCTCAATGCCTTCAGGAAGGCTGGCACCTTCGAGTTCGTTTCCATCCGTCATCCAATGCCGCCTACACCAAGCGGAGCGAAGGCCACTCAATAGGTTGACGCCGTCGTAGACGGCGCTCATGCGCACACGCGTCAGGGCCGGGCCTGGCCTAGGATATGCTTGGATTGCTTGACATTCCAACCCTCTGACTGGAGACGAGCGAGTACACTTTGCTCAGAATCACCGACAATCAAGCGCTCCTTTGCAGAGGAAACAGCTGTATCGAAATCGGCTTTTTCATCGGGGCCGAAGAGATCGTCAAACGATGCGTTTGCCTTACGACGTCGACTGGTTTTCTTGGGTGCAGCAGCTGTTCGTCGAGTCTTACGTGCCGCCCCTGATGGCGCGGGACTTCGCGATGTCTTGCGAGTCTTGCGAACGGGACTATCCCCGGTGGTGGATGTGGGTGCCGCAGTTCGACGAGTTTTGCGAACTGGACTTGCTGGTGCTGGACTTGATTCTTGGACAGGTCTCGCACTTGGACCCGGACTTGGACGCATCCCCGGTTTCGAACTACCGGGTGACCGAGCAGGACCTCTTGGTCGCGATGAACCCGGTGGTCCAGCTGCACTTGGACCGGCAGACTGTGTTGAAGGTGGGCCACGGCTTCTGGTGGGTGGGCCTTGACGACCACCCATTGGAGGACCTCGACTAGGTGCCGGCGAGGGTGATCTGGATGGGGGGCTACGGGATGGTTGAGTGTCGCTGAATGATTTGGTCGGTGTGGTGCTCGCACCGGAACCGAATGGGCTCCAGTCGTCTTCATCATCTTCTTCATCGTAAAAGTCGTCGCCTTCATCGTCATCCCAATCAATTGAACCACCACGAACACGTCGGATGACCAGCATGATCAAAGCAATTCCAAGGAAGGCACCGAATCCTATTGCGATATTCTTCATTGAACCACCCAACAGTGCGGTTCCTTCATCGCCCTCTAATTGGCTTGGTGTGCAACCATCGATATCGACTAAATTGCTATCTTGTGCAGGGGTGTTTGGACAGAGGTCCTTGTCGTCTTTGACATAATCTCCGTCAGAATCTCGTTGATATTCAGCACAACCATTCGAGTCTACTGTCGTATTTGCAACCGTGGCTTGACATTGGTCAAGTGAATTGTAGACTCCGTCATTGTCTGCATCCAATGGAGGGCAGCCATTTTCGTGTGGTCCATCCTCGTCGTGGTCGGCAAAGCCAGGTTGGTTGGGGCAATAATCCCCATTCACATCTGGATTGTCACCAAAGCCGTCACCATCGATATCACCGTACTGCATCGGATCGTTAGGGAAGAAATCAGCTCCGTTATCAGTTGTCCAATCAACCGTTGGATCCGGAACTCCATCCCCATCTGTGTCTGGGCAACCATACAATCCTAACAACTGTCTATTCGCTGACCAACTGGTCCCGGAATCGAGTGGGCAAGCGTCTGGTTCCTGAGCATTATACACCCATTCGCCGATATTGAGGGCTTCACGAAAATCATTCCAATCCAATTCTCCCCAATTGTCGCCATAGCCATCCCCATCTGTGTCATGCCATTGTGTGGGATCAGATGGGAAGGCATCAAACGCATCCTCGTATCCATCATCATCGGTATCCGCTCCAACAACAATGCAGCCTTCAGCGGTCACAGTCGCACCTGATGTCGTATCTGGACAGAGGTCCAAATCATTGGTCACCCCATCTCCATCGGTATCGAGTTGGGAGGGTGCACAACCGTTTTCATCGACTTCACCATAATCTGCTTCAACTGTGTTTGGACACATGTCGAGTTGATCTGCATTCGCATCCACATCGTTGACGCCATCACCATCGGTATCGATGTCGGTTTGTGAGGAGGAACAACCTACGCTGTTTGCAATCTCATTTGTTGGTGTGTTTGGACAAATATCAACATCATCGAATACGGTATCGCCATCGGTATCGATTTGAGACGGTGAACAGCCATCTGTATTGGCGGTCTCGCCCTCTGGAGTTTCAGGACACAAATCATCCTCATCAGGAATATTGTCGCCATCTTCGTCGCCAACGGGCATCGGGCATCCGGGACCCGGGACACCGAGTAAAGCACCGGGAACATCGACGCATCGATCCCAATCACCAACCGAGTTCTCGCCGAAACCATCCCCATCACGGTCACGCCATTGGTTGGGGTCATCTGGAAGGGCATCTCCCACCTCATTTTCACGAAGGCCGCTCTCTTGATTGATATCGTAGGTATAGATGTTTGAATGACCATCACCATCGGTGTCTGTACAGCCAGTCTTGTCAAAGGTCGAGTTGCCCCAAATCAATGGACAATCATCGGCATTGTTCCCATCTGGGTTGTCACCGTATCCATCCTCATCGGAATCGGTATGTTGCGTACCATCTAGCGGGAAGGCATCACGATTCCAAGCATCTTGCGAGTCATTGTC
>NTJU01000052.1 GCA_002457195.1 Marine Group II euryarchaeote MED-G33 | reverse complement strand
TAATAATTTAGATTGTGATGATTCAAACCCCCAGATTAATCCAGGTATGGTAGAGGATCCGTTCAATGGAATTGATGACAACTGTGACGGACAATCAGCCCCACTTTACTTAGACCTTGATTGGGATGGATTTGGAGATATTAACCAGCCATTAATCCCGACCTGTGGCGCGAACCTACCCAATTGTCAAGGCCAAACGGGGTCGGGGTATGGGTGTGTAACTCATCTTGGGGTTCAAACCTGCCAAAAATTGACCCGCAACCTCGTAGGATGTACCACAGTAACGGATTGTAATGTGGAATTCCAACAAGTTAGTACTGGGAAAAATCATGCCTGTGGGTTGACGACTAAAGGTGATATCTTCTGTTTTGGAGCGGGGCAAACTGATACTAATTGCAATCCTACTCCCGGATCAACTACCAATATTGAATGTGGACAATCAAAGAATGGCGGCACATGGATGAATTCGCCAGGCGTGTCGGCATCCGACAAATGGGCATCATTAACGGTCGGGGAATTCCACACGTGTGCAATCACTGTTTCGGGTGATGCAGATTGTTGGGGCTGGGATTTCATCGACAATGACGGTGATGGAGAAATGGATGACCCCCCCACATCTCAATTTGTCCAAATTTCTGCAGGAGATTCCCACACATGTGGGATCACCAATTCGGGTCTTGCCGAATGTTGGGGGAATTGGGGATTTGCATCAGTAGTGCCGATACCAAATTCCCAGTTTAAATCATTAGATTCAGGAGGGAGAACAACATGTGGAATCACAGTCACTGATACTGTTGAATGTTGGGGCGAATTCAGCACATCCAGTACACCACCTGTTGGTGCTACAGCATTCTCAAATGATCCAAATAATCTTCCAACTATTAAATCGATAAGTGTAGGGGAGCAAGGAATTTACGGACAAACATTTTGTGGACTCACAATTGGAGAACAGGTCAGGTGTTGGAATCCACCATTAGCATACTCCGCTCCAAACACAGGGTCCGGTTGGTTTGTGTCGCCTAATAATAATCAACAAATAGCCGACATAGACATTAGTGGTGATTATTATTGTGGATTGGATTTAACTTCTCCTGTTGGTGCAGGAGGAATCCTATGTTACTCCCCGCATCACACTGGGTATTTTGGGAATATGATTGGGACGTGGAGTTCACAAGCCTGTTCGACAAACACGGATAGTGTAGTGTGCCAACTACCGTCCGGTACCATAGATTCCTTTTCAGTTGGTGGAGGGAATATTTGTGTGATAACTTCACAGGCCTCGATTGCGTGTTCGGGGACAATTGCTTCAACTTGGCAATTACCCAGCTTCACAGTACAAGCATGCCATGGGCTTGACGACCCCCCTGGTTCCAGTGGTTACTGTAGTGTACCAAATTATGTCCCTATACCCACACCAAATGATATTGATTGTAATGACCAAGATTCATCAATTAACCCGGGTCAAACCGAAACTCAAGGCAATAATGTGGATGATAATTGTGACGGGCAAGTCGATGAACCGCCGACACCGGGGGCATTGTTCTCATCGATTAGCAGTAATGCCAAGATTATTGGGGCGATTGGGGGACTATTTGCTGCAACGGTAATGATTGGTAGATTGTTAAAGAGGTCCTGATCCAGGGCCAGAAAGTAGGGATGAGTTGGTTGGAAAATCCTCAAACGGATTCAAATTATTGACTACGAAGAGTGATTTCAGCACCGAAAAGAACGGGTATCTCTCACCCCTCCGGGGTGAATATGGGAGACACGCCAGTCTTTGCTTATCTGCTTCTCAAAGAGCACCCATATGGCCGTGAGATGCTTCGACAAATGCTCTCCGAGGGCTTTGTTCCGGCCATCATCATTGAGGAAGATTCAGCCATTGGCGATGAAGAACGAGAGAAATTCCTCAAGCGGATCGAGGGCAATCCAATCGCACCGACGATTGTCGAGCAAGTTGCTGGACTCGATGTAGAGCATGTGACGGTTCCAATCCACAATTCAGAAGAAGTCATGCCGCACATTCGCGACATGGATTTAGATCTCATCGTCTTCGGTGGAACGCGAATCATTCGTGGAGAAATACTCGACCACCCCAAGGACGGAGTTGTGAACTCCCACCCTGGGCTCTTACCCGATTGCCGTGGTTCTGCAAGTCCTGCTTGGTCCGTCTACCACGACATCCCAATCGGTAGCACCACACATTTCTGTGACAATGGCATCGATACCGGTGAACTATTGCTTCGCCGAGAATTCCCAGTCAAACGTGGCATGACCTACGAGGATCTCTGCTACGAAACATTGGTTCTCGCTGGCGTGCTGATGAAGGAGGCCCTGATGGCTTATGTTGCAGGAAAGTGGTCTGAAATGCGACACCCCCAAGGAGAAAGCCCATGGCCTACATTCCGCAACGCACCGCCAGAGATTCTGGAAGTCGTGGACCAAAAATTGGCGGAACAAACCTACGCACACTATGTTGACTGAGGTGAAAAAATGGAAAACCCGTATGCATCTGATGCACTGAAAGGAATGAGAGCTGTTGTCTGTGGAGCCTCCAAAGGCATTGGTCGGGCGACCGCTGAAATGCTAGCGGCTTGCGGTGCCGATGTGATTGGACTCAGTCGAAGTGCACCTGACATCGCAGGAGTTCGTTCCATGTCACTGGATCTAGAAGATTCAGATGCGATTTCGAAAACAATCTCAGGGATCTTGACCGCAGGTCCAATTCACATCCTCGTGAACAATGCAGGAGGGCCACCTGGTGGCCCATTGCTAGACAACGAAGTTGAGGATTTCGAGGCGCCATTCAAACGCCACCTCCACGCTGCCCATCAAATTACACAGATGGTCGTACCAGCAATGGAGGAAGCTGGAATGGGTCGTATTGTCAATATCATCTCAACCTCAGTTCGCGAACCGATTCCCAATATTGGGTTGTCCAACACTCTGCGAGGAGCCATGGCATCATGGGCAAAATCACTCAGTCGTGAATTGCCATCCAGTGTGACAATCAACAACATCTTGCCCGGCTTTACCGATACGGACCGATTGGGTTCCTTGGCGGCTTCCATCGAGCAGAAAACAGGTCGAAGTCAGGAAGAGATCCACAATACTTGGATGTCACAAGTTCCCATTGGCCGTCTCATCGATCCGAGGGAAACCGCTTCTGCAATCACATTCCTTTGCTTACCACAATCAGGTGGTATCCGAGGGGTTAGTTTGGCTGTTGACGGTGGCCGAATGCGCTCAATTTGAGGTGGTTTGATGTCAGGGAAATCTCTTACGCCAGAGCAGGCACATCACCTGCTAGATTTGATGGCAAAGGGAGATGGTTTCGATGTGGGGATGGATGCAGGCGTTGCACTTACGTTGGCGGACGTCGCCCTGCAAATTGACCAACCTGAACGCGCTGAAGGTTTGATTGCACACGCGATACAATTGGCAACAGATGCCGAAGACAATGATCAACTCGCATGGGCTTTGTTGACCAAAGCACGCATCTTGAACGATGGTTCAACACTCACTGAAGCGGAGGAGTTTGTCAACCTCAGTGAAGATGATTGGCTACGCTCAGCATACAATAACCAGTTTGGAATTTATGCACTCGAAACTGGTGATTTACCTACTGCAAAATCAGCATTTTCCCAAAGTCTCGCCCTCAAAGAAGCACTTGAAGACAAGGTCGGCCAGGCGAATACCCTCTACAATCTCGGTGAGATTGCGCGTGAAGAAAATGAGTTTGAACAAGCGAAGGAGTTTCATGCCCGCTGTATCGATTTACTGGAAGAATTGGAAGACCGAAAAGGCATGGTCAATGGCCTCGCGATTCTCGGTCACCTCGAAGCGGTTGAGGAGAATATCGATGGAGCGATTATCCACTATGAAGCGGCACTCGAAATAGCAGAAGAAGTCGAGGATTTCGAAGGCACTGTTGTTTGTCGCTGGGGATTGGCTGAAATGGCCAGAGCCATGGGTGACGAGGATTTGGAATTACAGCATTTGTCTCAAGTGATGACTGGCTTCATGCAATTGGGGCGCTCCACGCCAGACCCGATTAAAGATCGATTGAACGAATTGGCAGACTCTGTACACGGAGGGAACTGAATGGAGTTCGATGTTTTCTTTTCAATCTCACAAACGCCCGATGCCGAGGGTACGTGTCCTGATGAGACCACGATGTATGCCAACTATCTCGAACAACTCACCGCCGCAGATGAGTTGGGGTATGGTGTCGCATGGTTGGCACAAGCCCACTTGTCAACAGAGGTTCAGAAGCGCAACAAGCGACCAGTCATCCCCCATTGGGAAGGCGAGGTGGGGTTGTGTACAGACTTCTTCCAATTGGCCTTACTCTCAATGACCCAAACGAAGCGAATTGAAGTTGGGAGTGCGGTTTTGTCTATTCTGGCGAATGGTGGTCCGATTG
This sequence comes from Marine Group II euryarchaeote MED-G33, assembly GCA_002457195.1. Taxonomy (GTDB): domain Archaea; phylum Thermoplasmatota; class Poseidoniia; order Poseidoniales; family Thalassarchaeaceae; genus MGIIb-P. The sequence goes on along the minus strand of NTJU01000052.1, from coordinate 7,982 downwards.
CGGTCGCTGAACGAATCGGTAACTTCTGTGCATTGCAAGAGGTTCGTGGTGATTCAAGAAAACTGAATCTGGGTTTCAGCGCAGGACGATTTCAATTCATGGCATCTCCATACGGAATTGTGCCTCGTAATCCTCTCGAGGAGGTAGCATGGCCAGCACTTCGCGGACAGATTTTTTGGGAAGCGGCTGAAATTATGCTACGCTTGGTTCGTGGGGACACCATCTGCTCAGATGATATTCGAAAGACAATATTGACTCGCGCAAATTTCCGCTCAGATGAAGACTGGGTGTCTGTTCAAACTGCAAATGGAAACGATTGTGAGGAAATCGAAATTCCACGTAGGTATGAATTTGAGGAAATCAAATCGGTCCCCCAAGAGTGGGATCGATCTAGAGTGAACATGGTTATTGGTAGCCATGAACCAACATTACAAGAGCATGTCAATACATTCATGCCGGTGCAAGTTTTCAATCTCAGCATCACACAACCCGAAGTCATAGAATCAACACATGAGCGGATGAAAACGGCCTATATGGGCCAGTGGGAACGGAGGATGATGCCTCGTACCGTGATGGTTTTCTTGAACGAGGAAGAGGGACTGAGTGAAGTGGAAAAAACAGCCGCTGCGCAATTGGAATCTGAAGGGGCTCTTTCGTCATATTGGGCAGCATTGGAAGGTACTCTTGATCCCGCCAAAGTCTCCAAGGCAGCGAACAATGCTGTCATTGGAAACGCTACGGAAGTCGCAGCTCAAATTCGAGAGCGATTCCACCCCGATGATCGCCTGATGCTGTGGTTTGACTTCTTCCGACACGACTCCGCCCGCATCTGTCGGGACATGCGTGCATTCATGGACAAGGTTGTCCCCCTCGTCAACGGGAGTGAGATTGAATGAGTGAAAACCGACCTTCTTCAGTCGCACCCGGAAGACCAGGTTCTGCAGTCTATCCGACCTCACCCATTTCAGATGGTGCAAAGGGAATCGCCACAGGTCGGGATGTCGAATGGGAGCCCTTGGTTGACTTCAGGCGAAATGACGTTTCTGAGAATACAATTCACGGTGCTGTCGCATGGGCACATGGGTCTGAACTCATCCATTCGTTTGGTGGAAATGTCCTTTGTTATGGCCGCAGTATGATGAAACCTCTGTTGATGAAAGCATTTGTAGATGTTCTCGATTCAGAGCTGACGGATGAACAGAAAGCGATTGCTTGTTCATCACACAATGGCGATACTGAACACGTTGCAGCCGCACAATCAATTCTCACCGAATCCGAATGGGGATTGATGCAATGTCCACTGGATGTACCGCTTATTCAATTCGGAAGGCAAGTTCGGCGACCCCGTCGTTGGTTCCATACTTGCTCTGGTGAACATGCCGCCATCCTTCGTGCACTGCGCTTGTTGGGCATCAATCGTGCAGGATATACACTACCGCAATCAGATTGGTTTCCTCTTTTTCTCAATGTCCTCCGTCGGTTTTTAGACGACCCAAACTGGGAACCCAAACGTGTCGCTAAGGACGGTTGCGGATTACCAACAGTCTCCAATACGGTCAACGAACTCGCCGTGATGTTTGCCGGTTTGGCCAATGAAAAGGACGACGATTGGATTTGGGATTCGATGTGTAAATATCCAGATCTAATCGGTGGATTCAATCGCTTAGATTCAACAGCAATCAAGGCAGGAAATGGAATGGTCGTAGCCAAAGAAGGTGCAGATGGTTTACTCGGGCTTTCAATCGTCCATGAGGACTTCCCAAAGGGACTTGGAATTGTGATTAAAATTGCACATGGGTGGAATTCCCAAGCCACTTGGTATGTGGCTCGATCAGTTTTGGGTGTTCTTGGAATCGAACTCCGAAATCCATACCCACTCCATCGACAAAAGGCCTTCATCGTCCCCGGTGTTGTGCCTCCTGACAGACTTGACAAATTGGAACAGGTTGTAACATGGGATGAGTGGGACCCGAACTCTGATCGTTGGTTCTACGATTGGAAGAAGTACTCCAATCCGTTCAATGGAGAGGGTAGCCATGAGTGATGTTGTCGAATTGTCCAATTACATCAATGGAGAATGGCGGTCTGCAATTTGTGAACATTGGATTGAAGATTATTCACCCGCCAATGGATCTCTAATCGCCCAAATCCCTTGCTCTTCAAGTGAAGATGTTGATGAAGCCGTTTTGGCTGCCTCTGAGGCAATTGAGGATTGGGCAAATTTGACCATTGCTGAACGTGCTGATTGGTTGGAAAAAATTGCTGATGCGCTTGAGAGTCGTGCTGAAGAAGTAGCCCAACTAGAGAGTTTGGACACTGGAAAGCCCATCACATTGGCTCGTTCGGTCGATGCTGCGCGGTCCGTCGCAAATTTCCGATTTTTTGCTGAGCAAGGTCGTGAATTTGAATCTGAGATTTTTGAAATGAGTGATGCGACCAATCGAGTCGTCTACAAGCCGGTCGGTGTGACGGGTCTGATTACACCCTGGAATCTACCTCTGTATCTATTGTCATGGAAGGTTGCTCCTGCCCTATTGATGGGCAATACTGTAGTCGCTAAACCTTCGGAAATGACACCGATGACCGCATCACTACTCGCAGAAGTAATGGAGGATGTTGAACTTCCGATTGGTGTATTCAATCTGGTTCACGGAAATGGACTCGATGCAGGAGCACCACTTACATCCCACCCTGATGTCAATCTGATTTCATTCACAGGTGGTACCGCCACCGGCCGAGAAGTAGCCAAATCGGCATCCTCTGGATTCAAGAAATTGAGTTTGGAACTTGGAGGGAAAAATGCAACTATCATTCGAGCGGATGCTGATCTTGACGAAATGATGCCAAGCATTGTCCGTGCTTCATTTCTGAACCAAGGTCAAGTCTGTCTTTGTGGGTCGAGAATACTCATCCATGAGTCGATTTACGACTCCTTCGTCAAAGGTTTCCTTGAAGTGGTTTCGGACATGATTGTCGGGGACCCATCCGATGATCAAACCGAATTGGGTGCATTGATTTCAGCAGATCATCGAGACAAAGTGATGTCTTACATTGAACTTGCAGAAGAAGAAGGTGGAGACATTTTGTGTGGCGGGGGTGCACCGGTTGGAATCCCACAAGCATTTGAGAATGGGTATTGGGTTTCTCCGACTGTAATTGATGGCTTGGCCCCCGACAGTCGATGCGCTACAGAGGAAATTTTCGGGCCAGTCGTCACACTCCACCCCTTTTCGGATGATGATGAGGCTGTAGAAATTGCCAATATGACTGACTACGGATTGGCAGGTTCAATCTGGACTCAGGATGTTGATGCTGGGGGTTTGATGGCTGAAAGAATCGAATCAGGTATGGTTTGGGTCAATTGCTGGTTACATCGGGATTTGCGCGTACCATTTGGTGGTGTCAAAAACAGTGGTGTCGGCAGAGAAGGTGGGCGTTGGAGCCTAGGCTTCTTTTCAGAGGCAATTAACATCTGCATCAAACATTGAACATGGCCCACATGGCCCAAGCGCCCATGTACATCCCAGTCAACCCGCCAACGCCTAGCCATAAGCCAGTTCTGAATGGCTGAACATCGTATTTCCATTGGTATGTCGACACAAAAACCCAACCCGTAATGACGACCAGGAACCAAAATGAGCAGAGGATTAGGGCCACTCCACACATTTGTGGTAGAAAAACGACAATCAGGCCGGCCATTACACCATATCGCATTTCTTTGGGGTCACCCCATTCCTTAGGAATTCTAAACATGAGAATCGAAGAGATTACAATCAATGTTAGCCAAGAAAAAAGCAAAGGAGAAAGATCGGACAATAGCTTATCTTCAATCTCGACTTGTGATGCAATTTGGAAACCAACGTACGATGAAAACAACCCAACAAGAGGAGGGAGCGCGAAAAGACCCAGGGGCGGATTCTCCCACTTCATTGCCCTGTGGTCTAGCAGTCATCCTATGACGGTTGCCGCGGGCATTGTTTCAAATGCCGCCTTCCTTTGGAAGGCGCGATGACAAAGGGTGAAATCGTCCTCGGCTGCCTTGCTCCACACCCCCCACATTTGGTGTATGCAGAGAATCCTGATGAGAATGAACCGATCAGTGAAGGTGGCTGGGAGGCCCTACGCTGGGGATATGCCAGATTGGCTCGAAAGTTGAAGACTATCGATTATGATGCATTGGTCATTCTAACCCCACATTGGCAAACCTACATCGGTACTCATTTCCTCGGTGTTGATGCTTTCAAATCACTGTCTGTCGACCCGATTTTCCCAAACCTGTTCCGCTACCATTACGACCTCAAGGTCGATGTTGAGCTCTCAGAAAAAATGTGTGAAATCGCAGGAGAATCTGGAATTATCACCAAGATGATGCGTAATCCAGATTTCCGGGTGGATTATGGCACAATCACATCCTGTCACCTACTGAACCCTGAATGGGACAAACCTGTTGTGACTGTGAGCAGCAATCGAAATCGGCACTACTACTCTGTTGAAGTGATGAATGAGCAAGCCCAAGCACTGGGCCGAGCTTGCCGTAAAGCGATCGAAGAAAGTGGCAAACGTGTCGTTTTAATCGCCAGCCACAGCCTTTCTCATCGCCATTTTACCACCGAGGCACCCCTTCCCGAAGACATGAGTCGAGAACACATCTACAACCATAGTCAATACGTCTGGGACATGAAAGTCATCGACCTCATGCGAAATGGAAAGATGCAGGAATTCATCGATTTGATGCCGGAGTTTACCGAACAAACGATGGCTGAAACGGAAGGAGGTGGGCTAACTTGGATGATGGCTGCAATGGGAATGCCAGAATATCCGGCCGAAATTTATGGCTACCAATCAGTGATTGGTACAGGGAATGTCGTCGCCTGCTGGGACCCAAATGATGTGACCAGGGAGATGGTTCTGTGAGTGATGATCCTGTGTTATTCGGACTCTACGTCCCACCTCACCCACACCCCCTGCTGGCTCCCGATCAGAACAAAGGTTGGGGCGAACTTCGTGCAGCATATGACGAATGTCGAAGGCGGATTGAAGAGAGTGAGGCCGACATTATCATCGTCTACTCCACGACTTGGCCCAGTATTGTAGGTCATCAGTTCCAAGTTCAACCCGAACCGGAATGGGTGCATGTCGATGATGACTTTCACTTCCTAGGTTCAATGCCTTACAAATTCAAGATGGATGTTGAATTTGGCAACGCCTACAGAGATGCTGCGGAGTCGCGTGGATTGCATGCACGTACTGTGGCGTATCACGGATTCCCAATCGACACTGGATCAGTTGTCGCATTGAGTCTACTCAATCCTGACAACCGAATCCCTGCTTGTATTGTCTCGAGCAATATGTATTCCAATCGCTCTGAGACCATCGTCTTAGGCAAAGCAGCCCGGGACGCATTGAAAGCGCAAGGTAAGAAGGCGGTTATCGTCGCAGTATCGAGTCTCTCCAATCGAATGTTCACCAAACATGTCGATCCTGTTGATGACCGGATTCATTCAGCCAAAGATGAAGATTGGAATCAGAAAATTCTTGAATTCTTTGAAGATGGTCGATTGGAAGATTTGAGTCAACTCAGTCGTGATATTCATGGCCAAATACGTGTGCAAAAAGTGGTCGCATACAAACCGGCATGGTGGATGGCTGCGACCATGGGTCAACACAACAATTACGATGGTGAGGTCATGGCATATGCAGCCCTCCACGGTAGTGGTGGAGCAGTCATTCAACTGACTCCATCCGAAGGTTCGTTTGGTGACAAAGAATTCGATGAGGATGATGTTGAAACATACCGTGGTGACCGCAATGTCCTCGACGCAAATGCAGGCGATATGCAAGCCCCCGGGGGCGTGGATGGCCCTTTAGATGAGGCCGAAAGGCCTGCTGACGACGAATGGCGAAATCCTGTCGAAGTGATTGACGACCTGTATGATGAATATGGTTCGAGTGTGATTTCCCATGCCACCGGTGCATTGGGTGCAGCCGCAGGGGCCGCAATTGCAGGCCCAGTGGGGGGTGTCGCCGCATCGATTGTAGCCAAGAAAACTGTTGGCAAGATGATGAGTAAGGATGGAGCGATCATCGCTGAAGATGCACCGAGTGCAGTGGGTGCATATCCACATGCACGGAGAATGGGCAATATGCTATTCATTTCAGGCGTGGGTCCACGAAGCCCAGTAGACAACACAATTCCAGGCGGCCCGATTGAAGATGAAGATGGAAATCCATTGGATTATGACATCGAAGCTCAAACCGAAGCATGTATCGAAAATATTCGGATCATCCTTCAAGCCTGTGAAGCAGATTTGAGCAACATTGTCGACGTGACTACATTCTTGGTCGATATGAAAAGAGACTTCTCCGGATACAACAAAGTTTACGCTAAACATTTCGAAGAAATTCAGGCCACGCGGACTACTTTGGCGATTCAGGCACTACCAACGCCAATCGCTGTCGAAATGAAAGTCATCGCAAAGGCCCCTTGAATTGATGAATAAGATACGTAGTATCTTATGCTAATTTCAATGCGAGTCAGCCATGGAACCGATTAAGCCATCTAGTTTCATTGATTTCGTTTACCGGCCCATTGAGGCACTCAGTGAAACGTTGGAACGGAAATTGGGTTTGGCATCGGTAGTCATTATCTCGCTATCCGCCATGTTGGGTTCAGGCCTGTTTGTTTTGCCTGCTCTGGTCATGCTGGACATGGGTGGAGGCACCATACCCGTAGCCGGTATTTGGCTGGCCTACTTGTTGGCTGCCTTGGCCATTCTACCGGCGGCTGTATCCAAAGGTGAATTGTCGACCGCAATGCCATCGTCCGGAGGATCTTATGTTTACATCGAACGCACATTTGGACCCCTTATTGGAACGGTCTCCGGAATCGGTCTTTGGGGAGCATCGATGCTCAAATCGGCATTTGCTTTGATTGGATTCAAAGCCTATCTCTGGGTTCTGGAAGAATTACTGGACATCACAATCAATCTAGAAATTGCGGCCCTAATCTTACTGACGTTGATTGTTGCCATCAATATACTCGGCATTTCAAGAATCAAGAAGGTGCAAACACCAATTGTTGTTTCGTTGGTATTGTTCATGGCCATTCTGTGTGTTTGGTCCATGATGACCATTGAAATGGACTGGGGTGCAGCATTTGGCCAAGAGGCGTTTGGCGGTTCTTGGGATGAAGTGTGGAAAGATATTGCTCACTCGACAGCATTTGTGTTTGTCGCATATGCTGGAGTGACGAAAGTTGCGGCAGTCGGTGGAGAAATCAAAAACCCGGGCCGAAATATCCCCTCAGGGATGTTGTTGTCGTTGTTGATTGCATGTATTTTGTACGTTTTCATCACCATCGTAATGGTTGCAGCGGTGCCCCCTGAAGCATACATGAATGAGGTTGGCGAGGCTAGAGAAGATCCAATCTATGTCTTTGCAGAAACCATTGGTGGAAGCACGGTGGGCGTCATTTCAGCGATTTTTGCAGTGACGGTATTGACTGCAATGGCCTTGGCTGGAATCATGGCAACATCACGATTCCCATTCGCAATGGCCAGAGATAACTTGCTACCTGAGGCATTGGAAAATGTCCACTCACAATATCAAACCCCGCATTTGGCAATCATTGGCACCGGTATTGCAATGGCAGCTTCAATAACACTTCTCCCCGTTCAGGATATCGCCAAACTTGCATCTGGGTTTAAAATCATGATTTTCGTTGTCATCAATTGTTGTGTCATCGTGCTTCGAAGGGCCTCTAAGGCACATTCATGGTACCAACCAAAGTGGAGATCACCATTGTACCCATTCATTCAATTCTTCGGCATCATTAGTGGAATTTTCCTCATATACATCATGGGAATGATGGCGCTTTTGGGTGCGATTGTTTGTTGTATTCTCGGTTTGATCACCTATTACTCCTACGGGAAATCTCGTGCACATCCAATGTTAACTCCTTGGAGAACGGTTCGCACCGAATT
>NTJU01000051.1 GCA_002457195.1 Marine Group II euryarchaeote MED-G33 | reverse complement strand
CCCCCCAGCCGGTGGTGCTGAGATGTCGATGGCGACTCTGCTGAAAGGTGTGATTCGTGATGGGCCATATGTCGAAGATGCACCCGATTATACCCCCCTGGAAGGGGGTATTGAGGAGTGGTCGTCGAATGATTGGTCGGTTAAAGTATTCCAAAGTTCAATGCGGGGTGATGTGACTGACCTCACACAAGATGGTGGGCTAGAGCGGGAAGTTTGCAATCTTCCAGTAGAAGATTTGTGGTCTGGGCTATCTTGGAGGTTGAGAAATCGAAAAAGCGGTCGTAATCGTTCTGGATTTGAACGACGTCATCTACTCAAAACCAATCGTGCGTTTTGGAACTGGTTGAGTCCGCTATTGGTAGCTGAAAAGGAAAAGGCTGACAAAAATGGTGATGTGGTCATCGGCATTACTCAACTTCACTGGTCTGCGGGTGCAGCGAGAGCGTTCTCTAATGCTGGAATCCCCTACCTCACCTTTGTTAGAGATGAGTTGCAATTCAATCATCCACATATCTATCGCGATTCTCTTGAAGGTGCGGCTGCAGTATGTGGTGCTGGACAGGGGCTTCTCAAACAGATTCGTGATGTTTTCAAAATCCGATTCGGGGCGCACGTCCCCCTTCCTGTAAATTATGCTGAGCGGTTTGGCAGTGCTGAAGAGGTGTCTGAGCGCCGTCTAGCAGGGCTGACTGATCGGGTTGAGAGAAACGATGGGGGGGTCCCTCGTATTGCTGTAGTTGGTGTAACGCCGGAGAAGGGTTTCGAATTCTACAAACGATTCTTGCCACACTTGCAGAATGTTTGGGCTGACGCTCATGTCGATGTGTATGGAGGTGGGGCTTACGCTGAAGCGCTTGGCGAATTTGACAATGCCACTTGGTTGGGCCATACCTCTGTTGAAGATGTGTTCTCAAATTGCGATGTTCACGTTCTGACTGTCGAAAGCACCGGATCGTGGGGGCGCGTCATCAACGAAGCGGGCCTGTTCGGAGTTCCTTCTGTGACGATTGACATTGGAAGTCAACCAGAAGCGGTGGGTGAAGGAGGGGTTGTAGTCCCTAGAAATGGAAGTTTGGATGATTGGGTGACTGCAATCAAAGATACATACGAGGGTAGGGATGTGTATGGGGCGAAGGCGGAAGTGCATGCTGCTGTTGTTGACCATCGACGTTCAATCGCAATGTTCCGTAGTGCTATTCGTGATGTGCTCGAACTGTGAGGTGGTTTAATGGCGTATACTGATGTTAGTGCAGAAGAGGCTTCGTGGTTGCTTTCAGCTGCTGGAGTGGCTCCACTGGCGAAGATTGAGTCGCTTGCTGGAGGGTGGGCAAATTCGAATTATCTGGTCACACTTGAGGATGGTACAAAACTCGTTCTGAAAGTCTGGGATGAAAGACCGCCGGAGGAGGTGGCGAGGATTCTTGAACACACGTGCTGGCTTGCGGACCATGGTGTGCTCACGCCCGCACCATTGATGTTGGAAGGAGGCGTTCGGATGCTTGTCAAGGACAATTTGGCGTGGATGCTGATGCCGTTTATTGACGGTGGCTGGCTACCATCAGATACTTCTTCGCTTTACGAACTCGGCAAGGCGCAGGCTCTGATGCATGCAGTTCCTATTCATGAGACTATTTCCACTAAATTCGCGATTGGATATTTTCTCTGGGATAAAATGGTGGAAGATGCTCATGAAGATGATACAATGACTCCGTTCCTTCATCTGTTGGAAGAAGAAAGTCGTCGCCTCAAGCAAAGTATTCCAGATAATCTTCCCACTGGCATCATTCATGGTGATCTGTATCCTGATAATGTAATTGGTCGAGAGGGTGAAGTTCTCGCGCTGCTTGATTTTGAAGAGATATGTGTCGAATCATTAGCGATGGATCTGGTGACTACCTATGTTGGATTTGGTTGGAAAGATGGTTTGCCCGTTCCTGAATTGTGGGATGCATTGTTGGCAGGATATGAATCGGTTCGTCGATTGACAGATGCTGAGCGTGCAGCACTTCCTGACTTGCATCGATTTGCAGTACTCGCGGTTGCAGCCTGGCGGTATTGGCAATTCGTAATTCATGTACCTGGAACAGAACATGCCAATCGATATGTGGAAATGGTTGAGCGCCTGGAAAAATCGCTTCCGTTTTAATTCATTTGAGATTAACGATGATGTCGAATAATAGCAAATTTCTGGGTTCGGCGTATAGACCAACCGATTCTCAATAGTGCTGCAAAAACTTCGTTTTTCGGCGTTAAATTGGGTTTATTGACGTAAAGCGGTTTTGAAAATTTGCAACATTTGCGGCACGGTTATAGGGTGTTAATCCTGCGCGGGATTGGAGCCGATAATATGGCATCAACAAAAGAAGGTAAAAAGAAAGTGTACGTACGTGCCTCCTCTAATCGAAGAGCGCACTATCGTAGCACAAGAAGACCCAATGGGTCTAAATTTTCACACGAAGAGTAGGTTTTCCTACCTACAGGGGCGAGGGGATTTTTCCCCTCGTCCCATTTTTTATTGCTATTGTAAGATTTGTAGATGGGGGGTTAGCCTGATGTGGGGGAGCCTTTACGGCCGACCAAGGGTGGTAGAATGGTCGACGATATTCTCGAGGCGGTCATCGTTTCCGAGGTGGTCGATTTCTTCACCCCCAAAAGCTTCCGCAAGGTTCGTCGGTGGGCTTTTGGAGGGTTGGTGGCTGTTGGAATCGTCGGTTTACTCCTCAGCCAAATTTTGACATCATCGCTGATCAGTCAAATTACCGGTAATGATGCAGATGGATACCCCCTTATTTGGGAGCGGCATCTCTCCGATTTCACGACCGATGATGCACATTCATATGTTCTTGAAAACGGTTCATTCACAGGCCCGAATGGTGAAAGCCTTTGGAGTGGCACACATCACTTTGTTGAGTTTGATCTTCCATTGGATGAAGGTGGTGCGGCCCCCAATGGGAAGGTGAGTCTAGCGGTTTGGATTCCAATGGTTCCCAATGGAACGACCGTTCCCGTTATTGCTGAATTCGGACCTTATTTCGATGAAGCATCCGTGAGTACTCCAGGGATTGAAGAAGCTGGAACTTGGCTTGGTCAAATGATCATTGAACAAATCCTGCCTCATGGTTTTGCGTTCGCACAGGTATCTGTGATGGGGACTGGGCGTTCAAATCATTGCATGGATTTGATGGGCAATGCTGAGCAACTCGGCGTGGATGCTGCGGTAACATGGCTGGGTACCCAAGAATGGAGCAATGGAAAGGTGGGGATGATTGGGAAATCATACGATGGTAGTACACCTTGGCAGGCGGCGATGTTTGGCAATGAGCACCTCTCTACAATTGTTCCAATCTCTGGACTCATTGGAGTCATGGAGTTGATGTGGAGAAATGGGAGTAGTGAGGCTCGTGCACCAATCATGCACAACGGTGTCTACGGAAGTTATGGGGTAGATGGAGATGCTGAAGACTTGCAAAATGCATGTCCTGACTACATCATTGGCCCAGGCACTGGTGTTGCTGCATACATGTGGGGTGGTGAAGCCGCAGGGACTTACTGGGCTGAGAGATACTTCTTGCAACGGGTATTGGACAATTACAATGGTAGTGTATACCTCATTCAGGGAATGCATGATTGGAACGTAGACCCGCACATGGCCGTCCCTACGATCAATCTACTCTACGACCATGGAATCGAAGCAAAGGGCCTCTTTGGACAGTGGGACCATGATTACCCAGATCGACCAGATATCATGTTTGAGCGAAGTGGTGTTGGGCGGGGTGTAGAGGCTTATCCAGAGATGGTCAGGATGGATTGGATGCAGGACTTACTCGAATGGTTTTCGTACTATCTCAAGGATGTAGGAGAAAAGCCATGGTTGGGTGTTGAGATTCAATCCAATCAAGGTGAGTGGCGGTTGGAAGATCGGTATCCAATGACCGAGACGGTTGAGATCTCGTGGGAGTTGGGTGGCGGTGAACTTGAATCTGTAGGTGGTTCGAATACCATTCTTCCCGATGCAAATTCGGGCCCCGTCTACGAAACACCGCCACTCGAGGAAGATCTGTACTTTGGAGGGTTGCCACGTCTCCATGTGAATGTCAATACCGCAACAGTGGGTGGTCAAATTTACGCATTACTCGAGGATTGTGATGGTTCGACATGCATACACATTGGGCATGCAATCATGGATTTGCGATACCATGCAGGTGGTTCGGATGAACAAACCTGGGCGGCACCCTTTGAGGGAATTACTGCCTTGATGGAATTTTTCCCGATGGATGTGGAAGTGACTGCAGGTCATACCATCCGGCTGAGTTTGATGAGTACAGGAGAGGATTATTTGCCATCTTCTGCATCTACCATAGTGACTGTAAATAATGCTGGTTCCACCTTGCAAATCGATGTCTTCGACCCTGATTCAAGACAATATTACCAAGTTCCAGAATGTACACACCCTGTGTGCATCGAAAACTCCTAACCAGCCGCAACCAACTTTTGATGCGGTTACAAAAAGGTGGAATTTTCTACATTCTGTAAAATGTCGACGACATTGTTCAAAGAGAATTGGGATGGGCGATACTCATCCGATGTCCAAACTATATCACCGACGTTGTTGAAAATTTGTAGTGTGGGGCTTAACGGATAATCATACACCTCGAAAACAGTCTTTCCCACCACGAGTGATTGTGAATCAATATCAAACACTGGTGTGTCATCATCCGGTATCACGACTGGCCAGGATGTTGGGTGAGTGGAATTGTTCTGACTCCCATACACATTGTGTAAACTTTGACGTGATTCAAAGTCAGGGTACCTGTGAATTGTGACAATTGAATCATTGCTAAGTGTCCCATTTTCAACAGCCTCATAGAGTACGTCTGTCCAATCATGACATCCATAGCATCCGGTTGATACCCAAAGAACGATCATGGGACCATCTTGCAAATTCTCAGCGAGGTTGAATGATGATCCGCCATCCACACTACGGTTGAGTGTGTCGGCAGTGAATGTGTATCGCTGAGGTGATTCTACAATCTCGGGGGGCGTAGTATCGGAAACGCAACCTGAAAGTCCCGCACAAAGCATGAGTAAGGCGATGAATGCGGATGGTTTCATTTCCGTAAAGCCACCTATTGTTGACGGAACATCTGTGGTGGGGGGAGAACACTGGGTTGTCCCATTCGCTGGTTGGGTGCGATATGCTTGGATGGGAGAGGGGTTGAACCCATCCACGGATTTTCACGCTTATTCATTCGCTTTCTGAACTTTTGAGACACCACTCTTAGGGAGAGCACCGAGACCAAAATACTCAGGATGTAGATTAGAGCAATTATGTTGAGCATAACCCGTTGACATTGAATCTGTATATGAAGGACTGTTCTATTCCATAGTCGGTAGAATGTGCAACCAATTCACTGGATTCTGACTAAATGTCGATTTTTACATCTTTTTAGCAGGATTTCCTGCATATGTCCCAGATTCGGTGATGTCTTTTGTCACCACGCTACCGGCTCCAACCACCACATCGTCACAGATACTGACTGGCATGATGGTGGCATTCGTTCCAATACTCACCCGATTGCCAATCGTGGTCTCTTTCCACTGAGTTTGATCACCACGGGCGGGGCCGCCGATTCGGAAGGGGTCGTTGATGAACATCGCACCGTGACTGATGAAGCAGTCCTCCCCAATGGTTACGAGTTCGCAAATGAATGCGTGACTTTGCACGCGGGTACGGGCCCCGATTGAGACTCTTCGCTGGATTTCTACGAATGGGCCAACAAACACACCATCTCCCAATTTGCAACCATAGAGATTGATTGGTTCGACGAGTGTTACGCCTTCACCGAACTCGACGTCGACAATTCCATTCTTGTGAATTCGAGGTTCGCCCATAGTGAAAGCGAGGGGAATCTCTCGCTTGAATGGGTCGGTTGCATCATGCTCAAGGCCCGTCGATGGAAACCGTGGTTCATGTCGGGAGAGGGGGTTGAGATTGAGTATCGTTTCTTTGTCCCAGATCCTGCTGTTCTCCCAGCCCTTGGTAAAGGCTCGAAAATTATCCAGTGTTACTTGCCAAAATGGAAAATTGAAATTGTTCAGGGGAACCTTTGCTTTGATCAACGAATCTTGGTTCGAGACTTGGATGAAGGGGTGAAAAAGCAATTATTGGCCTTGATTGAAACAGCGAATATTACACCTCGAATTCGTTTGATGGACGATTGTGCATTTGTGACAATCAAGGGTCCTGTCGTCGATTACGCTCGAGCAGAGTGGGAGTTTCAAGTAATGAAAGAAGAGGTGCATGATTTGGTGACTTCTTTCAGGTTCCCCAATGTGATGAAAATACGATACAAGGTGCCTTCAGAGGAAGGATTGGTTTGGGAAATTGATTTTTTTGAGGCTGACAATCATGGGTTGGTCATGGCAGAACTCGAAGTTCCTTCAGCGGATTTTGAATTTACTCGACCCAAATGGTTGGGTGTAGAAGTCACCTCGGATGGGCGCTTTGGAAATGGTTCACTAGCCCGTGACCCGTGGTGTGATTGGAGTGAGGATGTGCCACACCTCAAGGTGTCCAACTGATCACTGCGTCAATGACACGTTGCACTTCATCATCTGTCAAAAGTGGCATGACGGGGATGCTCACAATGTCGCCACATACCGCCTCGGTATACTCAAGTGAGCCCTGCTGACCCTGTGGGTGTTCAGAATATACTGGTTGGAGGTGGCAAGGGATTGGATAATGTATTCCTGTTGAGATATTCATGGAATTCATGTGTGCTTGGAATGATTCTCTGTCACCAACTCGAATGACATACTGGTGCCATGCATGGACTGCGCCCTCGCGAACTTTTGGGGTTTTGAGGTGGCTGAGGTTTGTGAATGCGGCTGAATATCTTGCGGCGATTTCGTTTCTTCGCTCTACCCAGTTGTCGAGATGTTTGAGTTGAACCCGACCGACGCCACACTGTATTTCTGAGAGTCGGAAATTTGTTCCTAGAGAGTCGTTACGATATTTATCTGAACGCCCATGATCGATGAATGTTGAAACTCGATGAACCAGGTCTTCTCGATTGGTTAGAATCGCCCCTCCGTCCCCCCCGACGGCCATGTTTTTACTCGGGAAGAATGAGAATGTTGCAATGTCACCAAAAGATCCTGCTCGCTTTCCATTCAGTGATGTACCGTGCGCCTGGGCGGAGTCTTCGATGATGGGTATGCCTCGTTCTTTGGCCAATTCAAAGACTTCAATGGCGATTGGTTGACCATAGAGGTGAACGCCGATGATGGCTTTTGTTTGGGGTGTGATTGCAGCTTCAACGGCATCTCTGTCGAGTGTGTAATAATCTTCCTCAATTTCAACAAACACCGGATTTGCCCCCACCAATGAAATGCAGGTTGCACTTGCGATGTAAGTGTGGCTGGGAACGATAACGTCGTCACCAACACCCACATCCAATGAATGAAGGGCGGCGATAAGTGCGACGGAGCCATTACTGCAAGGGGTTCCTGAAAGCGCACCGCAATACTCTGCCCATTCAGCACCAAATGCCTTTGATTCTGGACCCTTGATCCATTGTCCCGAGGCGAGGATTCGATTGGCTGTGTCCAGCATCTCATCGTCGATGAACATTCGACCCATGGGTACTCTGTCAGATGCCATGAATGTGCGGGGGAGAATCGACTACTTGAGAAAGGCGGCTCTGAATGTGGCACTTCTAACCCCGTCGCTTTGATAAGAAAGTGGTCGGTCGCTGGAACACTCTTGCAGAGGTTGCCAAGCTTGGTCAACGGCGCTGGGATGAGGTCCCAGTCCTCAGTGGTTCGCAGGTTCAAATCCTGCCCTCTGCACCATTAGATTTCCTTTATTTGGTAAAATTTTTTACCTTATTTACCAAGATTCGGATATTAAGGGCCTGTTAGCCCCGCGCCAACGGTTATGTGGCTTGCTCTTTCGGACTCTACATGATGGGTGTCGAATGGGGGCATCGAAAACGTTCTCGGGCTGTTGTCCGGGAGGTTTCCTCAAACTTTAATCAGGCTCTTTCATCCTACTTTGGAACGCATACCCCGGACCCTGATGCTGCCCGCGCTGCGCATGCTGATTATGTGAGCGCCCTGAAAGAGCAGGGTGTTGATGTTGTGGTTTTACCAAGTTTGGATGCGTACCCAGATTGTACCTTTGTTGAAGATACTGCAATCGTCGTAGATGATGCGGTTGTAATCCCCTTCATGGGCCACCCTTCTAGAGAGGGTGAGCAGGAAGCAGTCCGGGATTTACTTGGTGAACATCTTGAGATCATCAAAATGCCAAAGGGGGCAACGATGGATGGGGGTGACATCATCTTCTTCGATCAAAAATTCTTGATCGGTAGGTCAACTCGAACAAATGATTCTGGGATTGCATTTTTTGAGCAAGTTGTGAAGGCAAGAGGTTTTGATTCAATCGTTTTTGATATCCCCAGTTCCACTTTGCATTTGACAACGGTTTGTTCATCTCCAAGACCAGGGATGTTGGTTGCTGCTGAAGGGCACTTGACCCCGGAGCAATTTGCACCCCTCGTTGCAGAAGGGGTTGAATTGGTGTGGGTTCCGAACGAAGAGGCGTATGCAGCAAACGTGATTGGGTTCGAGTCGGGAGTTGTGATGATTTCTGCTGGATACCCAGAAACAAAACAAGTTCTAGAACGGGTTGGTTTTGAAACCCGAATCGTCGAGATGGCGCACATTCGGGCAGCCGATGGAAGTTTGACTTGTTGCTCAATTTTCTACTGAACTGGTCGCTTCGCGACCTACGCACGCGTACGAGCGCAAGAGCGGTGGTTTGAACAATACACGGATGTTCGCCAGTCCAATGCGCAGAAGTCCTTTGGCGATGCTCTTGGTCCTCTTGATGGTCGGTGCCAGCGTCCAAGGTTGCTTTGGAAGTGACGAGGGAGTATTGGCTTCGGCTGAAGATTTGGATATCTCGCCAGAGCCTTTGACTGCGGGTATTTTCCAAAGTGTTCACTTTCATGCTGACAAAGCAATGAGGGTGCTGATTCCATACTTGGTATTACAGCCTGAAACGGGTTATGTGCAAAATGGGACTGTGCTCGATTTAGGTGATGATGAAGAAGATGAAGTCGTCATCCTAATCCCTCCAAGGATTGATTATTTCGCCGTTGTAATCGGGGAGCCTGGACGTGACTACTTCCCCATCCGAGAAGGGAATGTCTCTTGGATGACTTGGGTTGAAGGTGGGATGAAAGCGACTCGTGGTGTTGAAATTGTTGATCCTGAGAAGGAGGGGGGTCTACTCCAACTATCCAACAGTTCGAAGACTGGTGGAGAGGTGTCGGTGAGAATGGCTGAGATTGTGAGGCCGGTTGCGGCTGGCGTAACAATGGAAAATGGTGGAGCTCATAGTACTGGGCTCGTGGCTGGATTACATACTTACGATACGTTGGCATTCATTACAGATGAATCGTTTTCTCCACTGGATGTTGATCTTGCGGTTGGCTATCTGGATCGTTGGGCGGGTCAAGGAAATCCAGCCTACGAAGATGCGGCCAACTGGATTACTGGGGAACTAGAATCATACGGATATGATAATGTTCAGCAACAACGTTTCCAATATGTTGAGGCGAATCCTGAGGCGTACAATATCTGTGCTTACAAGGAAGGATATGAGTACCCTGATGAATGGATGGTGATTGGTGCTCACTTCGATATTGCGCCGATGATTGCCCCTACTGATCCTTCTTCTGGGACACCCCGGGGTTATGGGACTCGTGTCGGGGCATACGACAACACCGTCGGCACCTCAGTTGTTCTGAACATGGCCGAAGCGATGTTTGACATTCCTACAAGGAGGGGGATTGTGTTCTGCTTGTGGAGTAGTGAAGAAGGTGGTAAGCGTGGTAGTATTGCTTGGGTTGAGGATATTCCTGATGACATCACCATTTCGAATTACATCAATATCGACATGGGTGGTGTCAATTGGCCTGGAAATGGTACGCCCTCTGATCGTGTTGGTCCTTCTGATGGTGGGTCCTATCCTGCCAGTCAAGAAAATTGGCCATTCCGTGTTTACATAGGACCTGATACGGATGAGAATACAATCAATCAACCTGAGATGGTCTACCTAGCCGAGTGGTTGGCTGGGGATGCGTTGGGTGTCGAAGAACAACTCGCTGTGCTTAATGGTGATTTGCTAACTGATTGGTCGGCCAAGGGTGAGCCTGGTGTCATCATCAATGAAGCGACTACTGCCAGAAGTGACCATGCCTCATTCCAGGCGATTGATACGGTCACGGTTGGATTTGGGGGTTTGGTAGATGGGTACGATTGTTATCATCAAACCTGTGACAAGATCGAGGAAATGGAATACTGGATGGAAAATGACTACGGTAGTGGAAAGGAGAATCTCATCAGCTCAATCGATTTGATGACGTGGTATGGTACAATGATTTTCCTGCATTTAGATCATCAACCAATTCTCAATTCCTACCTTTGATCGATGGTATCAGACCAATCCAAGTAGAATTGTTTGACCTGATGGGAACATTGTGAGATAGACGAGGCTCGCGAAGATTGCAATGAATGACCAGAATACAGGCTCGGACCAATTCTTGATTTTCTTGCCATCCAATGGTCCAAAGGGAAGCATGTTGAATGCCCCAAGGACAGAGTTTGCCACCATCCAATAGAAGATGACTGTGCCCAGAACACCTGTTTGGAAGAGAATGAATGCTGGTAAACCAATTCCCCACAAGACTAGGTTGGATGCTGGTCCAGCCAACGCAATCATCCCATTCTGTTTCCGTGACACGTTTCCTGCAACCATCACCGCTCCCGGGGCCATGAATAAAAATCCGATGAAGAGGGCGATGAGGACGCCTGTTCTGAGGCCGCCGGGGTCCGCTCGGAATTCTGCCCAACAACCATAGTGTCGGGCGACAAATTTGTGTGCCAATTCATGAATGATAAAGGCGGGTCCGAATGCGATCAGTCCAAGCATGAACATCATTGGAATCGAAACTACAAGGCCGGGCCCCACACTCATCATCCCACCTAAGATGCCCCCGTGGAACATGAAGGAAAGGCCCAATGAGAATGCTGCCAATGAAATTGATAAATCTCTAATCTCTGTTTTTGAGAAGTGCCAAAATGAGCCTGTATGCAAAACAGGGGCTGGGCGGAACGCCTGGGTGAATCCCCTGTTGAATGGACTGAATTGGACTTGTACAACTCTTGGACCGGTTTGGGCCCGCCAGTTTCCATCATCTCTGGCTTTCGCGTGTGAAACGGGCCGCACTGACCTTGCGAAGGGGTCTTCTTCAACCAAATCGGTCCGGGGCTTCTTGTTTCCATCCATGGCTATGGGTGGTTCCAATAGATGCTCCTCTTTGAGGGTTCTTGGAAGGGTATGATTCATCATGGGGCTTTGCACCTCAAAGGTTGGTGCTCACATGAATAATGCCCTTCTGGTACTTTTCGTGGTCGCTGGACTCATCCTCATGTTGTTCTGGAGAGAGGCTGTTGCGGCCTACCGCGATTCACAAGTAAAGAAAACGTCCGGGGGAAAAATAGGGTTTGTGAGGCAAATCTCAGACCATGATGAAGAAATGCCTGAGGTGGCTAAAACTCAGGAAGAGGTTGAAGCTAAATTTGATGCTGATCGCGAAAAAGGGAAAGGTTCACTCATTCGAGATATGGCCAACAGGAGTCCTTGGAAAGATGGGGCGCCAAGTCCAGAAATGGCAAAGTCGATGTCCGATGATATCGATGAGGTGGAGGTGGAACATGTTGGTAAGAGGACGGTTCCAAGCCGAGATATTGAGGGAGTGGATCGGTCCGATCGATTGGGGGAGGATGCGGAACTAACAGATCGTGTAGCTGCCAATGTGGCTACACAAGATGCTCCCAAGGAATTGAAGGGTGTTCTCATCGATGAGATGATGGCGGAACGTAAGGCGAAGCGCGATGAATTGAGCGATGCTGTCGAAAGCCTAGATGATATCCTCGATGGTTGATTTCATTATTCGAGGTTGCTGCCTGTAGCCATAGCGGGTATGGCTATCATAAATGCACAAAATGAATTCAATACGATTGGGAATATAAGATACAGGCCACCACAAAATTGTCCGATTGCGCCACCTCCAACCTCGTTACCAATTGCAATGGCAACAATGACCCCCATTGTTAGATTAATTGCGCAAGCCCCTAGGCCGATCCAAACACCCATCTTCTTGCGTTGGAAAACCATGATACCTGCTGCACCAATTACCAATGTTGTCAAAACACCCACCAATTGGTCGATTAATCCAAGTCCTTCACTCCGAGATTCTTCACCGGCTATGCCCAATACGCCAAGCAATCCAAAAATTATGCCCCATAAGATCATGATCACGCCCATCCAAGTGGGTGCTGGTGATTGTTGTGGGACGGTGAGGACGTATTGTCCGCCGACCATTG
>NTJU01000050.1 GCA_002457195.1 Marine Group II euryarchaeote MED-G33 | reverse complement strand
ACGATGCTGAACAAGTTACGGTGTCTGCAATCAATCGGAATTTCCAAGGACGATCTGGGCCCGGAAAACTGTACCTTGCCAGTCCACTTACTGTAATGGCATCGGCATTTACAGGGAAAATAACAGCCTGGAAACCGGGTTTATTCAATTGAGGTGAGATAATGGATATTACACTCCTACTTTCATTCCTATTCTTCATGTGTATTTTCGCAGGTGTCGGTTTAGCATCGATGTTTGTGAAGGAAGATACAACCGATGATTATCTGGTTGCTGGACGAGGAATGCATCCTGCACTCGCTGCCCTCTCTGCGGTCAGTACTTGGAATTCGGGATACATGTTCATTGGAGCGATTGGGTTTACCTTCATGATGGGTTACAATGTCTTTTGGATGGCAATTCTATCCACACTTGGACAAGTCTTGGCGTGGGCATGGTTGTACAAATTTATCCAAAAGGAAGGACATGAAAGAGGGGTTCGTTCGCTGTCCTCTCTGGTGGCGGAAAAGGCTGGAGCGCCCGAAGCAAAATTGGCTGCAGTCCTCTCTGTACTGTTCCTCAGTATCTATGCTGCTGCGCAACTAACTGCGGGTGGTAAGGCGTTACTGGTCATGTTGGGTTGGCCGGAGATGGTTGGAATCTTGATCGGTTTTGTCCTCGTGGTTGCCTACTGTTACGCGGGTGGGATTCGTGCGTCCATTTGGACAGATGCGGTTCAATCGTGTGTCATGATTGTGGGGTCTGGAATTCTGTGTTGGATTGCCATCGGCGAAGTTGGTGGGTTTAGCGGTCTGCACTCCGGGTTGGAAGCACAGAGTCCAGCGTTGACCAATTTGATGCCACCCGATCTGAGGTTTGGGGTCTCGATGTGGGCTCTAGCGTTCTTCCTTGGTGGGTTGGCTGTTGCCGGGCAACCACAAGTTGTTTCCAGAGTCATGACTTTGGGTTCAGATAAGGACCGCAAACAAGCGATGATTTGGTTCTTCGTTTGGCAAACACCGTTCGTTATTCTGATGACAATCATTGGATTGGCAAGTCGTGTTTTGTTTAGTGCAGCTGATTTTGATGCTGAATTGAGTCTGCCCATGATGGCGATGGAAACAATGCCAGCCATTGGGGTCGGTATGATTCTCGCTTCAATTTTTGCAGCGACCATGTCTACCGCTGACAGTCAGGTTCTCGCTTGCACGGCTGCGATTACGGACGATATCAAGCCGGAATGGAGAGAGGACCACAAGACCACGAAGAAGGTCACATTGGTCGTTGCGGCATTTGCCACGATGATTTCGATTGGAGGCCTCTACATCCCTGGTGGAGATTCTGTATTCACACTCGTTGTCCTCGCTGTGTATGGGCTTGGTGGAATTTTCGTCCCTCTACTCATCATCCGATGGATGGGGTACACACCCGATACGAACCATTCACTGGCCATGATGGTGTCAGCATTTGTCGGAGTCATCGGTTGGAGCATTATTGGGTTTAGTGGGGCAGATGGGATTTTCCCTTCAGTACCTGGAATGGGTGCGGCCTTCATTGCTCACTTCGTGATGAATCAAACACGCTCACCTGAATTATCACCACTTGGAAGATACAATTTACCAGACCAGAAAAAATTGGGTGCGATCGCAGCCACAATTATTGTTTCATTCTGTGCCTTTGAAGTAACTTATCTTGTAACTGCACCAGATGGGGCATCAGAGAGTCCAGGTGAATATCTTGTGACTATCAACGAAGATATTGTCGTTTGGGGCACAGGTCAGCAATACGTTAGCGATGGTGAAAATTTCATCCTTGCACTCAATACCGACGATGATGTGATTTCTTGGGAAAATGGTGACAATGTGGTCGGTGTTCTGGTTTATATCTCGTTCGGCGAAGATGAGTCAACACAGGGAAGTTGTTTCGTTGATAATGGGGATGAAGCTGATACAGTCACGGGAGTGATCCGACATAGTTTGCGAAATGCCCCCAATTGGTTTTTGACAGATACGGGCAATAACGAAGGGGGTGCAGGAACTATTGAAATCCCCTACTACGATTCGTCCATAGATACTCCTTCTTTCATTATTGGTGATGGAACTATTTTGGGCGATTTACCCTTTTGGGCGTGGTCTGTCGCAGACTCAGGATTTGCATTGGGTGGATTCTCAAAATCAGAAATTCAAGATGCGCTTGATTTCGATGAAGATGGTCATGGCGATTATTTCCTCGAGATAATGGTAGATGCAGAAGCAGGCGAGGATAGTTTCGATTGTGGACACACTGATGAGGGTGAAATCATAAATTATGAAATCCAACTAATCACATGGGATTATGAAATCGAGGCGTGCGAAGACTGCATCGTGATCAACCCTTACGAATTATTCTCCTGAGAAAATTGGTAACCCCCAATTTTGTGATGGAAATACGGTTTCTATCCTTGAGGCTTTTATGCCGTCCCGTGGCCCGAGCAGTTTGCGGCCTGCTGGCCCCTCCGCATTGGGCGTAGGGAGGACCTGGAGCCGTGGAGCGCGAGGCACATGGCACGAAAGTCATCCGGAATGCAGCAGGCAAGCATTAGTGAATTCTTTGAGAAGAACAAACACTTTCTGGGCTTCGATACGCTACCACGGTCAATCATCACAGCAGTGAAAGAGTCTGTAGACAACTCACTGGACGCGGCTGAAGAGCATCGTATCTTACCAGAAATATCGATTGAAGTTTACAAAGTTCCTGGGAAGAAAGATCTGTTGCGACTGGTGACTCAAGACAATGGCCCAGGCATCCCACAAAAATCAATCTCCAAGGTTTTTGGTTCTCTTCTATTCGGATCTCGATTTCATACAATTCGACAAACTCGTGGACAGCAAGGAATTGGAATTACTGGTGTGGTTATGTACAGTCAATTAACGACGGGTAAGCCGACTGCCGTGATTTCAAAAATCAGTAGGGAGGGTAGTGCAATTCGAGTCAATATTGGGTTGGACACAAAGAAAAACAAAGCCATTCTCAGCAATGAAAAGCGATTTTCTTCCGATGAGGTCAATGAAGCGAAGGGGCTACACTGGATTGGGGATCATGGAATCCGAATCGAGACTCTCATGAAAGCAAAATACCAACGCGGTAAGCAATCAGTGCATCAATATCTGAAGATGACCAGTATTGTCAACCCTCACGCGAGTATCGATTTCAAGGCCTACGATGAAGAGGGTTCCATCATCGATGAGGCATCATGGCCTCGTGTAACCGATGAGTTGCCACGCCCTGTCAAGGACATCAAACCGCACCCGCATGGGTTGGAGATTGGAACACTGCAACGCCTGCTGCGCGATGCGGATGTTCCCAGCGAGGGTGAAGGTGCGAATACACCCCTACGATATTTCCTCAGACACACATTTTCATCTGTCACAAACCCTCGGGCTCAGGACATTATCAGCAAGGCTGGATTGACGCCCAAGGACAAACCACATTTGTTGAAACCTGATCAAGTGAATGATCTTCTCGCGGCTTTCACTAAAGTCAAACTGACTGCGCCCCCGACTGATTGTCTATCACCAATCGAAGATTTGCTAATCAAAAAAGGTCTTTCAAAAGCAATTGATTCTCGATTCGTCTCTACCGTGACCCGGGAACCAAAAGTCACCAATGGAAATCCATTCCAAGTTGAAGTGGGTCTCATCTTTGGTGGAGATTTACCCGGGGATCAACCCATCCAAGTGTTGCGGTTTGCAAATCGTGTACCGTTGATGTATCAACAAGGTGGATGTCTTCTCACAAAGGCGCTGGAATCTGTTGATTGGAAGCGCTACGGCCTAGATCATCCTGGTGGGAGAGGCATCCCCAAAGGGCCTGCTGCTGTATTGATTCATCTTGCGAGTACCAACGTACAATTCACCAGCGAAGCGAAAGAAGCGCTCTCAGACAATGTCGATGTTCATGATGAGATTCGGCTCGCTATGCTTGAAGTTGGCCGAGGTCTACGAAATCATCTCAAAAAGCAAAAGCAGAAGGCAAAGGCGCAAGAGAAATTCGAACTTGTAAACATCATCCTGCCCGAAATCCACGATAAGGCCATTGCCATTCTCGATGAGGAGCCCGTGCCACTCGCGCCGGTCATTACCAGAATCATGAATGCGGTATTCCTTGAAGAAAAACTCGAATGGGAAAAGGAAACCAAGGTCACCAGAGCGAGTGTTGAGATTTACAATTACACCGCTCGTCCCCGGGCGTATACCTTACTCTCTACTTGGCCAGAACGAGAGGGGGTTACCATGGTTGAGAATGAACGAGGAGGTCGGAGAGAAGCAAAGGGACTCTGGGCCTGGAAATTGGAAACTCTTGAACCCGGCACATCGACGACTTTGACATTCACTGTAGGTGGATTGACAAAAGGTGATTGGTCAGAATTTGATATCTTTTTCAGAGGAGCTGGTGATATCATTGGGGCAACAAAAATGGATGAGGAAATTCTGGCTGAAATGTTACGCGTAGAGGAATTAGAGGCTGAGGAAGAAGAAGTTGTGATTGATTCTGCGCCCCCCTCTACTCAAATCGAAATCGATATGGCTTCAGTGGAAACAACCCCTGAGGTGATCATCAAGGAAGATGATGCGGATGGTACTGAACCAGACGAAGGTTGGTTTGGTGTTGGAAGAGGTGAGGAAGAATGAGTGCGACTCAACGGAAAACCAAAGAAGAAGTTGTGGAGAATCTCCACGGTGTTGCTAGAGAAATGTACAAGCGAATGTCAAAGGGCGAAGCGCCTACGATGACGTTGCCTGTTCGGACCAAGAATAACATTGGATTTGACGAAAAGTTGGGTGTTTACAAATACGGAGCCAAGCGTTCTATTCGAGATGCTACGAGCCTGGGGAGTGCCCGGCAACTGTTGCGTGCATTGCACATTATCGAATTTATTGAAGAAATGATTGGGAGTGAGAAATCTTCGACTCTGCGTGAAATGTACTACATCTCAGAAGCATGGGGTCACGGTAAATTTGGTTCACAAAATGAGAGTAACAATCTCGCTGAAGATCTCGAAATCGTCACCAAATGTTTGCGTGAAGATTTCAAGCTTCGACCTGAAGAAGATGGGGCTCGTATGATTGGAAACCTGACTCTGAATGAACGAAATCGAAGAGGAGAATGGATGCGAATTAATGCCAGGGATGATGTTGGTGATTCTGGCTATGGAGTACCATACAATGTTGAATCAGAAAAAATTGAGTTGGTTGAGCACGACATTGATTTCATCATGGCCATCGAGACCGGTGGTATGTTTGACAGGCTTGTAGAAAATGGATTTGATGAGGATTACAGATGTGGTTTGCTTCATCTAAAGGGTCAGCCTGCTCGTTCAACCAGGCGAATTATGAAACGAATGAATGAGGAATGGAATTTGCCAATCATTGTCTTCCTCGACGGTGATCCATGGTCTTTCCGAATTTTTGCCAGTATTGCATATGGTGCAATTAAGACTGCGCATATCTCTGAATATTTGGCAACACCCTCTGCTCAGTATCTGGGAATTACATCCGACGATATCGAAGCATACGATTTGCCAAGTGACAAATTGTCCAGCAAAGACGTAGAGGCGCTGAAGGCTGAACTCAGTGACCCGAGATTTGCCGATGGCTGGTGGCAAGAACAAATCCAGATGATGCTTTCATTGGACAAAAAGGCTGAACAGCAATCTCTGGCCAAATATGGTCTTGATTTCGTTACAGAGACTTATTTGCCTGAGAAATTGGCTGAAATTGGCCTCGGACTTTGAACATAACAGACATGAACGTTGACGATGAGGCGAGTCTGTGAGCCAAAGCGTGTGGTCCAAGCGACTGTTGATTACAGGCGCGATTGTATTGGGAATATCGATTGCTGTTTTGGCGTCAGTTTGGCCCTCGTGGGTGGCTACCCTCGACCCTGATGAAAATCATCTGCTCAAATTAGAGGGTGGTGAAAATGATACGGTCAATCTAAGCACAGATAGTTCGTACCTAATGTTCAGACTGGATAATGGAGCACACAATTGTACAATTATTGAAGATGGAATTGGAACGGAAGTCACCATCGGTTCGCCGACTTTTCTGCAATCAGATCGTGAAGGGGTTGATGGTGACTGGTACTATGCAGTGGGTGCGTTCATTCCGGATGAAAGTGGGAGTCACGATATCCAGAACAATGGTGAAGATGTTCTTTGGATCGTTGATGAAATGGAACTAGCAAATCATTCTGATTCGGCATACATTACCGGTGCATGTATAGGGATAATGTTGGGTGTTTGCATGTTGCCAATTGCGTTTGGATTGTGGATGGGTGCGAAGAGAGGGGCATCAAAGACTGGACTTGTGATGCAAACCCCTGGAGGAGATATGATTCCAATCTCAGCTGCGGGTGGGGCTGCACAGCAACGTGTACCGACCACTGACGAAATATGGCGCAGTGTGCATGGTGGAGAGGTCATTGACCTGACAATTCATCAACAACCAATCGAACAAGCACCAGCACCTTTCGCTGATCGACCTGATCGGGGCGGAGGGATGGCCCGGGTTGTTGATGAAATCGAAACTGTGGAGGAAACGTCGACGCAGGATGACGATGATGCCCCCGATGATGAAGAACGTAGTTGGAAGACGTGGGACGAAGGGTGAACCAGCCGAGGATTCATAGGGGTCCTATGGCTAGTTAACATCGGGTTGTGAAGTGGTCACGGATTTTGATACCGCGCTTTCCATCTTGGAAAGCAAGACACGGCGATCCATTTTGGAGCATCTCGTTCGGGAAGCGCACTACCCTCTACAACTTGCGGAATTACTCGAAGTTTCACAACAAGCGATCATGAAGCATCTGAAAGTTCTCGAAGATGCTGGATTTGTTGTTAGTGAAAAAGTGCCTAGTGAAAAAGGTGGACCACCGAAGAGAATCTATGCGATTACACAGTCTTTTTCATTGCGCCTAGATTTGGGACCTGATCTCTTCCGTGCTGAGCATCGCCAATTACCACAAGGTGGGCCAACCCGATTGTCAAGTCGGTTACCAGAGGACGTGTTGGGAGTTGCTGAACGCGTCGGTACACGACGGAGGTTGCCGATGGCTGAAGCACTGGGCATGCTTTCAGAACTGAATGATGAGTTGGATCGACTTGATGCAGAGAGGGATGCGTTGATTGCGCTTCACCAACAAATCAAACAAAAAGCCAGTCGAGTTGTTGATGATACCTTCGAAGCCTATGAAGAACGGCAACTTGCACATGTTTTACTCGAGGCGCCGAGGCGCCCTGTTGATCTCGATCAATTCTGCGCTGGTATGCAAATACAACCCCAACGAGCTGAAGAGATGATGGATACGCTACGCGGTGTCATGATGCGGCAACTCGGTGCTGAATCTGGGACGATCATCGCTGCAAACGATGACCGATTGCTGCCTTGGTGGTTGGCCAAGACTGATTCGTGATGAATCGCAATCAGAATCGCATTTCGTCGTCAATCGAAATCATACTTGACTGGGCATCAACACGAGCCAATGCTTCACGTCGACGGCCGACCATGACCATACCTGCAACCGTCATCAAAGCGATTGTTAGCAGTAGAATCATCGAGGGGACCGACCATGTGCCTGCGGCTTCCATTGCAACATCAACCCATCCATTTTCACTGGATAGTTCTCCGAGATCCTTGCGGTTGTTGGCCTCATTTGCCTCGATAATTAGATTCCCTGGGTCAACAATCGCGACGACATCATGACTACCGGCTGTCACTGGATAGAGAAGGGTAATCTCGACCGGTTCTGCAGAACCTGTGTCATCTGGTGGCATCAAAGCACCAATCACTTGTCTGTAGGCAACATTTTCTTCAGAACAAATATTGTTTCGAATGTTTTCTTCAGTCTCATCTTCACAGAGGACGATGTTGATGTCTGTCGCGTGAACGTTTCCTCGATTGATGATTTCAATGTTCACTGGGATCATCTCACCGACCGGTGCTTCGGTGCCACCGACCGCGGTCACGTCAACGATTTCTAGATCCGGTGCACGTAGGCGGATTCGCAGGACCTGTTCGTTGGTATCACAAGGGTATATGTTGTCTACGACACCGTCATTGTCAGCATCGATTGTACAACTGTCGAACCAAGAGGCGGTTTCGTCAGTATCACCATTCGGTGAACTACCATAGTTCGATAGGACCTTGATTCCGATTTCACGGTTAGCAAGTGTGGCTGATGGGCTAATGTCGATGATGGCGACGATTTGAACCGTCGTATATGCTGGCATTTCTGCTAGACTCCATGTTCCATCTGCGTGATATGCGCAACCGTATACTGGTGCCGCTTCTCCAACTGCGAGTTCTTGGCAAGGTACCTCACGGGGCAATTCTGTATCGAAATCTTCGACCATTGCATACTCTACATTCCAGCTGGAAAGAGAGCCCATGCTAGGCTGATCATTCCACTCATTCCCACTCTTGGTGTGGTTGTGTAGTGTGGGGATGTCCGGAACGTTACCATTGTTGGTTACGTTCAGTAAATAACGAACTGTGCGTCCGGGTGCAGTTGTCTTGATTTGGCTCTCAACTGTCTCATCTAGCCAAATCTGCATGTCGTGGAACTGATTGACTGTGATGTCGAAAAGAATCGCATCCCGCTCATCTGTTCCCTCAAAGGCTTCCTCGCTGAATGCCTTCAGAACAACTTGGTAATTGCCTGCAACAATTTGTCCAGGGATGTTGATGACGACATCTACAGTTTCTGAGGCGTCGCGCTCAAGTTCTGAGAGGGTGGCTCGAGGGATTTCGATATCCCACAATAGTTGGGTTCCATTGCTATCGGTGATGGATGCTGTTCGCATGTCATATCGATCTGGACCGTTACCGTCGTTTGTTGTGGTAATCGGAACCACCAATGATTGACCGGGGTCAACAGAATATGTGGTCGATGGAGCTTCCATTTCCAAATCATAGACGTGTTCTACATTGGTAGACAGAATCACTGCATCAGAGACTCGTGATGCGCCCTGAAGGTGTGCCTTCACGGTAATCGCTGGCCCGAGTCCTGCACTTGCGTTGAGGGGGGCGCAAACAACAACTTCAACCTCGTATGGAACATTGATTTGAGACCAATGGCGTGGCTTACTCATTTCTCCATCATTCCCACCAGGGGCATTGCTGAAGTCCAAGTTAACAGTCCAATGATCGTATTGCCATTCATTCATTGGCATCGCATCGGGCTTTGCATCGGGTGCACCGGGTGTGGTGAAAATCAGATACCCTGGTGCGAACTTCTTGATGACATCAATCGTGTATGGATGACATTCTCCAGGCATTACATATTCCGATGTATCAAAGATCTCGAAGATGATGTTGCCCGTTGAACGGATACTTACGTTCACCCACAATTCCAACACGTCGTATGTGCCTTTGTCTAAACTCTTGACCGGTTCACCCATCGACCAACCTTTCAGATACAGGGCAAATGTACCCGGATCTTGCGTCGTCGGCACAGATATTTCCAAATTCTTGGTCACTGATTGACCGGGGTCTAAACTGACCATCATTGGGAAGTTGATTTGCCAGCCCCATGGGAGCAACCATTCCTGCTGACCCTGCAAAGTTGTTGGGTCATAGAACGCGAATGTGTCGAACACGTTTCCAGTATTGGTAATCGTGATTGAGAAAATTGCAGTTTCACCTTGCTCAACGTCCGATTGATAATGACTTGTTTCCAATTCAATGCCGTGGACCACATCCATGAGTGTCAACGTCAGACGATCGCTCCGAATGGCCGGATCTTTGTACGATACTGCAGAGACGACAACCTGTGCGAGCTCATCCGCATTCGCTTGGTAAATCGATGGTGCGCGAACCCGTAGATAAACGCGGACTGATTCTCCACCCAATAGGAAAATCGGAGTTTCAGGGAAAATTGCAGTGTGATTGTCGGCGAAGAATAAATTCGCAGTCCAATTCACAGGTACTCCTGAAAGATTCACAGCAAATGTATCCGAGACCAGATCGATTGGGCCGGGTGTTGAATTGTTCACTGTCAAATTGTAAATTGTCTGCTCCCCCGGTTCGATGACGTGGTAGTAAGTCTCATCATCGGCCAATTCAACGTCAACCTGACCGGTTAGGACGTGGGTGTAGCAGAGTGTATATGCCCCGTTGTTTGAATTTTCATTACATTTATTCGTATCAGACCACGCAATATGCGCTCCGCTACCGAGGTCGTTCGCAAATGCTGGTGGTTGGGATAATTCCGGGTTACGGCCACTGTTTGGGCCGAGTTTGTCGCTGTTCCATTCTGTGACATCGACTCGCTCCCAAGGATCCAATACCGCAGCTGCGATACTGTTCAATGGCCAATCACCAACATCATTGGTGTGATTCAATCGTGTATACATGATTGATTCGCCTTGAGATGTGTTTGAGTTCTCAAGCCATGAAATGTGGACATTGTTTTGATTGTCCGCAAGAACCTGTGGCATGTACGAAGTTGCTCTGTAGTAGTCGTTCGGATTGACGTTGTTCGCACCTTCGACATACGAAATTCTGGTGTCGACAATCTTCTTGATACCGTAAGTTGGCAAACCGCCCGAGACACCGTCCCACTCGGCTGCGCCTCGAAGGCGGAGGCGGGAGTAGTAGACCTCGTAGTTGTCATCCTTGTCGAATCCATAGTCGCGGGTGTCCATCCATGTCAAATGGGTGTCACCACTGTTGTCAATCGCCAATGAAGGGTGTAGGCTGAATGCGTCATCTAGAGTGATGCGGGTATCGTTCACTACAACGAGGTGCCCATAGCCATTCGAATCTTGGCTGGGGCCCAAATCTTCTGTATATCGGTTGTTGTTTTCGTCTGTTCCAGATTGGCCGTAAACCCAACCTGGTGCTGGATTCTGAATCTTCGCATATGGATCAAGAACAGTCATGTAAATTTCACGACTGTTGTTGGTTGCTAGGAAAACCATGGCTTCAACGAGTGTGTCCATGTTGTTGCTTCCGGATGCTGGGAAAGCATACACTTGGCCACCGGCATCAGTGTTTCGAGTGGTTGAACCGGGGCAAACTCGTGGGTTCGTGTTGACCTGTCCGTTAGGACATTCTGAAAGATCATGCATATGGCTGGCTACCTGATTGTTTGCTCCCCATGAAGATCCATACAAACCGACTGGGATAACCCCTGCATCGACGCAGGCATCGTGTGCCTCGTTGATACTGGCAATATCGTCAGACTGCTGAGGGGGGTCTCCGCCTTTGGGTCCTTCATCGCTGATGGGGATGACAATCTTGGTTGCGTTAGGGTTCCATTTGTGATCGTGAGTTGTGGGTGGGTTGCCTGGAACTTGTCCTTGTGCATCGACCCATGAAAGGCATGCCCATGTGCTGCCTGGGCCCCAGTCTTCACCTTGGTAACCACCGCTTTGAGCACCGCCGTTGTAGATGGTACTATGCAACTTGATGAGGCCACCTGAATCGTCACCGATGTCAAGGTGATTTGCTCGAGGGTTTTCATGGTGGGGCTGGTTTGCACATGCACCACTTGTCGCTGCACTTGGGTAAAATCCACCGAGTGCGTAGAGTGTCTCAAAGACTGAAATGTTTGCTTCCTGTAGCATCGGTTTGATTCCTTGGAATGAACCACCATTGGACCATGAACCGCCGTAGAATACGACACACATGTCCGCCCATTCGGAATACATCGAACCCGATGTGTCGATTGGAGATACAATCTCTACCTTGCCACCGCGGGTGTCATCCCATGCAATCTGTACGAGATCATCCGCATCGATGGCGATATCTGGGTGGCCCTTGTGACCGATAATTGGAGTCAATAGTGTGCTGTCAATCGCTGTGATTGCTTCACGAGATGCTTCATCAATTTCCAAGAATTTGTAGTAAATTTGTGGTTGTTGGAAGTACTTGTCATGTCGGTCGTAGGAATCTTCCCAAACGATGTGGGCGTTGTCCTGACTGTCGACTGCAATCGCTGGGAAGTCACGGTTCTGCTGACGGCGTACTACTTCGGTATCATCGATGATTGAGATGGTGCTATCATCGGCTGAGCTGCCATCCTGATCATCCAAGCTAGGGTCGAGTAGCGTATACAGGATTTCATGTTGGCTGGCTTTGTTTGCCCAAGTCACGTGAACTCGGTCTTCTGAATCGATATCGATATCCGGGTGCCATGCACGATGACCGCCACCATTGGAAATTTGAGTGACGTCGATGACTGTTTGTGCTCTCGGATCGAGCATTGAATAGTAGAGATGCTGTGTGTTTCGAGTCCAAATGACGTGGATGTTTCCTTCACTATCACTTGTCATCGATGCCATACGTTCGTTGACGGCGCCCCCATCTACAAGCTGCACTGCATCGGTAATTACGACCGAGGCACCTTGCGCAACTGGTGGTGTGTAACCAATCAATAACGTGCTCATTACGAAAATCATCACCAATGTGATGCTGCTGTGTTTGCTTTTGTCCATCTTATTCGACCCCCGGAGAACGTCTCCAGCACTTTGGAAACGCTGTTTCCCTCCTACTTAACCGAACCCCTC